>JBGPTK010000162.1:0-8830 GCA_041490605.1 Terriglobia bacterium | reverse complement strand
CGCCGCACCCGTTCGAGATAACGATTCGGCTCCACCTGAACTTGCGCATACGCGCGATTGAATCCCGCGAAAAGAGCTTTCCCCAAGCGCCGCGCCGTGATCGCTTTTCGGCTCGCTTTCACAATGGCCATGCCAATTCCCTCTTCGCGCCAGAAACATCAATCGCTCATAATTATAGTCCCGCCCGCCGCCTCCCGCGACACAAACAGAATCATGGTCGTTTCGAAGCAAACTGGCTTCATCTCCACCAGATTCTCCGCGCGGGCTGCGACCTCCCGGCACAAATTTCGCGCGATTCCTTAGCTCATGCAGATAACTACTTCCAATCTCATAAATGGTTTTTAGAGGGTCCGAGCTTTAGCGGTTGGAGTTTACCCCGATGTCTTGGATCGGGGCGTCCCGACGCTTTGAGTCGGGAAGCCCCTGCCGGCGCTTTCTGCCAGCCTTACTTAATAATTAGCGTCAGCACCACTTGCCCCGTAATGCCGCTCTGTGCCTTCGCAGGGATGGTCAAATGATACGTTCCCGGCGGCGTGCGTCCCGCTGGACCCGCCGGTCCATTCGAGCAGCCAACCACCGAAATCATCAGCAGCGCCAGCGAAGCAATCGGCAGCGCAAACGCCAATCCGCGCCGGCGCGCCGCGAATGCACAGCCAATAAGTGCCAGCCCGCCCAGAACCATCAGCCAATTTCCAGGAATTGGATTCCGCGGTCCGGGTCGCGGCGCATTCCAGGAACAGAAGGAACTCACCTGAATGAACGTGCCCGTGGTCCCTTTGGCGTTCAACGTCACCGTTGCCGGAGCCACCGCGCACGTGATCGACGTCGCGGTCGGGTCAGGACTGCAGCTCAAAATAATGGTTTGCCCGGGAGGCCCCGTCAATTGCAGCGGAAATTCGAATGTGTCTCCCGGATTCCCGGTTGCCGTCAGTCCCGATCCCGGCACGGGAGTAAAAGTAGGAGTGTTAGCCGCCTCAAATGTCGCCGTCACCGTTGTCGCGGCATTTAAGGTCACCGTACACGGACTTACTGTCGCGCAGCCGCCGCCGGCAAAGCTCGTAAAGTTTGACCCGCTCGCCGCCGTCGCCGTCAGTGCCACCTGCGTGCCTTGCGGAAAGCTTCCGGAGCACGACGTCACCGCAATCGAAACCAATGTGGGTGCGATCGCCACGACGCTCAGCACCACCGACGCCGGATTGCTCGTCACCTTCCAGCTCAGCCCGGCGGGTAAGCTCTGCAAATTCGTCACTGTAAATTGTCCCGTAACCGAACCAGCCGTCAGCACCGTGAATTGATTGCCCACTGCTGGCGTGAATTCGTCGATCAGGCTCACGTTCAGCGTGCCGGATAGGTTCGCGGCCCCTGTCAAATTCACTTGCGAATATTGCGTGCCGGGATTTGTCCCGCCGATCAGCGCGTTATAATCACCGGAAGATCCCTGTGTGTAATTTCCCGCGCCGTTTCCGGAAATCGTCAGCATTCCAGGATTGGGAATATCCCCCGGCTGCACCGCGCCATTCACCGCCAAATTGCCGGAAATGGTTCCCGTGCCGGAAAATGTGGCGCCGCTCGCCACACTCACCCCGCTCGAAGCGTTCAGCGCGCCGTCCACCTGCGCCGTGCCGCCATTCACCGCAAAAGTTGCCGCGGTTGCCGCGCCGCTCGCCGCGATTTGTATCGCGCCGGAATCCTGCGTAAACGCAACGATGTTAAGGGCAGCCAGATCCTGAATCGTGTTGCCGGAGTTGTCGAGCGCCGGCCCATTGATGCTGTTCGCGCTGGCCGACATCGTCACCGTGCCGCCGCCGGTCAGCGTCGCGCTTTCCTCCGAAGGCACGGTCAAAAACGTCGGATTTCCTGTTGAATTCAGCAGCACCGTTCCGAGGTTGTTGATCGTTCCCAGAATATTCGTGGTGCTGTTGTCGTTCACCGTGTAGGTTCCGCCGGCCCCGATCGCCAGCGCGTTCGCTCTGCCGTCGAGTGTGACCGTATTTCCGCTCGCGCTGCCCAGCACTCCATTGTTCGCGGTTGTGAGCGTGCCGCCTTGGATCACCACGCCGTCCGCAAATTGCACGGAGGAAGCCGCTCCGTCCACTTTGATCGTTCCTCCCGCGTTGGCGATGGACGAATTGCTGAGTTGCAGCAATCCCCCGCAGTCGCCTCCAGCAAGCCCTGGTTGGTGAGCGTGGATGGATTCAGCAGCAGCGCAAAGCCTGTCACGTCGGCAACAATCGTTCCCTGATTCACCAGCGCCAGTCCGTTGTTTCCGATTTGTCCTGTTCCCTGAATCGTGTTTCCGGCATTGGTCAAAGTCGAATTCGCCGCCGTTTGGTTGATGAACGCGGTGGCATCGCCGCCGGAGAGAAGCGTCACCGTGCCCGCGCCCTGCAGAGTCGCGGCGCCGTTCACTTGAAGGAACGTATTGTTGCCCGCGGCGGCCACGAGGATCGCGCCGTTATTCACGATCCTGCCCGCCAGAATCGTCGTGCTATTGTTTGATCCCGTGTACGTCCCGGAGTTCGTCAGAGGCCCGAAAGTGTTTCCGTCCAGCACGATGCTATTGCCCGGCGCTACACCCAGCACTCCGTTATTGACGGTCCCAATCGTCCCGCCCTGAATGATTGCTCCATTCACGAACTGCACCAGGGATGCCGCGCCATCCACCACGATCGATCCCCCGGCATTGTTGATGGACGAATTGCTCAGCACCAAAACGCCGCCGCCCGAAGCCTCCAGCAATCCGGCATTCGTCACCGTATTCGGATTCACCACCAGCCCCAATCCAATTAGATTCGCGTTGATCGTTCCCTGATTGATCAGCGTCAATCCATTGTTCCCGATTTGCCCCGTACCCTGGATGATGTTCCCGGCGTTCGTCAGAACGGAATTGACCACCGTCTGGTTGATGAATGCCGTGCCGCCTCCCGTTCTAGAGAGCATCACCGTGCCTGCCCCCGCAAGCATCACGCCATTAGTGATCTTCAGAAACGTATTGTTCCCGGCCGTATTGATTTGCATCAGACCCGAGTTGATCACATTACCCACCAGCGTCGTTGTACTGTTGTCCGCTCACGTATAACTGCCGAGATTGGTCAACGTACCGTGGGTGCTTCCATCCAGCGTGATGGATTGGTTTACTGCGGCTCCCAGGACCCCGCCATTCGCGGTCGCGAGCGTCCCTTCTTGGATCACCGCTCCATTCACGAATTGCGCCGAGGAAGCGCCGCCGTCAACCTTGATCGAGCCTCCCGCATTGTTAAACGCCGCGTTGCTCAATTGCAGCACGCCGCCCCCGATCGCTTCCAGCAGCCCCGCGTTGGTAAGTGAACCCGGATTAATCAGCAGTGCCCGGCCGTTCTGATTGGCCTCCACACTCCCCTGATTACCAGCGCCAGACCATTGTTCCCGATCTGCCCCGTCCCCTGAATGATGTTGTCCACGTTCGTCAGCGTGGAATTCGCTACCGTTTGGTTGATGAAGGCTCCGCCGCCGCCCGAAGTCGAAAGCGTCACCGTTCCTGCCCCCATCAGCGTTACGCCATTGGTGATCTTCAAAAACGTATTATTGCCCACCGCATTGATTTGGATCGCCCCGGTATTGTTGATCGTCCCCACCAGGATGGTTGAGCTGTTGTCCGGTCCGGAATAAGTGCCCACAATCCGCAGCGGTCCCAGGGCGTTTCCATCCAGCGTGATGGATTGATTGACTGCGGCCCCCAATACGCCGCCGTTCGTGGTCGTCAGCGTTCCGCCCTGAATGGTGGCGCCGTTCACAAATTGCATCGTCGAGCCGGCTCCGTCCACCGTAATGGATCCGGTAGGGTTCGCGATGGTCGTGCTGCTCAGTTGCAATATCCCGCCGCCCGCAGCTTCCAGCACTCCCTGATTCGTAAGTCCACCGGGGTTAAGCAGCAGCGCCTGGCCTGACACGTTGGCAAGGATCGTCGCTTTGTTGATCAGCGCCAATCCGTTATTGCCAATCTGTCCCCTCCCCTGAATGATGTTGCCGGCGTTTGTCAGAACAGAATTCGCCACAGTCTGGTTGATGAAACCTGTGCCGCCTCCCGTAGTCGAAAGCGTCACCGTTCCCGCCCCCGTCAGCGTCACTCCATTCGTGATCTTCAAAAACGTATTATTGCCAACCGCATTGATTTGGATTGCCCCGGTATTGTTGATCGTCCCCACCAGGTTGGTCGTGCTGTTGTCCGCGCCCGTGAAAATTCCCGCGATCGTCAATGTCCCCTGCGCCGCACCGTCCAGAGTGATCGTTTGGTTGGCCGCTGCTCCCAAGACTCCACCGCCGGTGGCCGTGATCGTGCCGCCCTGGATCGTGGCGCCGCCAATGAATTGCACCGCCGAACCGCCGCCATTCGCGGTGATGTTGCCTCCCAGGTTGTTGAAACTGGTGCCAGTGAGTTGCAAGACGCCCCCAACCGTCGCCTCCATCAATCCCTGGTTCGTAAATCCATTCGGATTGAGGAGAAGCGCGGCCGCCAAAATGTTGGCGTCAATCACTCCACTCGCCTGGTTCACCAGTGCCAGGCCGTTATTCCCAATCTGTCCCCTCCCCTGGATGATGTTGTCAACGTTCGTCAGCGTGGAATTGACTACAAGCTGGTTGATAAACGCTGTGCCGCCTCCGCTCGTCGTCAGCGTCACCGTGCCTCCTCCGGTCAGCGTCACGGCCCCGTTCATTTTCAGAAATGTATTGTTCCCCGCCGCCGCTACCAGAATCACCCCGGGATTGCTTATCGTTCCCACCACGATGGTTCAGCTGTTGTCCGCTCCGGTATAAGTTCCCTGATTCGTCACCGTGCCGCTGGGGGTGCTCCCGTCGAGCGTCACCGTCTGGTTCGCTGCCGTTCCAAGTACTCCGCCCAGGGTCGTCGTCAACAAGCCGCCCTGAATGGTTGTCCCACCCAGCAATTGCACCGTCGAACCGCTGCCGTTCGCAGTGATGGTTCCCCCGGCGTTGTTATAAGCTGCGCCGCTCAGTTGCAGCGTCCCGCCGTTGCTTGCTTCCAGCAGCCCCGGATTCGTGGCCGCGCCCACGTTCAACAGGAGTGGCGCCGCCGCATTGGCGTTGATCGTTCCCGTTGCCTGGTTCACCAGCGCCAGCCCGTTATTCCCGATCGGTCCAAAGCCGTCGATCGTGTTGCCCACGTTCGTTAGAACCGCGCCGCCCACATAACTGGCGTAGAGCACTCGCGAGCCATCCCCCGCAATTTGCGCGATGAATCCATCTCCACTTCCGCCCGCATTTCCCTGCAGCGCCCGGAACACCGGAAAATCCGTCGACGCGGTCGCGCCACCCACATAAATATTCCCCGCCGCATCCACCGCAATCGCGTTTGCGCCGTCCTCTCCGCTGCCGCCCAGGTACGTAGAGAAAATCACCGCGCCATCCGCATTCAATTTCACAAGGAATGCATCGCCACTGCATTCGCGCGTGCCGTTCACGCTGCACGCCGCCTGCAGCGCGTTGTGCACCGGAAAATTGGCGGCATCGGTTTCGCCCGTCACGTATGCGTTGCTCTTCGAATCCAGCGCGATCGCGCGCGCGTCCGTGTCCCCGCCGCCCCCCAGATAAACCAGGTAGAGCAGCGACGAGCCATCCGCCGATAGATGCGCCACAAACGCCTCGCCCTTGTCCGCAGCCACGAAAGCCGCGCGCCCCACCAGATAAATCGAGCCGTCTCGCCCCACAGCCACGCTATGCGCGGCGTCCGCCGGATTCCGGCTGACGTATGTGGAATAAATAAGCGCGGGACTCGCGGCTGTTGCGCCGCCCGCCGCATTTCCAGTTTGTTTCGGGGTCCGTGCGAAGGTTGCAACGGAAAAAAAGAGCAGGATCTGCACCAGCAGATTTAAACGAAGTCTCAGGGCCGGCCTCCCAAGTAATGCGCGGGAGTATGCTCGACGGGCTAATCCCTGAGAAGAAAATACAAACAGTTCCTTGTTCTCGCGCGCAAACGATCTAAGACTGCAGCACCAACTCTTCGGCCTGCGAACTAGTCTTACTGGCCCAGGTGATCAGTCCGGGCAGGAACATTGTGGAAGAATCACAATGCCGCGGCAATATTCGGATCGCATACCCGTGCAGCCCGCTGCGGCCGTCCGTCCGCAGCATGGTTTGGAACAAATAGCTTCCCGCGCCTTCCCGTTCGGATAATTCCATCGAAATCACCGAGGGGTTCTTGATCTCACCGGCCGCGTCCACTCGTCCCGAGAGCACCTGCACGGCAACATCGTCCGGCGTCAGCGTATCCAGGAAAACTTGCGCCGTCACCAGCACTTCCTGGCCCAGGGCGATCTCCGAAATGCCCTGTTGAATGGATTTCACGCAAAGCCGCGGCCACGCTTGCTCCACCTTGCTTCTCCACGCCGCCAGGCCTCTCGCCTTGGCCGCGTTGTCCGCATGCAGCTTTTGACTGCGCCCGTGGGCCGCCAGGTAGTATTCGTCCGTATACTGCATCACCATTCGATGCATATTGAATTCCGGGCACAGCTTGGCGATCGAGGTTTTCATGCGGTTCACCCACTTCGCCGGTAATCCGTCCGCGCGCCGTTCATAAAATGCGGGAACGATCTCTCGTTCCAGCAATTCATACAGAGCCTCGGCTTCCACCTGATCCTGGTAATCGGGATCTTCGAAGGTCTCGCAATTGCCGATGGCCCAACCCACCTTGGCCCCGCACTCCTCTCCCATCTGCCAGGCTTCGTCCCACCATCCGTCCAGCGTGCTCACATTCAGCCCGCCGTTGGCTTGTGCTTTCATTCCACTCGTTCCGCTGGCCTCATGCGGCCGCCGCGGCGTATTCAGCCAGATGTCGCATCCCTGAACCATCGCTCGCGCCACGGCCATGTCATAGTTCTCCAGGAACACGAGTTTGCGGCGGAACTCCGGACGCGCCGCCAGTCCGCAAATGGCTTGGATCAACTCTTTGCCATGCTGATCTTTCGGGTGCGCTTTGCCCGCATAGATGATTTGAACGGGCCGCTTCGAATCGTTCAGGATCCGCAGCAGGCGATCCGGATCGCTCAAGAGCAGCGTCGCTCGTTTGTACGTCGCGAAGCGCCGTCCAAATCCGATGGTCAGCGAGTCCGGGCTCAGCACTTCTTCCGCTTCGTCGATCGCGGTCTGCGAAGCCCCCCGCGCTTTCAATTGCGCTTGCAGCCGTTCACGCGCGTAAGCCACCAGGCGTTCCCGGCGCCTCTCGTGTGTTCTCCACAATTCTCCCGCGGGAATGGATTCCGCGCGCTCCCACAGCTTCGCATCGGCCGGCTCCTCCCGCCACTTCGGCCCCAGGTAGCGGTCGTAGAGCTGGTTCATCTCAAACGATACCCAACTGCGGTAGTGTACTCCGTTGGTCACCGATCCGATCGGCACTTCCGCCTCCGGAAGCCCATTCCAAATCCCGTTCCACATGCGCCGGCTCACCGCGCCATGCAGCTTGCTTACACCGTTGCTGCACGCCGCCAGCCGCAGCGCCAGCACCGTCATGCAAAAATCCTCCGCGTCATCTCCCGGATTCTTCCGCCCCAGGCCCAGAAACTCCTGCGGGCTGATCTTGAGCCGCTTGGCGTACTCGGAGAAGTAACAGTCCATCAACGCAGGCGGGAAATAGTCATGGCCCGCCGGCACCGGTGTGTGGGTTGTGAATACCAGGCTCGCTGACGCCAGAACCCGTGCTTCCGCAAACGAGAGGTTCTCGGTTTCCATCAGGCGAACCACTCGCTCCAGTCCCAGGAACGCCGAGTGGCCCTCATTCATGTGGTACACCGTGGGCTTCAAGCTCAGCGCCTCCAGCGCTCGATATCCTCCGATCCCCAGCAGGATTTCCTGTTTCAGCCGTATTTCCAGATCCCCACCATAAAGCTGCTGCGTGATTCCCCGGTACTCCGCTCGATTGGCCGGAATATTCGTGTCCAGCAGAAACAGCTGCAGCCTTCCCACCGCCACCCGCCACACTTGCGCCGCCAGCGGCCCCTCGGGCAACTCCACCTGAACCATCAAATCAGGAACCGGCTCCACCGGCAGCGTGTGAAAATCGTTGTCTTCAAACGCTTCCTGCTGCCAGCCGGCCGCGTTCAGATACTGCCGGAAGTACCCTTGCTGGTAGAGCAGTCCCACACCCACCAGCGGCAGCCCCAAATCGCTGGCTGCCTTCATATGATCCCCCGCGAGCACGCCCAGCCCTCCGGCAAAAATCCGCAGGCATTCGCTGATCCCGAACTCCGCGCAAAAATACGCCACCGCGAAATTTTCTTCCTTCCCGTGCTCTCGCCGGTACCACGCGCCCTCTCCCGCCAGGTACTTGTCGAGTTTGTCCGACACGCCCTTCATGTGCGCCAGGAAAGATTCATCCCGAGCCGCGGATTCCAGCAATCTTTGATCGATGATCCCCAGCAGCAATACCGGATTCCGCCCGGCCGTCTCCCAAAGGTTCCTGTCGAATCTTCGAAACAGATCGATCGCCCCGTGATCCCAGCTCCAGCGCAGATTTTGCGCGATCCGCAACAGCGGTCGTAACGGCTCCGGCAGTGCCGGCCGGACCTTAAACGTCGAAATCGGTTTCATGGAAATACCTCACGCGCGCTTGGCGCACTCAAAATGAATCAGATCGCGTAAAAGGAAACGCTCAATTACAAACTAGGTGTTGGATCGAACGAGGAAGGGGGGAATTCGCGAATCCAGATGTTGCCGCTCCCGGGAAAAACAATCGGCTGCATTCCGGCGGCCACAACTCAAAAGTGCGCCTCAGCCGCCATCCCTGTCAAGAATTAATTATCATTCAGTACAACACTTTCGTTGCCGCAGCGCCGCCCTG
>JBGPTK010000161.1:0-8839 GCA_041490605.1 Terriglobia bacterium | reverse complement strand
GCGCGATAATCGAACAAGCGAACGATTAAAGGCTTGACAATAGGTAGCGCTGGAGTTAGACCTGCTGGCACCGGGTGAGGCAGAAGAGGGTTTGAACGCTTGTTCAAAAGGAATGCTTGACAAGGGCTATTGCGGGGGATGAAGCTGCGGGGCATCGGGGGATTTCCGGCCATCCAATTTTGAACGCTTGTTTAAGGGAATTTTCTCTGAGAGGGGTGACTTATGAGGGGTCGTACGGGATTGCTGGCCTTTCTTGTGACCGTGATTTTCCTGAGTTTTGGGAATGCAGCGTTCGCGCAAGGGGGCGCCACGGCTGCCCAGTTGAACGGGACCGTCCACGATGAGAGCGGTGGAGTGGTTGCCAAGGCGACCGTCACACTGCGCGATACGGACACGAACCGCGCCTATACGGCGACTTCGAACGACGCCGGGTATTATGTGCTGCCCAACCTGCCGCCGGGGCAGTATGAACTGAAAGCCTCGTTCACCGGATTCTCGAATTATACGCGGACCGGAATCGTGATGTCGGTGGGGCAGTCGGCGACAATCGACGTTACCTTGAAGATCGCGTCGCTGGGCGAACAAGTGACGGTCACCGGGGAAGCCCAGACCATCGAACCCACACGAACGGAAGTGAGCCAGGTAATCGATACGAGAGCGATTTCCTCGCTCCCGATCAGCGGGCGGCTGTTTACCGATTTCGCGCTGTTGACGCCGGGCGTGGCCACGGGGCGAACCAGCCTGCAATCCACGATCACGGAATTTGAAGTGACCCGCGTATCCTTTGCGGGCATGCGCGACTTGAGCAATGAAATCACGGTGGATGGCGCGGACAACGTCAATACGGCAACGGGCTCGCAGCGGGCGGCGCCTTCGCAGGAAGCGGTGAGCGAATTCCGGGTGGTGAACAACAGTTTCGGGGCGGAGTACGGAAGGGCGCTGGGAGGAATCGTCAACATCGTGACCAAGTCGGGCACGAATGAATATCACGGATCGATCTATGACTATTTGCAGAACAACGCCACGGACGCGCGATCCTTGTTGCAGCCTTCCCCACAGCCTTACGTGCTGCGCCAGAATCAATTCGGCGGAACATTCGGCGGTCCGATCAAGAAGGACAAAACGTTTTTCTTCATGAATTACGAAGGCCAGCGGCGCGCGGAGTCTCCCACCTATCCGGAGACGCTGCTGAGCGACTTGAATTTGATCAACGCATCGAAAGTGGCCATGGGGATCGCGCCGGAAAACCTGAATCTGTTGAAGACCAAAGACAACGACAACGGCATCGTGAAGGTGGATCAGCAATTCGGCGCCAAGCACCGCTTGAGCATTCGCTACAACATCGAGGACGGGCGCGACTTAAATCAATTGGTGGGCAGCACGCTGGATGGCGGCGGCATTGGCGCGCCCAGCAGCGGGCATAATGTTTTCCTCCGCGATCAATCGCTGGTAGGCACGGTGTCTTCCGAATTCAAACCTGACCTGGTGAACAGCTTCCTGGCGCAATACTCGCGGCGCCACTATGACTTCCCGGGAGTTACCGGGCAGCCCAACCTGGATATTCCGAATTCGCTGCTGTTCGGGCATAACTTCGGAGTTCTGGATGCAATTTTTGAGAGCCGCGTGCAGTTGAGTGATTCCGTGGCCTGGGTCAAGGGGGCGCACGTCGTAAAATTCGGGATCGATTTCAACCACGTCAACAATTTCGTCATCTGGCCCGGGTTCACGCCCATGCGAATTATTCTTCCGGGCGTCAATTGCCTGGTGCAATTCGCCAACTTCGTCAATCCGGCCGCCAATATTCCGCAAAGCCCGAATCCAGGCGATACCTGCCCTCTCCCTCCTTTCCTGAATGGAACGCCGATTATTTTCTGGGGAGCGCCGGTGGGAAGCGGACCTTTGACACCGGGCTTTACTCCGCCGCCGATTCCGACCAATTGGCAAAATGCATATATTCCCTCGCAGACCGTGAATTTTTCCGAGACGCTCAACCACAACTACTTTGGATTCTTTGCCCAGGATCAGTGGCGCGCCAGTTCCAAGCTGACACTGAACTATGGTTTGCGGTACGACTTTGAAACCGGGTTATCGAAGCAGATCGACCCGGACTACCGCGGCTTTCAACCCAGGGTGGGGTTTGCTTATTCGCCGAACAATAAGACTGTAATCCGCTCCGGCTTCGGGCTGTTCGATGATCGATACAATCTTTCCTTCCTGTTCATCACGCAACCGCAGCGGCCCGTGGTGATACCGGGCGTGAGCTTGCCCGGAATCCGGCAAGGCTCGGAATCCGGCACCTGGGTTTTGAACCAATTCACGCCGGGGCCATTTGGATTTCCGGCAACCGTGGCCAAGACCCTGGTCCTGACGGGCCAAGTTCCGGGGCAGTTCATCACCGGGGCTTGCCCGCCCTCCTGTACGGCGGGTGCGGGCATGGTAGACCATGCGAGCCGCATCCCTTACTCGGAGCAGGCCAACCTCGAAATCGACCGCCAAATTGGAGGCGGGCTGGCGGTCAGCGCGGGATATTTGTTCGTGGCCGCGCACAAACTGGTGCGGGCGGAAAACTTGAATGTTTGCCCCACGGCCGGGTTTTCGAACGCCACCGCCACCTGCGCCGCGGCGCCGCCGCCGCTGGCGGGCTTTTCACCCGGCAAGGAAAATTTCAGCGGGCCGCTCTTTAACAATTCCGGTTTGCTTTACTACACCGACAACAGCGGCAATTCCGTTTACCACGGCTTAACATTGCAGGTGAACGAAAGAGCCGGCCATTACTTCCGGCTCAACGCGAATTACACGTTTTCGAAAACGCTCGACGACGGCACGTTCACCACGTTCGTCAGCACGCCGCAAGACTTCTATCGAAGGAGCCTGGAACGGGCCAATTCCAATCAGGACGTTCGCAGCCGCTTCATTGGAAACTTTGTGGCGAATACGCCGAATAAATCCTTTATCAGGAACTTCGAATTCAGCGGCATCGTGACGGTGCAATCGGCCCGCCCGTTCACCATGTTCGTTGGGTTCGACGCCAACGGGGATACCAACCCGGTGACCGATCGTGTGGGGCTGGCGGCCAGGAATACCTATTGGGGCGACAACCTGAGAGCCGTGGACCTGCGCATTTCCCGGTTCTTTAAGATTGGAGAGAAGGTAAGGGTCGACCTGATGATGGATGCGTTCAACGTGTTCAACCGCCCGAATGTGGACGAGGTCACCTCGGTCTACGGCGCGTACGGTTTCTGCAGTGGAAGAATTCCCACGCATTACAAGGACAGCACGTCTATCGCGATCCAGAATGTTCAGATAGCAGGTTGTCCCACCGGGGAAGGGCCGCCGGTTCCGAATCCTCAGTTCGGCGGGCCCAGGACCATGTTGAACCCGCGGCAACTTCAGTTCGCGGCGAAGTTTTCCTTCTGATTTGGCTGACGGTGGGGTGGCGCACGAGGAGAGTGGATTCGTGCCCACCCTGCAATTCCCGCACAGGGTCTGGGAAGGGAAGCACTCGAGGAGATCGGGTTCAGCCTAGAATTCGAACTCCTGAGTTGCGGACGCGCGCCCGGCGTGCTATGGAAAGTGTTTGTTATCTTGATTCGTAGGGTCTTCAGGAGAACCTGCCGTGACAATCTTCGTGTTAGTGCACGGATCCTGGCATGACGGGTCCGCGTGGCAATCCACAATCGACCACTTGAAAGAGAAAGGCCACCAGGCGCTGGCCCCCACCATCGCCGGCCACGGCAAGGGAGTGAACAAGAAGGTGAGCCACGCGGATTGCGTGCGATCGATCGTGGATTACATCACCGGCAATTCATTGAAAGACTTCGTGCTGGTGGGACATAGCTTCGGCGGGACGATCATCTCGAAAGTGGCCGAAGCGATTCCCGAGAGAATCAGGCGGCTGGTATTCCTGAGTGGGTTTGTGCTCCCGGATGGCAAGTCCCTGACGGATGAAATTCCGCCGGTTTACGGCGCCCTGTTCGAGCAATTGGCGAAAAATTCCGCGGACCAAACGGTGATGCTGCCGTTTCCGATCTGGCGCGAATCGTTTATCAACGATGGCGATCTGGAAATGGCGAAATGGGCCTATTCGCAGTTGTCTCCGGAGCCTCATCAACCGAGCCAGGACAGGCTGGATTTGAAGAAGTTCTACTCGCTCGAAATTCCGAAGAGCTATATCAATTGCACGGAAGATATAGCTCTCCCTCCCGGCGAGTGGGGCTGGCATCCGCGGATGTCGAACCGGCTTGGCCTGTACCGGCTGGTGCAAATGCCAGGAAGCCATGAAGTGCTGTTCACGAATCCGCTGGGATTGGCGGGAAAGATTGTGGAAGCTGGACGCGACTGAGGAATCCGAGCCGGACGATTGGGTAGTGGATGGAATTGGCGGCGGGAGATTCCAGCGAGCAATGTTGGAACTGAATGCCAAACCGGAACCGGTCGCCGTTGATTTCGATCGCGCCGCGATCGTCGTGGTGGACATGCAGAATGCGTTCGCCAGCAAAGGCGGAATGCTGGATATTGCGGGAGCGGATCTTTCGGATGCCCAGCGAGTGGTTCGAGCGATATGGAATGTTCTGGCGGCAGCGCGGCGGGCGGGAATGCCAGTTGTGTATCTGCAGATGGGATACAAACCCGATCTGAGCAATAGCGGCGGGCCGAATTCCCCGAATTGGCACAAAGAACTGGCGATGCACCTGATGAACGAACGGCCGGAGCTGAAAGGGAAGCTGCTGACCGAGGGAACCTGGGATTTCGCGATTGTGGATGAACTGGCGCCGGAAGAAGGCGACCTGGTAGTCATCAAGACGCGGTACAGCGGCTTCGCGGGCACCACACTTGATTCGCAGCTCCGCGTGCGCGGGATCCGATATTTATTCTTCGCGGGGATTGCCACAAACGTCTGCGTGGAATCGACCCTACGGGATGCTTATTTTCAGGACTACTGGCCCATCCTGCTGCGAGACGGCAGCATGCCCGCGGGAAACGCCAGCGTGCAGGAAGCGACGCTCTATAACGTGGAAACTTTTTTCGGCTGGTCGGCGAACTCGGAAGATTTGATTGCAATTTTGGAGCCGCGCGCGCGGTGAGGGCCCCGTGTGGACAGTAGATATCGACGTAGGCGGGACATTGACGGATGGCCTGTTCGCGAATGGCCAGAATGTGGTGTGCGTGAAAGTGGATACCACTCCGCACGACCTGACGGTGTGCCTGTTCGACTGCCTGACGCAGGGAGCGGCGCAAGCAGGCTTCCAGGATACCAACCGCTTTCTGGAAGAGATCGAGTTAATCCGCTGGTCGACCACCATTACTTCCAACGTTCTTGCCGAATCGCACGGCCCTAGAATCGGCCTGCTCGTTTCCGCGGGGCAGGAGAAGCGGCTGTACGGCACGGAGCCTCGCAGCATTGTTTTGAACCGGCTGGTGGCCGAGGCGGATGTGATCGGGGTGAGCGAATCCGCGGACGAATCGGAGATCATGAACGCGGCGCGATCGCTGCTGGAAAAAGGCGTTCGCAGAATCTGCGTGAGCCTGAAGGATTCCCACCGCGATCCCCGGCGCGAGCTTTCGGTGAAAAGGACCATCGATCAGCAATATCCGGATCACTTCCTGGGCTCCGTGCCGGTGCTCGCGGGGATCGACATTTCGCAGAGCGCGGAAGATCAGACGCGCACGTACTGCGCCCTGATCAATGCCTATACGCACGGGGCGCTGGCAGCCACGTTGTTCAAGGCCGAGGATGAGCTGCGGGAAACGTCGCGATACATGGGCTCATTTCTGGTGAGCCATATCAACGGAGGCGTGGCGGGAATCGCAAAGACCAAGGCAATTGACACCATCGAATCGGGACCAATTCTGGGCATTCATGGCAGCGCCTACCTGGCAAAAATGTATGGTTTGAAGGATGTGATCGCGATGGATATCGGGGGAACCACCGCAAAGGTCAGCGTTTTGAAAAATGCGGAGCCGATCTACCGGAAGCCTTCCGATTTTTTTGGTATTCCCGTGGGAATTTCATTGCCGTACTTGCGCAGCATCGCGTTGGGAGGAGGGAGCGTGGTCAAGGTTTCGGCCGGTGGTGGAAAGAAACCTGGCGTGCAACTCGGTCCGGAGAGCATGGGTTCGTTTCCGGGACCGGCCTGCTACGCGCTGGGCGGGGACCAGCCGACGCTGACGGATGCATTCGTGGCGGCAGGGATCATCAATCCCGAATACTTTCTCGGCGGGACGAAGCCGATTGACAAGGGCCTGGCGCGGCAAACCATTGACGAGATGGTGGCGCAGCCGCTGCACATTTCCGTGGAGCAGGCCTGCAAAACGATTATTGACCGGGGCTTCGAAATGGCTGCCGGCACGATCGGCGCCGCGCAAGCGGAACTGCAGATGGATTTCTCGAAGCACGTGCTGTTTGCCTACGGAGGGAACGGAGGCCTGTTTGCCTGCGGCGTGGCTGAAAAGGCGGGATTGAATTCTGTCCGGCTATTTTCGCTGGGGCCTGTGTTCAGCGCATTCGGATCTTCAGTCTCCGGTGTTTGCCATGTGTATGAGCGGAGCCTGCCGGGTATGAAGATTTCCGAGGGGAGCATGGGCCAGATTCGCCGGCTTCTGGAGGAGATGAAGGCGGAAGGCATCAAGGATTTGCTGGGCGAGGGAATTCAGCCGAAGGGATTGAGTTTTGCCGTGGAATTTGATGTGGCGGGAAATGGAGGGCATTCCGTGCCGGCGGCGGTGGCGGAATCTTCGTTGAAGAGTGCGCAGGATTTGAAAGCCGCACTTCTGGGAAGTCTTAGAGCGGCTGGTGGAGCGCGGGCGGATGACGTCTCGCTGGAGCTGATGCGTGTGCGGGTGAACAAGGCGATGCCGGCGCCGCGAATCGCGGAGCTTCCGATGGAAGGGCCAGATTCTTCGCATGCAAAGACTGGAACGAGGGCGGTGGGCTGGGGAAGCGCGGACGGAGTGGCGCAAATTTATCGCTGGGAATCGTTGAAGCCCGGCAATCGGATTGCGGGATGCGCGGTGATCGAGGGAATCAACAGCACGCAGTTTATTCCCGAGAGTTGGGTGATGGCGATGGACCGCTTCGGAAATGGCACGGTCAGCCGGAATTCGAAGAAATAGCAGGCAGAGTATTCGGGACAGGGACGGAACATGGCTTCGGAACAAGAGAATCGCATCCGCATCACCGAATATCTCGATCTGGATATAGATCGCGAACGGTGGGTGTGCAATCGATGCATCCGCGATCTAGGCTCCGCGCGCGAGAATTACAAGAAGGGCTGCCTGCTCTATGACCGCGACCCGCGCGAGGTCCATCAGCCCCTGGTTTCCGGCCCGTTCAATTTCTCTCCCGATCCGCAGTGGGTGCGCATCGTGGAATATTACTGTCCGGGATGCGGGACGCAAGTGGAGACGGAGTACCTGCCGCCGGGCCATCCGATCACGCATGACATTGAGATCGACGTGGACAGCCTGAAGGAACGGTTGCGCAAAGGCGAATTCGTGATTCGCGGACAGCGGCTCGAGGTCGTGGAATGAATTCGATCGATATCGACGTCGGCGGAACCTTTACCGATCTGGTGCTGAATTTCAAAGGGAAAGCCCTGATCAAGAAGGTTCCGACAACTCCATACGATTTATCGGTGTGTTTCTCGCGCGTAATTGAAGAAGGAGCTGCTGCGCTGGGACTGAAGATCGAGGAGTTGCTGCCGCAGGTCGAGATGATCCGGTATTCCACGACCATCGCGATGAACCGGCTGATCGAAAAGAAGGGGCCGCGCCTGGGCCTGATCACGACGGAAGGACACGAAGACGTGGTGCTGATCGGGCGCGGGGCGCAGTGGATCGATGGCACGCGCGTCGCCGAGCGAAGAAATCTGGCCGTCCAGAAGAAACCTGATCCGCTGATTCCCAGAGACATGATTGTGGGCGTGAAAGAGCGCGTGGATTCACGCGGGAAAGTGATCCGTCCGCTCGACGAGAATAATGTTCGCGAAAAGGTGCGCTACCTGGTGAGCCACGGCGCGCGAGGATTCGTCGTGGCCCTGCTTTGGGGATTCCTGAATCCGATCAACGAAAGGCGAGTGAAAGAAATCATTCGCGACGAGTACAAGGAATTCCACATCGGCTACCTGCCGGTGGTTCTGGCGGGGCAGGTGGTGGGGAAACTTGGGGAATACGAGAGGACGATGGCCGCGATTCTGGATGCGTATCTTCAGCGCTCCATGCAAATCGAACTTTCCGCGATGTGGGACAAGCTGCGCGAGAGAGGTTACAACAAGCCGCTGCTGATGATTCAAAGTTCCGGAGGGATCGCCGAAGTATTTCGCACCACCGCCTGCCGCACGTTTAACAGCGGCCCGGTTTCGGGATTGATGGGCGCGCATCACGTGGCGCAGTCGCTCGGTTACCAGAACGTGGTGATGACGGACATGGGCGGGACGAGTTTCGACGTGGGCCTGGTGGTGAAAGACAGCGTGCGCAGCTACGACTTCCGGCCGATCATCGACCGATGGATGGTGGGGATCACGATGATCAAGACGCTCTCCATCGGCGCGGGCGGCGGCTCGATCGCTTCGATCAATGCGTTGCTTCAGAATCAAGTGCAGGTGGGCCCGCGCAGCGCGGGTTCGCTGCCCGGGCCCGCGTGTTTCAACCTGGGTGGGACGGAACCGACGGTCACCGACGCCGACGTTGCGCTGGGATATATCAATCCGGATTATTACTCGGGCGGCAGGATGAAGCTGGACAGGAATCGGGCGATCCAGGCGATTCGAGACAAGATCGCGAAACCGCTGGGCATCCGCGTGGAAGAGGCGGCCGATATCATCCGCAAGATCGTGAACGG
>JBGPTK010000160.1:0-8858 GCA_041490605.1 Terriglobia bacterium | reverse complement strand
CCACACAAAACTCAAACGGGTGAGGAATCCCGAGCAGCACTCCCACCCGCGATAGTGTTGAATTGATCGCCAACGCGCATCGCCTATCCCAACAATCAGCGCGCCTCCGGCGCCATCGGCTTGATAATCTCGCTCATCACATCCGGCTTCGAGGCATCGCGCTCCAGATGCGGATACCGCAAGCCGTCGTGATAATTCAGCGAATACGTTTTGAAGTAATTCCCGTTCGCCACCAGCAGTTCCAGCGGTTTGGAACTTGCTTTTGATCCTTGTATGGCTTGCCGCAGAACTTCCGGCGACCATTGCCGCCCGTTCACGGCCTGCAATTTCATCCCCGGACCGATCCCGGAAACCGCTGCCGCCATGTCCGGGATCACGTCGCGAACCGATCCATCATCATCAAGGACCATTCCGATCGAAAAACTCAAATCGAGCGTCTTGTGCGCCACGTCGGAGGCCAACTGGTTCTCATTTCTTTCTTCGGTATAAGCCAGGCGCCAGCCGCCGTTCTCGATTCCGCCCTTCGGCGCATTCGGGTTTAAGGAATTCAGCCGCATGGTCAGAAAGTTTCGCCAGTCGTACGGCGTAACGTCGTTCAGCGCCGCCACCACATCCTCGAACGTATAAGGCTTCAGCTCCGGCGCGCCTCCCGGCCCGCCGTGAAAGGCCCGGCAGAAATCGTTCATGGATTTCTTGCCCTGTGTTTGCTGGCGGATCAGCGTATCCACATCCAGCCAGATCAGGAATCCTTCTTCGTAGAAGTCCACGGTCCGGCGCCACGCCGTCCACTCGTCCGGCGCGGCATAAAGAATCTGAGCCGCATCGGCGGTATCCTGCAGGGGCCTCCAGGTGCGCCCGGCGCGGTGGTCCAGCATTGCCGCAACCAAGGCGGTTTGTTCGCGGAATTGCTGCGGTGTCCACAGTCCGCTGCGCGCGGCAAGAATATCGCCCAGGTATTGCGTCAAGCCTTCATACACCCACAGCAAATCGCCCTTCATCGGCTGCTGATAATCGGAAGTAGCCAGGCCGGCCGGCCGTCGAAACTTGCCGTTCCAGGAATGCACAAACTCGTGCGGCAGCAAATCGGCTGAATAAAGCCGCAGCGTGTCATCCAGCAAAGTGCGCTCGGACAGGCGATCGTCGCTCGATTCGTGATGCTCCAGGCCAAAGTGCGCCACGTCGTCGCTCAGCGTCAGCAGAAAATGATAGTCCCGGTAATGCCGCGAACCGAACAGCGCGCCCGTCTCCGCCACCAGTTGCTTATAGTGCAATTGATCGCCGGCGTTCATTTCCAGCGCGCCCGGACTGTCGGCGGCAATATCAATTTCATGCGGCGGATTTTGCCCCGGCGTCAAATGCACGATGCGGAAATGAGCGCCGGCCAGCACCGGAGAATCCACCAGGGTTTCCAGCGTCACCGGTGCGAACTCAATCGTCGAGCCGGATTGCCTGGAGACCGGCAATGCCGTGCCGAATTTCCAGCCTTCGGGCAGGCGCAAGCTGGATTGATAGGTAAGCTGGTTCGCGGGCCAGCCTTGCGGATAAAGCAGCAATTGATTCCAGCTCAGGACATCCAGTTGCGCGGTCGCGGAGGCTCCCGACGAAAATTTCGAAGCTGCTCCGGACAGCAAAAAATCGAAGCTGACGCTGAGCTCGCTCGCGCCCTCCGGCACATCCAGGTGAAAGGCAAACATGTCCACCAGGTCGCGCCGCCAGGGAACCACTTTTCCATTGGCGGTGAATTTCAGCCCGGCCAGATTCACGATCGGCCCGTCGGGCATGTGCTCGCCGGGAATCCATTCGGGGTAGTAAAGCGTCAATGGTCCCGGTCTTACGGGAATCGCCAGCTTGGCGTGCAGGATGGACCGGGGAGCTTCGCTCGCATCCACCAGCAATTTAATCGGCGGAAGCGGCTCTCTCGCCAACGCGGCCGCCGGCAGCATGCTCCCGAGTCCACTGGCGGCGCCAAATAGAAATAGCAGCGTCGAGGCCCAGCGAGAGGCGCGACGATTGCGATGCAGTCCGGACATTATTTCCCCCTTGCGAGATCAACCTTGCGAATCACACGGAAAACATTCCGCGCGCCAACGAATCGCCGCTCACGCCGGGCCATGAACCCGCCGCGGCGCCACCCAAATCCCAATCCCCTCTACTGAACGCTGACCCCCAATTGCCAGAACAAAAAGCTCAGCAAATCCGTTCCTTCTTCGATTTGCTTGCCGATCGGACGCCCACCCGAATGTCCCGATTTCGTATCGTAAAGCAGCAGCACGGGGCGGTCCGAGCCCGTCTGAGCCTGCAGCTCCGCGGCCATCTTGCGCGCGTGCAAAGGCGCAACGCGCGTATCGCCGTCTCCGGTAATGAACAGCACCGCGGGATATTTCGTTCCCGCATGCACATTTTGATAGGGCGAGTAGGCATAAATATATTTGAACTGTTCCGGATCGTCCGATGATCCATATTCCGGCACCCACCAGCGCGCCACCAGGAACTTCTGGAAACGAACCATGTCCAGCAGGGGATAGAGGCAAACCACGGCCTGAAACAAATCCGGCCGCTGCGTCAGCGCCGCGCCCACCAGCAATCCGCCATTGCTCCCGCCCATGATGGAAAGTTTGGCCGGTTTGCTGTAATTGTTTTTTACCAGCCATTCCGCCGCTGAAATAAAATCGTCGAACACATTCTGCTTGTTGGCCATCATTCCCGCGTGATGCCAGGCCTCGCCAAACTCGCCGCCGCCGCGCATGTTCGCCACCGCCCACACGCCGCCCTGTTCCACCCACACCACCGCGTTGGCCACGAAATTCGGAGTCTCGCTCACGTCGAATCCGCCGTAACCGGTCAGCAGCACCGGCCGCGAGCCGTCCAGCTTCAATCCCTTCTTGTAAAAAAGAAACATCGGCACGCGCGTCTTGTCTTTCGATTCGTACCAGACTTGCTTCACTTCGTATTCGGCGCTTTCAATGGGAACCTTGGGCCGCGCCCAGGGCGTCAGCGATCCCTTGGCCACATCGTAGCGATAAATCGTTTCGGGAATCGGAAACGAACGGAATCCAAAGAATGCCTCGCCGCTGTTCCAATGTTCCTGCAAGCCGGTCACCGTACCCAGCGCCGGCAGTTTCACTTCGCCGGCTGCCTTGCCGTTGACATCGAATAATTTCACTTCCGAAGTTGCGTTTCGCGTGTATTGCACCAGCAGCTTTCCGCCGGCCAGCCCCGCGTTCTCGATCCGCGCGTCCCCTTCAGGAAGGACCACGCGCCAGTGCTTCTGCGCCGGGTTTTTCAGGTCGACGGCGATCACGCGCCATTTCGGCGCCTGCCAATTCGTCAGCAGGTACATCGTGTCGCCGGCAATCTCCCCGTTGAAGAATCCATCCACGTCCTTCACGATCTTGGTGATCGGCCCGTGATTCTTTACGTCCTGAACGTAAACCTCGGAGCGCTCGCTCCCTGATCCATACGCGACCAAAATGCTCAGGTACTGTCCGCCATCGGAAATGTCGATCCCGATGATTTTGTCCTTGCCGTATCCCTGGCCGAAAATCTCTTTATCACCTGAAGTATCCGTTCCCAGAGCGTGGAAATAAACACTCGGCCCCTCCGCCGTCAATCGCGAATAATAAAGCCCGTCGCGCCCCGGCAGGATCACCACGCCGAAATAATCGGAGCGCGGCAATTGATCCGGCAACTCCTTCCGCGTGCCGGTGTCCATCAAATGGATGGTCACTTCATCTTCTCCGCCCTTGCGCACTCCGTAAGCGATCAGCTTTCCATCCTCGGATACCCGCGCAAGATTCACGCTGACCGTATGGTCGGCGCTCATCGGGCCGGGATCGACCAGCAGCTCGTCGGGGCCATCGGCGCCCTTGCGCATATAAATTGCCGCCAGGTCCTGATCCGCTCCTCGCTTGGTGAAAAAATAACGCCCTCCATACGCGCGCGGCACTCCCACGGTATCCACTTTCATCAGCGCCGTCAGGCGCGCGGTGATTGCTTCGCGGCCGGGAAGTTTGCGCAGCACCGATTCCGTGCATTTGTCCTGGGCATCGATCCAGGCGCGCGTCTCGGGACTGGTCTGGTCTTCCAGCCAGCGATACGCATCGGTGATTTCCACTCCATGAAGAGTTTCTTTTACGTTATCGGTGCGCGCCGGAGGAGGGCATTTCGAAGCCATGTCTTGCGCCCGGCCCGGCGCCGCGAAAACCGCCAGCACGAAAATAACTGCCGCCGGAATAATTTCGTTCCGGTAAAGTGAGCGTGCGATTCGTGCCGGCACGCTCCTGTCCATTTCGTTTTTCATGTCTGTCCCTTTAATAATCAGGTAGCCGGCGTCGCAGTTTTACGCGCCGGATTAAAAAATGGCAATGCTGCCACTGTAGCACTCACTCGATGGCGGACCGCTTCCACGGTGAGTTCCATCTCCAGCGGTGTTCCCACCGCCGCGTGCTCACCCCCCACACACGCCAGCGCGATCATCTTCTTCAACGTGGGTGACCAGGTCGTCGAAGTCGCCTTGCCCACCTGCTCTCCCTTCCGGTAAACAGGCACGGCAGAGCGCGACGCCGCCGCCGGCACCTGCGGCGCCAGGCCCAGCGCCTCGTAGTGCCCCTCGATATCCTCCCAGCGAATATCCAGCCCCACGATTTTCCGCCGCGGCCCGCGCCGGTTTTCTTCCTTCAGCGCGCCCCGGCCCACAAAATGTTCCTTGTCCAGGTGCACCATCTTTCCGAAAACTAATTCATACGGAGAATATTTCTGCGCTTCAATCAGCGCCTTTTTGCTGCTGATGTAGTCCACTTCGATCAGCAATAAGCCCGCTTCAATCCGCGCCACATCCAGCGCCAGCATCCCCGCGGCGTGCAGGTCGAACGATTGCCCGGCCTCAAAAATCGCGTCCCACACTTTCACCGCGTCGTTCCACGGCATCCAGACCTCATATCCCAGGTCGCCCGTATATCCGGTCCGCGAGATATCCACTTTTACGCCGCCGATCGTTCCCTGCGTCACCCGAAAATATTTCAGGTTGGCAACGTCCGCGTCCGCCACCACGCGCCCCAGCAATCGAGCCGACGTTGGCCCTTGCAACGCCAGCGCCGCCAATTGCTCGGAAATATCGTCAATCTGCACGGCGAGTCCCAGAGCGTTCTGCCGGAACCACCGCAGGCTTGGATCGGCCGCGGTCCAGCGATACGCGTTTTCGTCCAGCCGCGAAATCGTGCCGTCGTCGATTACTTTTCCTTGCTCATCGCACCAGCAACAGTAAATCACCTGGCCCACGGCAACTTTGCGGATGTCCCGCGTAATCACCCGGTTCACAAACTTCGTCGCGTCGCGCCCGGTGATCCAATATTTGAAAAGCGGCGAGACGTCGATCATCGCCGCCGCGTTGCGAATCGCGTTATATTCGTGCTCGTGGTGCGTTTCGTAGGCGCTGACCGTGTAATAGCCCGACCATTCGCGATAGTTCAAGCTTTCGCAAAGCGGAAAAGTGCGTTCGTGGAATGCGCTTCCTATGGGCACAGCGGCTCCTTCCGTCCCAGCTCCGGGCTCTCCGGATGTGGCAATGTTGTCCGCGCGGATTATAGTCGCGCCATTGATGCCGCCGCAAGCAGCGCGCTTCCCGCTTGCCCGCCATTCCGAGCCCCACGATCAACTCGGCCAGCCACAAAAAATTTAAAGGGGCGAGGAATCCCGAGCAACAGCTCCGCATCCCGCAGACCGTCCTTGTAGCAGCGCCCGTTGCCCAGTAGAATGTGCAATCCTTCCGGTTTGCGAATACACGCGCGCAAGGCGGCGCCAAAATCGATCATGGCTTCACGCTACGACGTAATCGTCATCGGAGGCGGCCACAACGGCCTTGTCAACGCGGCCTACCTTGCCCGCGCGGGCCGAAAAGTCCTGGTCCTCGAGAAGCGTTACGTCCTCGGCGGCGCCGCGGTAACCGAGGAAATTTTCCCAGGCTTCCAATTTTCCGTTTGTTCCTACGTGGTCTCCCTGCTGCGCCCGGAAATTATTCGCGATCTCGACTTGCCGCGCCACGGCCTGGAAATCCTGCCCCTCGACGGCACCTTCACGCCCATGCTTGAAGGCCAATATCTTTGGCGCGTCAACGACCACGCCAAAACTCGCCGCGCAATCGCCCAGCACTCCCGCGTGGATGCCGAGGCCTACGACGAATTCGGCAAAGCCATGCTGGCGATGTGCCATTTCGTCAAGCCGCTGCTGGCCATGGTCCCGCCCGACCCCACTTCGCTCGATCCGCGCGACCTGAAGAAGCTGCTGTTCCTCGGCAAACGCTTCCAATCGCTTCCTGCCGAGGACAAGTACAACCTGGTCCAGCTTATGACCATGAGCGCGGCCGATTTTCTCGATCAGTGGTTTGAAACCGATGTCCTGAAGGCCACCATGTCGGCTTCCGGAATCATCGGCACATTTCTCGGAGTTCGTTCGCCGGGCACCGCTTACGTTTTGCTGCACCATTACATGGGCGAAATTGACGGCGCTTTTCGTGCCTGGGGATTCAGCCGCGGCGGCACCGGAGCAATCTCGAATGCCATCGCCTCGGCGGCCCGCGAAGCGGGAGTCGAAATCCGCACTCAGGCGCCCGTGGCAAAAATTCTGGTGAAGGAAGGCCGCGCCACCGGCGTGGTCCTCGAAAGCGGCGAAGAAATCAAAGCGGGTTCCGTATCTTCCAGCGTCGACCCTAATCTCACTTTCCTGAAACTGATGGAGCCTAGCGAACTCCCCGGCGAATTTGTGGAAGAGGTTCGCCGTTACAAATATCGCGGCTCTTCCGGCAAAGTAAATCTCGCGCTCGACGCTCTGCCGAATTTCACCTGTCTCCCCGGACCCGGCGCGCACCTGCGCGGCGCAATGTCCATTTCGCCTTCCCTGGAATACATGGAGCGCGCCTACGACGATGCCAAGTACGGCGATTTTTCACGCCGTCCTTACATTGACATTGTGATTCCCAGCCTCACCGACCCATCCGTCGCGCCCCCGGGCAAGCACGTGCTTTCCTGTTTCGTTCAGTACGCGCCCTACAAACTACGGGAAGGGAATTGGGATCAGAAGCGCGAAGCCTTCGGCGACGCCGTCATCGATACGCTGGCGCAATACGCTCCCAACATCAA
Organism: Terriglobia bacterium; assembly: GCA_041490605.1. Lineage (GTDB taxonomy): Bacteria > Acidobacteriota > Terriglobia > Acidiferrales > UBA7541 > JBGPTK01. The sequence continues at coordinate 1,725 of JBGPTK010000160.1, read as the reverse complement.
AGAAATCATCATCGGGCGCCAGGTCCTTACGCCGCTCGATATCGAGCGCCTGGTGGGCCTTACCGAAGGCAATATTTTCCAGGGCGAGCTTTCGCTCGAACAATTATTTTTCCTGCGCCCCGTGGCCGGCTGGGCGCGCTATCGAACTCCGGTTCGCAACCTTTATATGTGCGGCTCGGCCACGCATCCCGGCGGAGGCATCATGGGCGCGCCCGGCCGCCTGGCAGCCGTCGAAATGTTGAAAGACGGCAGCGGAAAATCAAACTAGGCCATGGCGAAAAAAGACAATGTCGTAATCGTCGGCGCGGGACTCAACGGCCTGGTGACGGCCTACTATCTCGCCCGGGCAGGATTCAAACCGATCGTGCTCGAGCGCCGCCCGATCGTCGGCGGCGTCGCCGTCACCGAGGAATTCCATCCCGGTTTCCGCGCTTCCACCATCGCGCACACCGCCGGCCCGTTGCTGCCCGTGATCGCCCGCGAAATGAAGCTCGAGCAATTTGGATTTCAATTGATCGAGCCTGACGTTCGCATTTTTGCTCCCGCGCCCGATGGCCGCTCCATCGTGCTTTACAATGATCCCGCAAAATCCGCGCAGAGCATCGCCAAATTTTCCACGCGCGACGCCGGCAAATTCCTCGAATTCGAATCCGTTCTCGGCCGCATCACTCAATTCCTCAGCCAGTTGATTACGCTCACTCCTCCCGACATCGAAAATCCCTCGTCCGCCGATCTTTTCCGCCTGTTCAAAGTGGGCAGAAATTTTCGCGGCCTGGGCAAGAAAGACATGCAGCGCCTGTTGCGCTGGGGCCCCATGGCCGTCGCCGATTTTGCCGCCGAATGGTTTGAAAGCGAATTGTTGCGCGCCATGATTTCTTCCCGCGCCATTTTCGGCACAGCCACCGGCCCCTGGTCGCCGGGAACCACGGCCGTCCTTTTGCTGCGCGCTGCCGCGGAATCCCACTATGCAGGAGTCGCCTCCATTCCGCGCGGCGGCATGGGCGGCCTGACACAAGCGATGGCCGCCGTCGCGCAAAAAGCCGGCGCGCAAATCCGCACGCGAGCCGAAGTGGCGCAGATCACTGTAAAAGGAGGCGCCGTCACTGGAGTCGTTCTGGCCGGCGGCGAAGAAATTTCCGCGCGGGCTGTAATTTCCAACGCCGATCCCAAGCGCACTTTCTTGAAGTTGCTCGATCCCGTCACACTCGAGCCCAGCTTCCTCGCCAAAGTGCAGCACTATCGCTCCACTGGCGCCGTCGCCAAAATTAATCTCGCGCTCTCCGGCCCGCCGCAGTTCAAGGCGCTGCAAGGCGCATCCAACGGCACTCTCTCCGGCCGCATCCACATCGGCCCGGAAATCGATTACATCGAGCGCGCCTTTGACGCTTCCAAGTACGGCGAATTTTCGCGCCGCCCGTCTTTAGAAATCACCATTCCATCGCTCGCCGATCCATCGCTCGCTCCCGCCGGCCAGCACGTCATGTCCATCTTCGCCCACTACGCGCCGTACCATTTGAAATCGGGCGATTGGGATTCACACCGCGAAGCGCTCAGTGATGCCGTGGTCGAAACGCTCGAAGAGTATGTGCCCGATCTCGCCTCGCTCCTCCTCGATGGCGAAGTGCTCACTCCCAAGGATCTCGAAACCAATTACGGCCTCACCGGCGGCCATATTTTCCACGGCGAGCCGGCGCTCGATCAGCTTTTCACCATGCGCCCCCTGCT
>JBGPTK010000159.1:0-8923 GCA_041490605.1 Terriglobia bacterium | reverse complement strand
TGAGAAAATTACCCGCCGCTTCGGGGGTCGCGAAAAATAGAGCTTGATCGCTCGGGTGGTCTTCGAGCATCGCCCCATTGGCGAGTTCCCGGGCGTGGCCGCCGACGCCGATGATCCAATCAACCTTCTTCACGGCCGCGTGGCGGCCGGCTTCCCGGTGCAATTCCGCGGCGGTGGATCCCAATTCGCGCATTTCGCCGGCGGCAAGAATTCGGCGGCGGTAGCCCGGCGTCGCGGCCAGAAGGTCCACCATGCTCGCGAGCGCGAGAGGGTTTGAATTGTAGCTATCGTTGATTACCGTGAATCCCTTTTCGAATCGCAGGATTTCCCCGCGCATGTTGGCCGGCTTCAATGCGGCCAGAACTCCGCGCGCGATTTCGGCGTCAATGCCCCATTCGCTTGCCGCGGCCAGCGCGGCCAGCGCGTTGTAGACGTTGTGGCGGCCCAGCAGCGGCAGTTCAAACCGCGCACGGCCCGCCGGTCCAACGAAGTCGAATGAAGTGCCCTCTGCGCCGCGGTCTTCGATCGCTTCCGCGCGAAACGCGGCCGAACCCGCCGTCCCGTAAGTCAGCACGCGCCCGCGAAAGCCATCCGCAAAGCGCGCCACGCGCGAATCATCGGCGTTCAGCACCGCTACCGGCTGAGATCCTGCCAGGCCCTGGATTAATTCGCGCTTGGCCAGCGCAATTTCATCCACCGAAGAAAAGAATTCCAGATGCACCGGCGCGACGTTTGTCACCACGCCCAGATCCGGCTCCGCGATTTCCGCCAGCCGCGTCAGTTCGCCACGCGCCGACATGCCCAGTTCCACCACGGCCACGTCTTCTTCGTCCAGCCGCAGCAGCGTCAGCGGCAAGCCATAGTCATTGTTCAGATTTCCTTCCGACTTCAGTACGCGGAACCGCGCGGCCAGAAGCGCCGCCAGGATTTCCTTGGTTGTCGTTTTCCCGGCTGAGCCGGTGATCGCCGCCAGCCGCCGTCCCGGGCGTGCGTCCCGCCATGCGCGACAGACGCTTCGGGCCAGATGTTGCAGCGCTGCGAAGGTGCTCGGGACCGGGAGGATCTGGTCGCGAATCGATTCCGGAAATTCCGCCCAACGCGCCTGTTCCACCACCCCGGCCACAGCCCCCGAGGCCAAAGCTTGAGCCACAAAACTGTGTCCATCGTGACTCGGTCCGCGTATGGCGAAGAACATTTCTCCAGCCCGGAGAGTACGCGAATCAATCGAGACACCGGCCATCCGGGCCAGGGGGTTGAGGCCTTTGGGAGTCTCGACACCAAGAGCGCAAGCCACTTGTTCCACAGTCCACCGCATCGTGTCTCCAAAGAGTTGGTCGTCACGCCTGGGCGCCAAGCTCCAATTGACTCACGACTCGAAAGCCATGCCGTAAAACTTGCACGCGCCATGCCAGAACGAGCCTTGCCTTATGCCGCCGACTTGCTATAGCCGCGGCGACGCAATGCCCGTCGAGCGATTTCCCGCTCGTCGAATTCGATCGTGCGATCCTTCAGAACCTGATAATTCTCATGGCCTTTGCCGGCGAGCAGCACAATGTCTCCCGGCGCTGCCTCATCGATGGCCATTTCGATGGCGCGAGTCCGGTCCGGCTCCACCCGGTACTTCGCATTCACTTTCTGCAAACCCACCGCCACATCGTTGATGATCCGCAAGGGATCTTCGCTGCGCGGGTTATCACTCGACAGGACAACCAGATCGCTCAGGCTTCCAGCGGCCTCGCCCATCAGCGGGCGCTTGGTTCGATCGCGGTCGCCGCCCGCGCCGAATAGCGTGATGATCCTTCCCTTCTCCACCAGTTCGCGCGCCGTGGTGATCAGATTGCGCAAGGCGTCGTCCGTGTGCGCGTAATCCACCACCACCAGAAATGGCTGCCCTTCATCGAGGCGCTGGAACCTGCCGGGAACGCTTTCAAGCTGCCGGATGCCTGTTTCAATCGCCTGGGGTGGAATGCCCAGCCCAATTCCCGCGCCGATCGCGGCCAGAATGTTGTAAACATTGATGCGGCCCACCAGCGGAGACCGCACTTCAATTTTGCCCGCCGGAGTTTGCGCCGTGAATTCCAGTCCGGAAAACGACAGGTCGAATTTTTTGGTGGTCAATTGCGCGCCGCTCTTCAGACCGTAGGTCAGCGTGCGCGAAGCCAGGCCCAGAAGTTGCGCGCCGTACGGATCATCCGTATTGATCACGCCTGTTTCCGCGGCGCCTTTTCCCGTGCTTTCAAACAGGCGCCGCTTGGCCGCGAAATAATCCTCGAAAGTTTTGTGATAATCCAGATGATCGCGCGTCAGGTTGGTGAAGATGGCCACGGCGAACCGGCAGCCCCACAAGCGGTCCATCGCCAGCGCGTGCGAACTGGCTTCCAGCACGGCGTGCGTGCCGCCGCCATCGCGCACCTCGGCCAAAATCTGCTGGAAATCGAAAGATTCCGGAGTGGTGTGCGGCGCTTCGCGCGTTCCTTTGGGCGTGCGATAGGCAATCGTTCCCACCAGGCCGCTGACCAGCCCGGCCGCGCGCAAAATCGATTCCACCAGGTACGTTGTGGTTGTCTTGCCGTTCGTGCCGGTCACGCCCACCAGTTGCAATGCTTCGCCGGGGCGTCCAAAGAAATTGGCTGAGGCGCTGGCGAGCACCCGGCGAGGATGTTGCACCTGGGCCCACGCGACGCTGGGCGGCAGCGTATTCGGCGCGGGCAATTCGCTGGCAATCGCCGCAGCCCCGCGCTCGATGGCATCCACCACGAAATTATTGCCGTCCGTTTTTTCCCCGCGCAGCGCGAAGAAGAGCGTCCCCGGACGCACCTGTGCGCTGTTGTAGGCAATCGACGTGATTCTTGCGTCGGAGGGGCCGCTGAGCTGGACGAGTTCGACCCCGGAGAGTAGTTCTTCGAGCTTCATTCTTGACGAAATGAGTATAGGCTGCTGCGGCTCACCCCTCGGATTGGACTTATGTTTTGTTGCTGATTTCACATCAGTTCTCCCTGGCCAAGGCTGGCACGAGGCCTGGCGAACGGCCGAACCTTACGGTTACCCGGCTGCCACGCGAAACGCGCGTTCCGGCTGCCGGAGATTGATCCACTGCAATCCCGCTGCCAACGAGAACCGGCGTCAATCCCAGCTTCGAGCACTCCTGGGTGACGCCGCGAACGGTTTGGCCGGCTAAATCAGGGACCGCGACTCTTTCGCCCTCCGCGAAAGCAATCGTCTGCGAAGTCTGAAAGGTTGCGGCGGGAACCGGCTCCTCGGAAACCGCCTGCGTCTGCATGGGTATGAAATCGCTATCCCCCTCGCTTGTTTCCGTATCGTCGCGATGATGCGCGGCCCACTGCGCCTCGGGGATAATGGGCAAATCGTGCGGCACGGCCATATAGGCAAGCACCTGTTCGGCCACGCGGCGAAAAATGGGTCCGCCAACCTGGCCGCCGTGATGTGCCCCAATCGGAGAATCGATGGCCACCAGGATCGTCACCGCGGGCGTATTCACCGGTGTGAATCCGATGAATGACGCCACGTATTGTGTTTTCGAATAGCGGCCCGTGGCTGGATCGATTTTTTGCGCCGTCCCCGTTTTGCCCGCCACGCTGTAGCCATTGAGTGCCGCGCTTTTGCCCGTGCCCTCGTTCACCACTCCTTCCATCATTTGCCGCAGCGTCGCCGCCGTCACGGCATCAAGCGCCCGTTGAGGATCGGGCGCCGCGATCATTTGCGCGGCGTTGCCCCGGCGAATCTCGCGAACCACCCGGGGCTTGTAAAGCATTCCGCCGTTGGCGATGGCCGATACCGCCGAAACCATCTGAATCGGCGTCACGCTTATTTCCTGGCCCATGGCCAGCGAACCGATCGAGCTGGGCGTCCAATGATCGAGTTGCCGCAGCAACCCGCGATTCTCGCCGGGCAATTCGATTCCCGTAATCTGGCCGAATCCGAAAGCGCGCATGTAGTGATAGAACTTCGGCGCGCCCAGGCGCAGCGCCAGCTTGATCGCGCCCACGTCGCTGGAATGTTCCAGGACCTGCGACACGGACAGCATCCCGAACGGATGCCAATCGTGGATCAGCCGCCCCGCCACCGTAATCGAACCCGATTGGCAATCGATGATCTCGGCGGGATTGGTGATCCCTTCGGCAATCGCGCCCGTCAGCGTGATCAGCTTGAAGGTCGACCCCGGCTCGTACGCCGCCGTCACCGCGCGGTCCATGCGCGAATCGTCGCTCGAAGCCGCGGGCTTGTTGGCATCGAATGCCGGCCAGTTCGCGATGGCCAGCGGTTCGCCCGTGTTGCTATCCTGCACCACGATCACGCCTGCTTTCGCCTGCGTCTGCGCGATGGCCCCCGCCAATTCCTTTTCGGCGATGTACTGGATATTTTCGTCCAGCGTCAGGACCACGCTCGCGCCCGCATCCGCCGGCGATTGCGTGCGGTCAAACCAGCGGCGCCGCGCGTCCGCGTATGCCAGCAAGCGGCCGGGCCGTCCGCGGATCTCCTTGTCGAGCGCGTATTCGATCCCGCCCAGGCCGTGCTCATCCACGTCCACGTAACCCAGCACGTGCGCCGCTAGAGTTTTCTCCGGATAGAAGCGCTGATTTTCCTTCTGGAAATAGATTCCCTTTAAATTGAGCCCTTGAATCCGCGAGACGGTTTCCGGCGGCAGCTTTCGCGCGATCCATACGAAAGTTTTCGACTCCGCCAGCTTCTCCTGCAGCTCATCCACCGGCGTTCCCAGCACGCGGGACAGCAGATTGGCCACCATCTCCGGGTCCGAGATTTCTTCGGGATCGGCAAAACAGGAATCCACCGAAACGCTCATCGCCAATTCACGCCCGTTGCGGTCGTAAATCACCCCGCGCTTGGGGCTCACTTCCACGATGCGCTGCTGCTGCCGCTGGGCCCGGGCAAGGTAATCGCTATAGCGGTAAAGCTGGAGGTAACTCAGGCGGAGCAGAACCACGACCACCCACAGAATGGCGAGACCAAAGACGACTAACCAGCGAGTGCGAGCGCTGCGCTGCTCCATTGATGATGGGGACTCCGGCCGAATGCATGTGCCATTGCCCGGCCAAGCGGAACAAAAAAAGCCGGGGCTGCCTGCCAATTGTCGATATTACGGCCGGGTCGTCTGCGCTACGCTCGCCTGTGCCACAACGGGTTCGTTCGGGCCCTCCACCAGGGCCACTTGACCGGGCACGGGAACCGTCAGCCCGAGTTGATTGCGCGCGATCGAGTCGATGCGCATCGGCGCTCGCAAGCCCGCGATTTCGAGCCGCAAATGCTGGTTCAATTCGACCTCTTGGCCGCGCTTCGATTGCAAATCTTCGAGTTCATAGCGAAGCTGGATGCCCTGGAAATGCTGCCAGGCATACAGCAGGCAGCAGGCCGCGAACGCCGCTCCGCAAGCCACCCGGCGGCTGCAGTCGCGCAGCCGATCCGGCGCCTTCGGCCGGGCCAGCCTCGAATTGTCGATTCGCTTTACCGTGTAATATTCCGTCATTTTCCCACATGCGGCGCCGCTTCTGCTTCCGGCGCCTTCCTCTCGGCCGCCCGCAATTTCGCGCTTCGCGATCGTGGATTTTCGTACACTTCCTGGTCGCTGGGCCGGACCACCTTCTTCGTCAGGATTCGAAGCACCCCTTCCCGCGCCAGGCGCTGGAAAGCATGCTTCACCAACCGGTCTTCAAGCGAGTGGTAGCTGAGCATTACCCAGCGGCCTCCCAAAGATAAAGTGGCAGGGGTACGCGAAAGAAACTGCCCGAGCTCCTCCGATTCTCGATTCACCGCTATCCGCAGCGCCAGAAACGTTTTTGTCGCGGGATGCAGCTTCTGCCTTCCCCATGCTTTGCTTACCCCTGCCACAACCGTTGCCAGGTGTTCGGTGTCGCGAATCGGTCGCGCACGCACGATTGCCTTGGCGATTCTGCGTGAATCCCGCTCTTCTCCGTATTGATAGAGCAGGTCGGCCAGTTGTTTCTCCGGCCACTGGTTCACAATTTCGCTTGCCGTCAGGGGCTCATCCGGCCCCATGCGCATATCGAGCGGCCCGGCCCAGCGGAAAGAAAATCCGCGCTCGCGGCTGTCCAGCTGAATGCTCGATACGCCCAGATCGGCCACCACGCCGTCGAGCGGCGGCAGCCTCAAGTTGCTGGCCACTTCATCGATCTTCGAAAAATTTGCTCGCACCAGAGTCACCTGTTGCTCGAATTCCTTCAGCCGTTCCCGCGCGATGTCCAGGGCTTGCGGGTCCCTGTCCAGCCCAATCAGCCGGCCACTCGTCAGCCGCCGGGCGATTTCCAAGCTGTATCCCCCGGCGCCAACCGTCGCGTCCAAATACGTTCCGGCAGGCTCTACCCGCAGCCACTGCATCACCGCTTCCAGCAGTACCGGCGTATGCAATGCGCTCAATTACGTTAAATGCCCAGATCCGATAGTGCTTGTTCGTCTTCCGTGGTGATCGGGTTCTGGTTGATGTGATCGAGGAATCGCGCGTGATTCCAAACCTGCAGGTACGTCAGGTTGCCCATCACGTCGACCTCCCCCTTCATCTCCGCCGACTCCCGAAGGAGCGACGGAATTAACAGCCGTCCCTGCCCGTCCAGCTCCACTTCCTGGCCGTAATAATTGGCCCGGGTCAGGAACTTCTGCTTGGCGCGATTGTGCGAGGCAATCTTGGCGAGACGCTTTTCCATGCCGTCCCACTCTTTGATCGGATAAATGCGTGCGTAGTCTCCATTCTCACTGGTGACGTAGAACTTCTTGCCGCTCTTGCGCAGCTCGGCCAGAAAGCCGGCAGGAATCTTCAGCCTGCCCTTCTCGTCCACCGTCCCTGGATACCTTCCCCGCAGCATTTTCGATCACGCCCGTTGCGCCCGATCTGAATGATCCGCCCGTTTGTTGCCTTTCGGCTGAGACCACTGCCTGACACTCGTAAACACTTTCTAACACTTGCTACCACTTCTACCCACTTTGGCCCCGATTCTAGGCGCAGATCGAAACTTGTCAAGGGGAAAGCGAACGAAATCAAAAATAATTGTGGAAAAATCCGGAGCGCCGCTCTGGTAGTTGTTCGCGAGCGGCCACAATATGTTGTGCTCACTTCCGAATTCGATGGCGAGTGGTAGCCGTGCGATTGCCGGAAAGGCGGGACAAAATGTTTCGTATGAGTTAACAAAAAATGGAAAAAAAGCGCATTCCTACAGTGTTTACGGGCTTGCACCCAGCCGCAGATCGCTTAACTGCCGCAGCATTTGCTGCTCGCCGGCATCGAGCCCGCGCAGGAAGTTCGCATCATGCAATCGCGCCTGGCGCTGCTCTTCGTTCAAATCCTTCAGTTCGCGCAGCCGGCCGCGCAGCACTTGCTTGCGCTCCTGCGGCAGCGCCTGCCACTTGGGAAGCAGTTCCGTGCGAACTTCCTGGCGCTGCTGCGGGGTCAATCCTTCCCAGACTTGCACTCGATTGCGCAGATCGTTCCGTTGCTCCGGCGTCAGGCTGTTCCACCGGCGGAGATTCTGCCGGATCTGCGCCTGGCGTTCGGCAGGCAAACTCTGGAAGCGCTCATTGTTGTTCATGAAGCGCTCTTGCTCCTCGGGCGGCATCTCGCGCAGGTTTTCCACCCACTTCGGCGGCAGGCCCATCATGCCCCGGGCATTTCGCTGTCCCTGCTTGGGCGGCAACACCGCTTCGGCTTTTGCGTTCGGGGCCTGCGGAGGCTTGGGCTGTTTTTGCGCCACCGGAGTGGCTCTCCACGACGAATGCCACCGCAATCGCTGCGCGGAAGCCGGCTCCGCGGCCAGAGTCAACCCGGCGAGTACAAGCCAGGCTACGAATTGGAGTCGATGTTGTCTCATACTGTGTTCGCGATCCCAGGATCGCCCGTTCCAAATGACCAGACTTCCCTGTCCAGCCTGCTCTACATGGACTTGTTATCTTGTTTCTGCGCTGGAGGCGTCGTCGGCTGCGCCGGAGGCAGTTCGGAAAGTGCATCGAACTTGGTCAGCACGTCGTAATCTTCCAGCACGCGCAAATCCTTGATCATCTTGAAATCCTGATCGCTCTGCGCCGCTGGCGACCCCGGCCCCGGATCGGTGGGCGCCACGGCCAGCCAGCCCGAGAGCACCAGCAGCAAGGCCAGCGAAAGCGCCAGCCGCGGCGAAGGCACGAACCATCCCCAGAATTTCGGCTTGGGCTCGGCGGCGATGCGCTGCCGCATTCGAGCATCAAAGGCCGGGGAAGGCTCGACCTCCGGCACTTGTTCGAGCACGGCCCACAGCCGGCGATATTCCTCGGCTCGCGTGCGGCAGGCGCCGCAATCGGCGAGATGCGCTTCCACCTCGCGGCGCTCGCCCGCGCTCGCATTCCCATCCAGATAATCGATCAATTTGATTCCCATCTTTTCGCAGTTCATTGCTTCCTTCCTTCCCGCCCCGCCACCTTGGCTGGGGCCGCTTCCGCCGTCATCCCCACCAGCGGCGCTAGCTGCGCTCGCAATGCCTCATACGCGCGAAACAGCAGTGATTTCAGCGCGCTTTCCGAGCAATCCAGCGCATGCGCGATCTCGGAGTAATCCATGTCCTGATACTTGTGGAGCAGCACGGCTGCCCTCTGCTTCTCCGGCAACTCCATCACCGCGCGGTGAATCAGCTTGGCGCGGGCGCGTTCGATCAATTGCTGCTCGGCGCCCGCCTCGCGTGCCGGCAATTGAAAGGCCGGCTCGTCTTCTTCCTTCGGACCATCAATCGAAATTTCCAGTTGGTGGTAGCGGCCGTCGCGAATCGAGTTCAGCGCCAGATTCGTCGCGATCCGGAACATCCAGGTGGTGAACTTGGCGCTCGCCTCGTATTTTTTTCGCGCGCGATAGACGCGCAGAAAAACTTCCTGAGCCAGGTCCTCCGCGTTCCCTTGATCGCGGACCATGCGG
>JBGPTK010000158.1:0-8936 GCA_041490605.1 Terriglobia bacterium | reverse complement strand
CTCGCGACGGGGCGCGCGTGGAAGACGTGCTGAAGATGGACGGCGACGATCCCGCCGACGCCGCTCGATACGGATTGAAATCGCGGATGCGCTCCGCGCGCGCGCCGATGGAGCAGCGGATGGCGGAGCGCGTGACGTCCGCCGATCCCACGATTCGCGCCATTCAGGCGCGCAAGGCATTCCTGGAGGAGCAGCATCGCGGCGCGCCCGTTTTTTCGCGGCGGCGCTGGCGGCCGGATTTGTACAAGGAACAGTGAAACAAATGATGCAGATCATCGAATGGATTCGGATGGTGAGGCGGATGCTGCGCGGCCGGTACGTCTGCTCGCTGGAAGAGGAAATCGTGCGGCTGCGGGCGGAAAATATTGCCTTGCTCAATTCGCTGCTGGGGACGGCGGGAGTTCCGCCGCTGCGAATGGAAAAAACGCCGGCGGCCGGCCCGTTCACTGCCGCGGAAATCGCCTGTGCAACCGGAGCCAGGATGCCGGTTGCGGGAGATCCAAGGAAAGCACAAGTGGGGCCGGCTTTGCGGGCGCCGATTTTCGGGAGTGGAAATGGCGGCGCGGGGAAGGGCAGCGGGAAAGGCGTGGAGGAAGACCATGCCGGCCTGAAGGCCGGCGCTACACAATCGAAGACACGGAACGTTGCGGGCGGCGATGCTGTGAGCAATGTTCCGTTGCGGCGGCGATCCTGGCAGCAGATTGGGCGAATGCTCGAAATCGAAGAGGCGCGCCGCGAGCGGGAACATGCGGCGCAAGTTGCGGAAATTCGCGAGCGGTGGACTGCGGAGAATTCCACGTTGCCGGTGGAGCAATTGAAACGTTGACAATTGCGGGGGATCCCTGGGACTGCTGGGGATGAGGGAAAAATTGCGGTTACGAATCGCGATTCACCGATCACGGTGAATGCGCGCACAGAGAGAACATGACGACCAATTCAAATTTCGGGCAAGGCGCTGTGCAGACCGGCGGGAACAGTTCCGAGGGCGCGAGCGCGCAAGAGTTCGCCGCGGAAACGCGAACGGCAGTGGAAGGATTGTTGCGCTCGGCGGCGGAGGGCTCTTCCGAGAGCGCACCGAGCGAGACGGACGCGCCGCCGGCGAACGCAGCCATCGTGCCGGTGGAGCAAGGCAACAAAACGGATGCAGGACTGCTTGCTGCGCTCTACGGACAAAATGGCGAACGATTGCCCCAGCGAATGCAAGCGGCGCTGCGGCGGCTGGTGGTGCAGTTCGCCACGGAATCCGATCACGCGCGGCGTCAGGAAATTCGCCGCATCAAGCAGGCGCATCAATTCTGGCGCGGGCTGCAATATCTGTGGTGGAGCGAGAGCGATCAGAATTGGCATTTGCCGTTCGAGCAGAAGCTGACGGACAACTCGTCGCTCGAGGATTTGCCGCGCTATGAATTTGTCACCAACATTTACCAGGCGTTTGGATTGTCGATCATTTCCGTGCTGAGCCAGGACGTGCCGGGCGTGCGGTTTTTTCCCGCGTCGGCGCAGCAGGAACAGGACGTGTGCGCGGCGAAGGCGGCGACGGAAGTGGCGCAGCTGGTCGAGCGCAACAATCGCATCGGGAATTTGATTGTGGAGGAAGCGTTCCATCTGTGGACGGGCGGAAAAATCGGCGCGTACGTGCGGTACGTGGTGGATGGGCAGAGATTTGGATTCCATCCGGAGATGCAATTGACCGCGCGTCAGGTGAAGCTGGGAGGCGATGCTTACAAGTGCGCCAAGTGCGGGGCGACTGTTTCCGCGGAATCGCCCGGGGGCACAGCGGAGAACACCGACAGGGCGTTGGCGGTAGCAATTCCCTCGGGATCCCTCGCTCCGCTCGGGATGACAGATACTAGCGGATCTTCGTTACTCCGTGCGCCGTCCGAGAGCGCCCCGTTCGAGAGCGCCGGGGCCTCTACTGTGAATGAGGGCGCGGGAGCGACGCCGGCGATGAAGGCGGCGGCTTGGGGAATTTGTCCGCAATGCGGTGAAGATCTGGGTGAGGATGATTTTGTTCCGGCGGACGTGGTGACCGTGCCGGCGGTGCAAACGGTGTTGCGCGTGCCCAACGGCCAGGAAGTGATCACCATCGTCGGCGCGCTGGAACTGAAGACTCCGCCGTGGGCGAACGAGATGCACGAGTATCCCTACCTGCAATGGAATATGGAAGTGCACCAGGCGAGGCTGCGCGCCGCGTATCCGCATGCGGCGGGGGAAATTGGCTCGCCGGTGGTGGCGGGAGCGGGCGAACAATATGAGCGGCTGGCGCGGCTGGCGCAATCGCAAGGCGGTCCCATAACCGAAGGCGGCGATTTCAATCAGAACCTGATCACCTTCAGCCGGACCTGGCTGCGGCCGTGGGCATTTTACGCGCTGGAAGACAAAACCCTGCGCGACGAAATTCTGGCGCTTTTCCCGGACGGCTGCGCGTGCTCCTTCGCGGGCGACGCTTACTGCGAAGCGCGCAATGAAAATATGGACGATCACTGGCGCGTGATGCATGCGATGCCGGGAGACGGAAGTTCCGGACGGCCGGCGCTGGGCGATTCGCTGATCAGCGTGCAGGAAAGGTTCAACACGCTATCGAATTTGCAAATTGAAACGTACGAGTACGGCATCCCGCCGATTTACGCCGATAGCGAAGTCCTCGATTTCGACGCACTGCAACATCAGACCGCCGAGCCGGGCGCGCACTATCCAGCGCGCGCAAAACCGGGCCAGCCGCTGGCCGCCGGCTTTTTCCAGCCGGAGCCCGCGCAAGTGCCGCCGGATTTGTCGAATCACGCCGCGAATTTAATGGGACCGGTGGCGCAATTCTTGACCGGAGCTTTTCCGGCGCTTTTCGGCGGATCGATGACCAACACGGATACGGCCGCGGGTTACTCCATGGCGCGCGACCAAGCCATGGGGCGCATCGGGCTGGTGTGGCGGCGGATCAAATTCTTTCACGCGGATTTAATGCTGCTGGCCGTGGACTGCTTCCGCAAAAACCGGCCCGAGGATGTGGAGATCACCCTGTTGGGCGCGGGCGCCGCGTTCGAATCGAAATGGATTCGTCTGGCGGACATGAAGGGCAATCTATTTTCGTATCCGGAAACGGACGAGCAGTATCCGACGCTGTGGGCGCAGCAGCGGGCGGTGCTGATGCAATTGATCGCCAATCCCGACCCGCAATTGAAGGACATTCTGGGCCATCCGGAAAATCTGGCGCTGATCAAGCGGCTGATCGGGCTCGAGGAGTTGATCATTCCCGACGAGGAGTCGCGCACCAAGCAGTATCGCGAAATCTCGCAGCTGGTGGCCGAGCAGCCGATTTTGATGGCCGATCCGCGGACGCGGATGGAAACCGTGCTGCCCAGCATTCTGGCGGATGAATTTACGGACAACCACGCCGTTGAACTCGAGACGTGCAAGCGGTGGTTTTCTTCGGACGCAGGCCAATTGGCAAAGATCGAGCGGCCCGCGGGATACGCAAATGTGCGCGCTCACGCGCTGTTGCATCAGCAGATTTTGCGGCAACAACAGATTGCCGCGGCGTTGCCGAATGCTACGGCGGCGGGGACGCAGGGGACAGCGCCACAGGGGTCCCGGCGGTAGAAGCCTGCGCTGGATCCCTGACTCCGTACGGGATGGCTGCTTCTGATTTTCATTCCTGAAAAAGACCCAGACACTGAGAGGAAAAGAGAATGACGACAGCGATCGGAACTAGTGCGCCGGCACATCCGGGGCCGAACGGACAGCAGGGAACTCAGGGCACTTTGCCAGTTAGGCCCGCGCGGGCGCTGAGTGATGATGAGATTCTGGGAATTGATTTTTCCGTGAAGCCGCGCGGATCCTCCGTTCCCGCCGCGGAAACGGGAAATGGAACTGCTGGAGCGCCATCGCCGCCACAAGCTTCCACAACCACCCAACAGGAAACGCTGACGGAAATTGCAGAGCCGGTGGAACTGCAGGAAGTCTTCAACGCCAATCCGGAATTGCGGCAAGCATGGCGCGCGGAAAAGGCCTATCGCGAAGTGTTTCCCACGGTTGAGACCGCGCGGGAAGTCGCAAAATTGTTTCCCACCTTGGAAGATGCGCGCGCGGCCGGCGCGCAGGTGGCCGATCTCGCGCAGCTCGACCGCTGGTTTTTCTCCGGGCACCCGGAGTCGCACGCCGAGATGGCTACCGCGATCCATCGCATGAACCCAGCGGCGTTTCGAAGCCTGGCGCGCGCGATGGAAGACGTGCTGGCACGCAACGGCCAGGGAAACAGCAGCGGCGCGCAGTCGAACGGACAAGTGGCGGCCGAAAAACCGCCGTCGCAGGCGCCAGACAGCGTGGCGCCGCCGCAAGCCGGGGGAGTCGAGAAGTCCAGCGAGGGAACTGGCGAGAACTCGGCGCTGCCGGGGCCGTTCGCCACGTTCTATCAGGAGACGAATGCGGCGGTGGTGGAAGGCGTAGTGGAAGCCATTCAGACGCAGGTGCAGCGGCTACTGCCGGAAGGAGTGGCGGCAGGCGCACAGAAGCGCGTGATCGGAGAAATTTATCGCGAGCTGGACTCGAGTCTGCGGGCCAATCGTTCACTCGCGCAGCAAGTGCGGCAGGCATTTCGCTCCGGCGCGATGGACCAGGACCACCAGGCGGCGGTTGTGGGAATGATTCTGGCTCGCGCGAAACAGGCGCTGCCGGGCGTCGCGAAAAGAGTGATTGGAGAATGGACCAGCGGAGTGCTGGCGGTGAATCAGGAAAAGATTTCGCGGCAGCGCACGGCGGCGGCGCGCGTGGACATCACGGGCAGCGGCGGGCTGGGCGCGGGAATCCGGCGGGCGCTGACGCCGGGCGACGTGGATTATGGAAAGCTGAGCGATGGAGACATTTTGAATTTGTAGCGATGGGCAAATACCTCAACGAATTATGCAAGAGAACATCTTTCAAGCCTTCTCATATGCGGCAGTGAACGCTGCTGCCCAACTTCAGGGGCTGAAGCCCCGGTTTTCTTGGAGCTGATTTGCCGGAGCTGAGGCTCCGACCCCCTAGAAACCAGCCATGAGAAGTGGCGTCGATTTACTCCGACCGTCCGAGGAGGACACCAAGAAAAATTCGTCCCTCGCGCCAATTGCGGAGAGGACTCGCCTAAGGGGGAAGGGAAATCATGCCACAGATGCAAAATTCACAATCGGTTGCGTTGCAACTCGAGAAGGTCCGCGACAAACTTCCGCTGCTCTACGAGCGGGACGACATCCTGCTGACGATGATCCAGCAGCGCGGCGACGTGGAAAAAGTAAGCTCGCGGAACATGCGCCTGCCGTTGCAGATTCGTCCCGGCGGAAAAGCGGGGCTCGCCAATCTGGATGGCGGCGATTTGGGCCGCGGCTCGGGCACGGTTTACGACGTGGCTCAGGTGTCGCCCATTTTCTTCCGGCATGCCGTGGAAATTTCCAAGCTGGTGGAATACGCGTCCAATGCGCCGGAAAAGGCCATCGAGAACGCCGCCAAGCGCGAAGTGAAAAACGCCATGGCCCAATTCCGGGCGTTTCTCGACAAACTGATGCAGACCAACGGTAATGGAGTGCTGGGCACGATCAGTTCGATCGCCAGCACCACGTTCACCATGGCCAAGCCGCCCGGCGCGATGCTGGTCTATTTCAATCAAACCATCCAGGTGTACGACTCCACGCTGACAACGAATCGCGGCACCGCCAACGTGACCAATGTGGATCCGTTCGCCTCCACCATTACCGTCGACGCGGTTCCTGGCGGCACCACGGCCAACGACGTGATCGTACACGACGGACTCGCCGGAGCGCAGCCGCAATCGCTCTTCGGCATTCTGTATCATCAGTCCAACGCGACAACCGGAACGTGGATGAACCTCAACCGCGCGACCTATCCCGTCGAACTGGCGACCCCGCGCGTGAACGGAAACAATTCGGCGCTCACGCCGGGCGCGGTGCGCCTGGCCATCAACAAAGTGCGGAAGGCGCTGGGTTCGGGGCAGGTGGGCAAGCTGATCGCGTACACGTCGCTCGAACAGGAGCACGCGTGGGAACAACTGGGCGTGACCATCTCGCAAATCATCAAGGAAGGCGCGGGCGGGCGCGCGAGCGATCTGGACCTGCTCTTCACCGGGCAGAAAACCATGGCCGGCGTGCCCATCAAGTCGTCCATCAACGCCAACCAAGCGCGCGTGGATTTTCTGGACCTGGCGCACTGGGGACGCGCGGTGATGCAGGACATCGATTACTACGATGTCGGCGGGCAAACCGTGTTTCCGATTTACGGGGCAAGCGGCGGACTGGCGGCGGCGTATATTTTCTACTTCGTCGTTGGCATGCAGGTGTGGAATGAATCGCCGCGGTCGGGGGCATTCATCGACAACCTGGCGATTCCGAGCGGGTACTAGAATAACGGAGCGGGCGCCCCGA
Source organism: Terriglobia bacterium (assembly GCA_041490605.1). Classification (GTDB taxonomy): domain Bacteria; phylum Acidobacteriota; class Terriglobia; order Acidiferrales; family UBA7541; genus JBGPTK01. Next base: position 2,532 of record JBGPTK010000158.1, on the reverse strand, counting down.
TCCCGCATGCGGGACCTTCGGGTCGCAGAAATCGCACAGCCCTTCGGAGTTCAGGGTAAACAGCGGCGCCCTACAAACGCAAAATCAAAATCACAAACCAAAACAAAAGGGGCGGCATTTCTGCCGCCCCCGAAACTTTCAAAGTGTACTGGACACGCCTGCGAAGCGACTTGATTGTCTCAAATTGATTCGGTTAGGTCCAGAACACACGCGCTAAGTGGGTCTGTAAGTTAGTGTTGCCATGGCTGTTCCCATGTGGACAAAGTTTCCTGTTTACGAGGACCGTTGGGGAGAATACCTTTTCCTAGAAGAGGAGCCCCCCATGACCTTGATATTTGCCCTTCTACGCGAAAACCACATCATATTTGGTTCAGATCGAAGGCATGTGTTAGGAGATGCGGACGGCAGATACCGGAACGACGATTGCTGGAAAACAGCACCGATTTTGAACGGTACCGCCATGCTGGGGTTTGCGGGTCCCGATCTTGTGGAGCAAATAATAACTCCATTACTGAGGGCTGGAACTCTAGAGTACGGCAACTTGCGAACAGTGGCGGATTCGATTTCACAATGCGCGCGTGATAAATACGCGAAATACTCTACAAATTGGGCGCCGGTGCCTAATATTCAGTTCCTTCTTGCTGGTTTCATGCAGGAAGGAGATGGAAGCAGCGCAATGGCATCTGTAATAGAGTTCCCAAGCTTGTGCTCAATGGAGACTCCCTATTCCTCGGACTCGAGGCGTAATAATTACGGAATTATTGGAAAGCGGAATCACGGTGCCTTATATGCGTTCCGAAAATGTGCTGCGGGAATGACCAGTATTGATGCAGGACTCAGACTTGCCTGTTTCACTTTGATGGAAGTCGGAAAGTACGACACGAGCGTTGGAGGGCGGCCACAGATTTGCGTGATTCGCCCCAACCAAAAAGTAGAAGACCTTAGCGACAATTTACAAGATGAAATAAGGTGGGCAGAAGGTGTCGGAGACCAAATTAGGACGCTCATTGTCTCTCCTAAGAAAAATTAACTAGGTCAGACATCTACCAGACGTGGTCGGTATAGCCATCCTGTATTGCGGGCCTTCCCTTTGTCGCAAGTGAATTGAATCCATGATTCAGGTGTTGAGGGAGTCGAAGGAAGCGCCGGGGGAAATTCGGGAACGCGTGGTGCGCGCGGGCGGGGTCAATCGATTGGGAGAGGCGAATTACAGGATTGTATGGGGATGGTCGCGCCTGGCCTGGATTGGCGGGAAATGGGCGGACCGCGACTCGAGCGGCAACGTGATCCGCGAGCGCATCGAGTTGCGGCAGGAGCCCAAATATATTCCGCACGATCGCTGGCATATCGAACGCTGGCTGCCTCCGGAAGCGTTTGGCACGCGTGCGCAGTGGTTCGCGCAAACCATGGAAAAGGAAGACGGGATTTTGATCCCCGCGCTGGGGCCTTATCCTTCGCGAGGCGAATACGAGCATTGTTTTACGGTGCAGGGGCCGGGCGGAGAATTTCTGCCGCTGACGGCCGCGGTGTGCGATGCGGTGGTGCGAGCGATCGAATGGACGCGAAGACAACCGGCCCGCGCGCTTCGAAGCGCGATCGACCGGCGTGAGCAAGGAAGTGAACGCGCATGGGACGTTCGCGCGGATGCGCTGCTTGAGGATGCCGGACGCGCTTTTCACGGGGCGCCATTTGTGAATGGAATGCAGACAGCAGATCTGCTTGCTTCAGGGGCTGAAGCCCCAGTTTTTGAGGGCTGTTGTGCCGGAGCGGAAGGGTCTGTGTAGCAACGCCGATTGGGGGCGGACTTGTAGCGCCGCCCTTAAGGGCGGCATCGTTAGAATCAAAAGCATGCCCGCCTGAAGGAGGGCGCTACATGAAGCAAAACCGAGTTGCCACACACATTCTGAAGCTCCGACCCTCTAAAAACCATTTATGAGGCAGGCTGTAGTCATATGTCACAAACCACAAATCACATTCTACAAATTACAAGCCGCGAGCACTTGGTGCTCACCATAAGGAGAACACTGTGAATTCCGTCTGGGGATCGGCGAAGCCGAGGGAAATCCGGCTGCCGCAGAGTGACGCATTGCGAGAAGCGACGGTGACGATTGCGTCGCTGAGCGACCAGGATTGGTATGTTTCGCGCACCTATGGAGTGTTTCACATTCCGGCACGGCCGAAGGGAGAGCCGTGCGCGCTGCTGATCGTCACGGCGCGCGGCGACGCGCTCGACCTGGGTGATAACCGGCGGTTTCCGTTCACGATTGGCGCGCGAGAAATCGCGGAGGACCTGGTGCAGGATCTGGACGACCATGGCGTGTTCGTCTGCGCGGGCGCGCGTCCAACAGAAGAGGAACTGGCGGCTGCGTCGGCGAAACGTGAAGCCTGGTATCAGCGTCTGGTGATAGAGGGCGACCAGATGTGGGCGCGGGGGCACAGCTATCGCGAAATTTCCGACATGCACCGGCGGGCGGCTCTGGTGCTGGGGAGCGAACGCGAGTGGGCCTACGTTCCAACGAAGATGCTGGATTG
>JBGPTK010000157.1:0-8993 GCA_041490605.1 Terriglobia bacterium | reverse complement strand
CTTTTTCCCTGATGGCCCTTTGTACAATCGCGTTTCGATGTCCCACCCGATCACTGGATATCTGAGTTCCCGGAGCCGCTTCTGCCAATCATCTTGATCCGCAACCACCTCCAACAGCGAAGATGAAGTTGGCTTTCCAACACCCACGGCCTTAAGGAGCTCTCCGATACGCACATGCACGCTTTCAGCAGAAGTGACCCTCTTCATCATCTTTGGAGAGGCCGCCAGCGAAGAAAAGAACGACTTCTTCCCCGCGTTGCACTCTTCACATATTGCCCACAGGTTTTCCCGGTCATTTCTGCCGCCCCAGTCCCGCGGCTTTTTGTGGTCGACAACCAAAGCTATGCCGTGCTTCTCCTCGGTTCTGCCGCACATCTGACAACTGCCATGAGCTGCCTGAATAACTTCGGCTCTCCGCTTCTGATTAATCTGTCCCTCATCCGTAACAGCGGGCTTTTCTCCCCCATATCTGTATGTGGCTACGACGCGCTTCTTTCCATCCACAGTTTGAACTGCTCTGGTCTTCTTGATCACGAACCACTTCTTTAGATCCCGCTTGCGCCGGTCAAGATGGGTCTGATCTTCAGGCCGCAGTCCGGCTTTTTCGAGTTCCTGCCGAATCTGGCCGCCGGTGATCCCGTCCGGAAATCGCTTCATCACCTCGACTATTTGGAGATGAATCGCCCCCGGTTTACTTATCTTCTTCGACACGGCGGGCAGCCTTTTCCTTTGCATGGTGTTCTATCCAAATGCCAAGTGGGTCCGCCTGCAGAGGATACTACTTATCTCCCAGCCCAATGGGGCGGCAACGGTGCTCACCCCCGCCTTGCTGGTGGCGTATCTTTGTGTGTTTGCCGCGCAACCGGGATACTATTGGCAGCAGGAAAGGTGAGCCCATGACCGAAAAAATCAAGAAGAGCGAGCAGGAATGGCGCGAGCAATTGTCGCCGGAACAATATTACGTGACGCGGGAAAAAGGCACCGAGCCGCCGTTCACCGGCGAGTATGCCCGCTCGAAAGCGAAAGGGATTTACACGTGCGTGTGTTGCGGCCAGCCGCTTTTCAGCTCGGATACAAAATATGAATCGGGCACGGGATGGCCGAGCTTCTGGAAGCCGCTCGACGAGAATGGCGTCGAGATCGAGCGGGATGCGGCCCACGGAATGATTCGCACGGAAGTGAAATGCAGCCGCTGCGAAGCTCATCTGGGCCACATGTTCGAAGACGGCCCGGCGCCCACGGGCGAGCGCTATTGCATGAATTCGGCGGCGTTGAAGCTGGAAGAAAAGAAGTAAGTCAGCGCGCGGAGCGGCGGCGAACTGAGCCCCCACGATCTCCGGACGCCCGTCCGTACAGCGTGACTTTTCCTCCGGCGACGTTCGCGAGGTAGCGTTCTTCGGAGAGAAACTGCATCACCTTTTTCCCGGCCCGCGCCAATTGCGCCCATCGTGATTTCGTTTCCGGATTCTGTTCCAGGCCGCGCAACTGCTCTCCATCAAAAATGAAATCCACCTGGCGGAGATGGCGCCGCGCCGTTTGCCGGACCGGGTAGGATTGCCCGGCCAGCTCGACTGTCTTCCTATCTTCCACCAGCGTTTGCCGCCAAACAGAAATCAGCGCGTCTTCCAATGTATCAGGCATTGCTTTTCGGTTTCCCTCCCCAGCATGCGATGAAGGTGATGACGCTGGTCCAATAACACGGATCGGCATACATCGTGTTGAACTCTGCCAGCATCGGCTGGGTAATGTTGCCGGATTGCAAAAGGCGCTGCTGCAACTCTCGAATCGTATCGATCCAGTAGACCGCCCAGGGTGAACCCCCATTGAAGAATTCTCTGTAGCCTCGAGCGCCGGCGGATTCCAGGCCATGGCCGGCCAGGAGTGCGGGCATTTTCCGCCCGATCGAATAATCAATCCCGGCCGAGGCAGACCATTTCAGCCAGCCTTCCCAGAACGCTCGCATCAATTCCGGCTCAGCGGCCGTTGCCGGAAACATGTCCGGCTCGACGGAGAGAAAAACTCCGCCGGGCTTCAGCGCCGGGACGATTCGCTCTACAGCCAGCGATGGATCATGCAGGTGATGGAGAATGGCGCGCGCTGTGATTAAGTCATAGGCTCCGGCTTCGATGGGGTCTTCCAAAATATTAAGCTGCCGGACTTCGAGATTCGGCACATCAAGGTTGGCGACATAGCGCAATTCGAGGTCCGTGGCAACCACGTGACCGCCGGGAGCAACGCGGCCGGCCAGCCATTCGGAAATGGATCCATTTCCGCAGGCAATTTCCAGGCAACGCCATCCCGGCTGAATGCCCAGCGCTTCGATGTGGCTGCGATGCATCGGGTCGAGCAGCGATGACATCAGAGCCAGGCGTTGCCGCTCGCCCATCAAGCTGTGTGGCAGAACATAGTCGGTCATCCGATCATTTTCTCAAATCCAGATTCGAATTCTAAAATTATCCGGCGGCGATGATGGCAACTCCAGGATGCATCCTACGGGAGGAGGCAATCGATTTCCACCTATTCTACGAACATCTCGGAAGAGTCGCGACGCAAAGACCGGGCCGGCACCTGTAAAATGCAGCGCTTGATTTAGCTGCCGGCGGTTGTGGGACGATCTACATCCGCAGCCGGCGAAGAGCTCGCGCGACGATGAAAAAGAAAAATGCGGAGAGTTGATGCTGCGTCTGTATCACCCAGCGCGTAAACTTTATCCCTGGCAATATAGAAAGTAGCGCGCCGTGGATCAGTGCAGCTCGTTCTTATGGACGACTCCCTCTTTCATCACGAATTTCACGCGCTCAAGTTCCGTGATATCCGTGAGTGGATCCCCGGAAACGGCGATGATGTCCGCAAGCTTTCCGGGCTCCACGCTGCCGATGCGGTCGCTCCAACGCAGCAATTCGGATGCAACCGTGGTGGCGGTTTGGATCGCCTGCATGGGTGTCATTCCATAATCGACGTAATATTTGAATTCGCCCGCCTGCCCCAGGCCCGTCCAGGAAAATCCACCGGCATCGGTGCCGAAGGCAATCTTCACTCCCTTTTTCAAGGCGCGGCCGAACGCGATTTTTTCCGTCTCGACCATCCTGGGCCAATTGCCGCCGCGGCCCGGGGCGACGTATGCGCCGACGATAATCGTGGGAACCCAATAGACTCCCTTCTGAACCATCAAGTCCATTTCTGCTTCGGTGAGGCCGTCACCGTGTTCAATCGTGTCCACTCCTGCGCGCAACGCCGCTGCCGCGCCATCGGAGCCGATGCAGTGAGCGGCCACGAGCTTTCCGATTCGGTGCGCTTCGTCCACGATGGCGCGGGCTTCCTCGTCAGTGAAATTTACCCAGCTATGCAGCACGCCATCCGATCCGTAAAAGTAGCGGCGGTCGGAATAATATTTGATCCAGTCCGCGCCATGGGCGGCCTGTTCGCGCACGGCCAGGCGCGCGTTTTCCGCGCCATTCACCACTTGCACTCCGTGCGGCATCTCGAGTTCCCAGGAATATCCCTGGAGCGGATACATTCCCGTCGGCGCCATGGCGCGCGTGGAAACCTGCATGCGCGGGCCGGGGACTTCGCCGCGTTCGATCGCGGTTTTCACATCCACGTCCGCATACATGGCGCCTTCCGTTTCGAGGTCTCGGAGCATTGTGAAGCCGTGATCGAGCGCGATGCGCGCGTTGCGTGCGGCCAGGATGGCGCGATAGGGGATGGACTGCTTCAGAAGTTGTTCATCGTAATCTTGCGCGGTTATATCGCCGTTGAGCAGAATGTGCACATGCGTGTCGATCAGCCCGGGAAGAACGGTGGCATGGGAGAGGTCGATCAATTCCACGCCGGAGGGTGCGGCTCCGCCGGGAGTGATGGAAACGATCTTGCCGCCTTCCACGAGGATCAGGGCGTTCGAAACCGGATGATCGCTCTTGCCATCGATCAATTTCCCGGCGCGAATGGCGATTCTCTTTGGCGGCGCCTGGGCGATTGCGAGTGCGGGAATTAGGAGCCCGAGCAAGAGAAACGAAATAAGGCGGCGCATATGATTCTCCTTTTTGGGAAACGCTCGTTCAGCGAACGCCGCACCGGGCAGGTTGAGCCCCGTGCAGGCGCATAAGAATGCCTCATTTTCGAGCATCTAGCCAGATTCATGCGCTTTGATTTCGGGATTTGAAACGAGAAATGGTGCAACGCGGTCGACAGCAGGGCTTGGAGTCGAATACTATCCGGCTTCTTGCGGCGCTGGGACTGCGCGGAGTGAGTTGCGCAACGCAGTGCTGCTTTTCGGTGGGATGGTTTCGTGAAAATTGTAAGCATCGGCGAAGTTTTGTGGGACGTGATCGGCTCGGCTGAACATCTGGGCGGCGCTCCTTTCAATTTTGCAGTCCACGCCAGAAAACTGGGGCATGAAGTATTGTTCGTCAGCGCCGTGGGAACCGATGAGAGAGGAGATCGCATTCTGGAACGAATGGCCGGTCTGGGACTTTCCACGCGTTTCATCACGCGCGTGAAGGATTATCCCACGGGGACCGTGACCGTAACGCTGGATGCGATGGGCCAGCCAAGTTACGTGATTCACCGCCCTGCTGCGTATGATTTTCCGTCGCCCTCGCATGGCGATCTGGAAGCGATTTTCTCGCCCCAGCCGGATTGGATTTATTTTGGCACGCTCCAGCAAATGAGCAGAGAGGCGAAGCAGTTGATCATGACACTGCTCGAAGCCGGGCATAACGTGCGGCGTTTCTACGACATAAATCTTCGCGCTAATTCCTATGAGCCTTCACTTGTGCATGAATTGATGTCCCACGCCACAGTTCTAAAACTGAATGATCAAGAAGTTTCACAGATTCAGGAGATGCTCGGCCGGCCGCGCGGTTCCCTGGAAGAATTTTGCAGAAGTTCTGCACATGAATTTGGTTGCGAGAGTGTCTGCGTCACCCGTGCTGCGAAAGGTTGTGCGCTGCTCATAAACGGTAATTATCTGGAGGCGGCGGGTTATCCGGCGAAGATCGCGGACGCGGTGGGCGCTGGAGACGCCTTCGCGGCGGCGCTTCTCCACGGAATGGGTTGTGGATGGCCTCCCACGCAAATCGCGGATTTTGCAAATCGCGTCGGCGCCCTGGTGGCCAGCCGCCCGGGCGCCATTCCGGATTGGACAATTCAGGAAGCGATGGCACTGGCGAAATAGCTCGAGGAGACGGGAGGAATGAGTTGGTGTTCTCCCGTCGAAGCCCCATAATTTGGCTATGAAACAGCACATTTTACCGATCATGGTCGAGGTGGATACCGACGGCTATTTTGTTACCTGCCCGGCCTTGCAAGGGTGTTATAGCCAAGGTGACACCTACGAAGATGCAGTGGAAAACATCGAGGACGCTATCCGCTTGCACATCGAGGATCTCCTCGCGGAAGGCTTGGTGAGATTTCAGCACTGACCAATCCGGATAGGGACGTGAAACGATGAGGAATGAGATGGTGGGCCCTGATCGACGATCTTAGAACTTCGAGCCCGTCTCAGTTTAACTTATGTGACGCCATAGCTTCCTGTCCAAACGCGGCGGCCCGGTATCGCGTCTGGCGGGCGTATAATAAAACAAGATTGCCCGAGAGGCTGCCATGACGATTGAACAACAGGTCCTTGAAAAACTGCGCGATTTGCCTCCTGAGAAGCAGAAGGAGGTGTTGGACTTTGTGGACTTCCTGAAAGAGAAGAACGGTCCGAAGACGCCGCTCCGCAGCCTGCGCGGGTTGTGGGCAGACCTGAACATCCACATCACGGAAGAAGATATCGCCCAAGCACGCCGCGAGATGTGGGGTAACTTCCCGCGAGACATCTCCTGATGTCTGCTGTTCTCGATACACACGCGGCCATTTGGTACCTGCTCGATGCAAAGAATTTATCCCAGACGGTCTTTTCACTCATTGACACCGCAGCGGCCAGCGGCCTGCCAACGTATATTTCCGCTGTCTCGCTCGTTGAGGTTGTCTACTTGGTGGAACGCGGGCGCATCGCCGCCGATGCATTCGAGAGGTTTGTCCGCGAGCTCGGCCAAGACAATCCCGCATTCAAAGTCTTTCCGCTCGATTACAACATTGCTGGCGCTTTGAGGTCGATTCCCCGCGACCTTGTTCCCGACGTGCCCGACCGCATCATTGCTGCCACTGCCCTCCACCTTGGCCTTCCGCTCGTAACCCGCGACCGCCGCCTTCAATCCGCTGGAATCCAAACGATCTGGTAAATGGCTAGCTCTCCGGAAATGTTCAGATTTCGCGTTCGGCCCAAGCCAGCCCTGTCTGTCGCAACAAACCACGATCCAAAACGCCGTGTCAGCGTCGTCGCGTGGAAACGTCCTCTCTCGTTGTATTCGTCGATGGTTACCCGATTCTTGCCCAATTCTTTGGCAACTCGACTGAGGTCGGCCAGCAACTCTTCATCCGGCACGTTCCGGTTGTACGGCTCGAGTTCGTATTTCATGGCGTGTCTGTGACGACGTAAGGTAACCGCAAGAGCCCTTCTGATTGTATCGCGTCACGTGGCGCAGCTTCGGCGCGAGTTTCAAATGGTTCGCTGCAAACCAGTTCCCAGAGAGCGCGGTTCTTGATCGAAACAGTGCGGCTGTTATTGTGCTCGAAGATTCGCTTGGCCAGGTTTTCGGTGTGATCGATGTAGAAGCGGCCCGTGGATTGGCTGCGAGGAATGTAAGCCTGGAACGGCATTGAGAAATGAAATGGTGGGCCTGGGTGGACTTGAACCACCGACCTCGCCCTTATCAGGGGCGCGCTCTAGCCACCTGAGCTACAGGCCCTTCCTTTACCACTCACTGCAACTTCGATCCACCGGCCTTCCCCATTCACTTCATCGGGACGCTCTTCCCACCTGAGCTACAGGGTGCGGAACTAGCGGGTAGTGGAAACCCACTTGACCGACGCTTGAGATTTTAGCACGGCCTAAGAAGAGCCAACAAGGATTGGAGAGTGAAGCGTGGAGCGTCGGCGCTGGCGGCCGGGGGACGGCAATTGTTCATCAGCCGCGCGTGCGCTCGAATTCGCGCAGGAAGCTGACCAGCTCTTGCACGGCTTCGGGCGTCACGGCGTTGTAAAGCGAGACGCGCATGCCTCCCACCGAGCGGTGGCCGGCCAGGCCCACGAGCCCCGCCGCGGCGGAATCCTGCACGAACTGTTTTTCGATCGCTTCATTTCCGCCAGCAACGCGAAACACCACGTTCATTCGCGAGCGGGAAGATTTTTCAATAGGGCAGGAATAGTAACTGCCCGCGTCCAGCGCGTCATAGAGCATCTTGGACTTCTGTTCGTTGCGCTTCTGGATCGCCGCGAGCCCGCCTTCCGTCTCCACCCATTCCATCACCAGGCCCAGAATGTAAACCGCGAATGTGGGCGGGGTGTGGTAGAGCGAGCGCTCCTGGATGTGCGTGCGATATTGAAGCAGCGTGGGAAGATTCTTGTCCGCGCGCTCGGCCAAATCGCGCCGGACAATCACCACGGTCGCTCCCGAAGGTCCGAGATTCTTTTGCGCGCCGGCAAAAATCAATCCGAAGCGCCGCACCTCGATCGATCGCGAGAGAATGTCGGAAGACATGTCCGCGACCAATGGCACGTCGCCCGCCGCCGGCAGAATCTGCCATTGCGTGCCCTCGATGGTGTTGTTCGTGGCCATGTGAACATACGAGGCGTTTGCATCAAACGAGATTTCATCCGGCCGTGGGAGCCGCGCAAATTTCTCCGCTTCCGTGCTTGCCGCCAGGCGATAGGACGCGCTCTTCTTTAGTTCCGTAATAGCTTTCTTCGTCCACATTCCGGTGTGGAGCACATCGACGGGCTTTCCCGGCAGGCAAAGATTCATCGGCGCCATTGTGAATTGCAGGCTGCCGCCGCCCTGCAGAAAAATAACCGCGTACTCCTCCGGAATCGCCAGATGGCGCCGCAGCCCCTGCTCCGCGCGCGACTGGATTTCTTCGTACTCCGCGGACCGGTGGCTCATCTCCATCACCGACATTCCCGTGCCGCGATAATCGAGCAGCTCTTCGCGAATGCGCTCCAGCACGGCAAGCGGGAGCGGCCCCGGGCCGGCATTGAAATTGGCTGCTCGCTTGGTGGCATCCATTCGAAGTGTGGACGAATTCATGGTGGATGATTCCTCTCCGGAAATTTTGCGGCAAGCCAGGCGCCCTGACTGCCGAGGCCCGCGCAATTCAGGTTAGCAGAAACTCCATTCCGCGGCGCCGGGCGCAAACCGGCCGATTTCCAGAATTTCAATTCCTCCGGGTGGCTGATAAACCCTGGAGATCAAGAATAGCGTTGCCGGCGTTTTCACTTGGAAACAAAAAGGCCCCTCTGTCCATTCCCAGCCTCCATCCGGTTTATAATGAAATCTCGAACCATGAGCGGGACCCTTCCAGAAACGGCCGGGAAAATGATCGTCAGCGATTGGCTTCCAAAATCAGTTCTGTGCCTGAAAGACTATAACCGGCACAAATTCTTCTCTGACCTGGTGGCGGGCATCACCGTGGGCCTGGTGGCGCTTCCGCTGGCCATGGCGTTCGCCATTGCTTCGGGAGTTCCCCCGCAATCGGGGCTCTATTGCGCCATCGTGGCCGGATTTCTGATCTCGGCCCTGGGCGGATCGAGCACGCAAATCGGGGGACCGACAGGGGCTTTCGTCGTGGTGGTCTACGGCATCGTGGCCCGGTACGGCGTGGACGGCCTGTTCATGTGTACGATGATGGCCGGCGTGCTGCTGGTCGTCCTGGGAGCCACTGGCCTGGGCACCGCCGTCAAATATATTCCCCGTCCCGTGGTGATCGGATTCACGAACGGCATCGCCGTAATCATTGCCAGCACACAGCTCAAGGATTTCTTCGGGATCAAGGTGGATCAAGTTCCCGGTGAATTTCTGGCGCGCCTCGAGATCCTCATCCGCAACTTCCGTACGTTTTCGCCGCTGGAAACCGGTATTGGTTCTGTGGCGCTTCTGCTGATTCTGGTGT
>JBGPTK010000156.1:0-9005 GCA_041490605.1 Terriglobia bacterium | reverse complement strand
TCCTGAGCCTCGAAGGGTTTACCCTGCTCGCCCTGAGAAACGAAGGGAGCCTCGAAGCGAAGGGCCGCGCCCGGTTTTGCATTGGCATTGGCGCCGTCATTCCGAGCGCCGAGCCTCACCCGGCGCGAGGAATCCCGCGCAAACCGCCCAGCCGAATGAATGTATTTTGCAGCGCACCTCGATCAGATGACCAGATGTTCGTAGGGGCGCTGCTTGTTTACCCTGAGCTTCGAAGGGTTTACCCTGCTCGCCCTGAGAAACGAAGGGAGCCTCGAAGCGAAGGGCCGCGCCCGGTTTTGCATTGGCATTGGCGCCGTCATTCCGAGCGCCGGGCCTCACCCGGCGCGAGGAATCCAGAGCAAACTGCGCCAGACTATTGGAAGTGATTTCCGTCGAAGATCCGGTTCGTAATTCAAGGGGAAGTAGCACCATGAAAATCGGTATCCTCTCAATCCAAGGCGATTTCGAAGCCCACGCAAAAATGCTGGAACGCATAGGCGTCGCATATGTCTTCGTGCGCACGCCCGACGACCTGAAAGGCCTAAACGGCCTGATTCTCCCAGGCGGCGAAAGCACCACCCACCTGAAAGTGATGACGGAAGAAGGCCTGCTCGACGCAATCCAAAAATTCGCAAAGCAAGGCGGCGCATTCTTCGGCACCTGCGCTGGCGCAATCCTCCTCGCCAAAGAAGTCCACCGCCCCGATCAAGCCTCCCTGGGCCTCCTCGACATGACAGTCCTCCGCAACGGCTACGGACGCCAGCTAGCCAGCGATGTCCACATGGGCGAATCCAAACTCACCGGCCATCCCATCGAAATGGTCTTCATCCGTGCCCCAATCATCGCTCGCGTCGGCCCCAGCGTCGAAGTCCTGGCCGAAAACGAAGGCCTCCCAGTAATGGTCCGCCAGGGCCGCATCCTGGCCACAACCTTTCATCCCGAACTAACCACCGATCCGACCGTCCACGAATACTTTGTGAAGATCGCCAACAACGGGAAAGATCTGCCGAATAACCGGAAATTGCAAAAGGCCGGCGCTGCAAGTTGACTTCCGCCATTCCCCATGTAGGGTCGGGCTTCAGCCCCGACCTTTTCGCTGCGCGGTGGCCACCGGCGGTGACAGCAAACTGGGATTCCAGTATCCTTCATAGGATGGAAGTCCGGAAAAAAGTCCTCTTCGTCTGCATCGGCAATTCCTGCCGCAGCCAAATGGCGGAAGCCCTGGCGAAGCACCACGCCCGCGACGTAATCGATCCGGCCAGCGCGGGAGTATCCCCGTTTGGATCCATTATGGAGGGCACTCTGAACGCCCTGCGCTTGCGCGGCATTTCCGCGGAAGGCCAATATTCCAAAGGTCTCGGCGAAGCGATCCATTTTCAACCCGATTTAATCGTGAATATGTCGGGCGTAACTGGAAAATCCTTGTTTCCGCGCGCCGATGTAGTGGATTGGCGCGTGCAGGATCCCTACGGCGAGGACGTGGAAACCTACCTGCGCATCTGCGATGATATCGAAGCCCGCGTAAAGAAATTGGCAGAAGGATTCCGCGCCAAGCATCGCGAGCGGCGAAGCGAGGCCAATTGAAACGGGAAAAGACCAGCGCGTCTCAGGAAGATTACCTCAAGGCCATCTGGGAGATCGTCCAGGAAGAACAGGTCCCCATCAGCGCCCGGCTGGCGGAAGATTTGAGCGTTACTCCGCCGGCAGTGACGGCGGCGCTGAAGCGCATGACTCGCAGCGGCTATCTGCGCGTGGCGCGCGACGGGCGAATCGAACTGACGGCCAAGGGCCGTGAAAACGCCCAGCACCTGGTCCTGCGTCATCGCCTCGCCGAAAAATTGCTCACGGAAGTGATCGGCCTCGAATGGTCTCGCGCGCACGAAGAGGCGGAAAAACTCGAGCACGGCATGTCGCCCGAAGTAGTGAAACTGCTTCTCGAACGCTTCGGCCGCGAAAGTTTCTGCCCTCACGGAGTGCCGCTCTTCGGAGGCCTCGCGAAACTAAGAAAAAAACTAGGCGCCGTGCGCCTCTCCGAAGCCGAAGTGGGCGAAACCTTCGAAGTCCTTCGCGTCTACGAAAAAGATCCCCAATTCCTCGAGTTCCTGGTGAATTTGCGTCTGCGCCCCGGCGCCCGCCTCCGCATAAATCATCGCGAATACGACGAGACCATGACCGTCGCAATTCTGGGAAAAAATTCCAAGCGCATCTACTTGGGCAAGCCGGCCACAAGCCGCATCTGGGTGAAGCGCCTCTCCTCCTAGGTTTTACCAGCCAACCCGAACTTTACACCGCGTCCCGTCCGTGCATCCCTCGGCGTTCTCGCCGCCTCTGCGGTAAAGCCTTTCCCTATGTCCTGCAGCTTAAAAAAGCCGCGCTCCAACTTCAGCCGCTATCCAATGATTCCATGCCTTGAATTTTCCCGTGTGGCAGGGTAACGTGCAAATGTTCCGGTCGACTCCCAAGCAGCCGTTAACCGCACATGGAGCGGAGGCAAACAATCGCAGCAGCGCGAATCGCGGCACTGCGGCGAAGTGGAATCCGAAACCAGCAGACCCGAAGATTCCGGAGGCATCATGGCAATGGAAATTGAATTGCGCGTGAATGGAAAAGAGCAGCGCAGCCGCGTGGAACCGCGGTTGCTCCTGGTCCATTATTTGCGCGACGAGCTGAGCTTGACCGGAACGCACATTGGCTGCGAGACGTCGATCTGCGGCGCATGCACGGTATTGATGGACGGCAAGGCGGTGAAATCGTGCACGGTCCTGGCGGTGCAGGCCAACGGAAGCGAGATCACCACGATCGAAGGATTGGCGGCCACGGCCCACGGCAACGGAGGCCTCCATCCGGTGCAGGAAGGGTTCTGGGAAAAGCATGGCTTGCAATGCGGTTATTGCACGCCGGGAATGATTCTGGCGGCGACGGCGCTGCTCGAGTCGAACGCCTCGCCCAGCGAAACGGAAATTCGCCATGCCATCCAGGGAAATTTGTGCCGCTGCACCGGGTATCAGAACATTGTGGCAGCGATCGATTATGCCGCGAAGAAAATGAAGAAGCAAAAATCCAGGTAAGCGAATCGCCCTGGCGAAATTTTGGGGCGGTCTTGTAGCGCCGCCCTTCAGGGCGGCATCTCTAGAATCAATCGCACGCCAGCCGCGTCGAGCGGCCTACGAAATCCAGTTCAGCAGTCGGAGGAATGCGATGGCAAGGGCGAACGCTAAGAAGAAGCGAGTGGTTGCGAAGCACAGAAAGCCGGCGAAGAAAAAGAAACTCGCCCCGCGCAAGCCGGTGGCGATGGTGACGAAGCCGGTCGCGGAGATCGAGCCTTCGCTGCCGCCCCATCAGCCGAAAGCGGCAAACGCGCTGGAATCGCTCAGCACGCCCTCGCGGAAATTCGTCGGCATGCCCATGAAGCGCAAGGAAGACCCACGCCTCATCCAGGGCCTGGCGCATTACGTCGACGACATCCAGATGACGGGAATGGTGTATGCCTGCGTGGTGCGCAGTCCCTACGCGCATGCCAAAATCAAGTCGGTGGACATGTCCAAAGCCCGAACCGCTCCCGGAGTGGTCGCTGTATTGACAGGTGAAGATACGCGCGGCGTGATCGGCGATGTGATCTGCGCGGCGGTGCTGCCAGACATGAAGCCGGCCACCCGACCCATGCTGGCCGTTGATAAAGTCCGATTCGTCGGCGAACCGGTTGCAGTAGTAGTCGCGAGCGATCGATATGCCGCCCGCGACGCGGTGGATCTGGTGGAAGTGGATTACGATCCGCTGCCGGCCGTTGTCGATCCCGAAAAGGCGATCACAAAAGATTCGACGCTCCTCTACGAACAGAATGGCGACAACATCTCGTTCCAATGGCATCTCGAAGGCGGCGACGTAGCCAATGCTTTCAAGGAAGCCGACCGCGTGGTGCAATGCCGCATGGTGAATCAGCGATTGATTCCCGTGGCCATGGAGCCGCGCGGAGTGGTGGCGGATTACAAGCCGGGCGAAAAAAAGCTTACCGTCTGGTCGTCCACGCAAATTCCACACACCCTGCGCACTCTGCTGGCGGCCGTGCTGAAGATGCCGGAATATTCGGTGCACGTAATCACACCCGAAGTGGGCGGTGGCTTCGGCAGCAAGCTGAATATGTATGCGGAAGAGGCGCTGGTGGCTTACCTGGCCATGCAACTGCTCAAGCCTGTAAAGTGGATCGAGACGCGCCGCGAAAATTTCCAGAACACCATCCACGGCCGCGACGAAATCAATTACGCGGAATTCGCGGTGAAGCGCGATGGGAAAATTCTGGGCATGCGCTGGCGGATTCTGGCCGACCTGGGCGCCTATTACCAGTTGCTGACGCCGCTGATCCCCACTCTCACAGGTTTGATGGCCTGCGGCTGCTACAAAATTCCCGCGGTTAAGCTGGACATCACCGGCGTGCTGACCAACAAAATGGCCACCGACGCGTACCGTGGCGCCGGCCGGCCCGAAGCGACCTATTTCATCGAACGCATGATGGATGTGATCGCAGCGGAGCTGAAGATCGATCCCCTCGAAGTGCGGCGCAGGAATTTCCCGCAGCCAAGTGAATTCCCCTATACCACGCCAACCGGCGTGACCTACGACAGCGCGGATTATCAAAAGTGTCTCGAGAAAGCGCTGAACATTTCGAATTACACCCAGTTGCGCAAGGACCAGGCCGCGGCTCGCAAGCAAGGGCGCTACGTGGGAATCGGAATCTCCACTTACGTGGAAATTTGCGCCATGGGCCCTTCGGTCGCAATGGCCGGCGGCGGCTGGGAAAGCGCCACCGTGCGCATCGAGCCCAGTGGCGTGGTCAACGTGCTCACCGGAGCCTCGCCGCACGGGCAAGGGCAGGAGACCAGCTTCGCTCAAATTGCCGCCGACATGCTCGGCATCTCGCCGCAGGACGTCGAAATCACTCACGGCGACACCGCCACGGTGCCTTACGGAATTGGAACCTTCGGCAGCCGCGGCACGGCCGTCGGCGGAACGGCCATGTATCGCGCGCTGGAAAAATTGCGCGACAAGCTGGCCAAGATCGCCGCTCACGCTTTAGGCGTGCCGCCGGAATCGCTCGCTTTCGATGATTACAAGATTCACGTGAAATCCGATCCCACTAAATCCATGAAGTATGGCGAGGCGGTCGGCGCGGCCTACGCGGCGAAGACTCTGCCCCCGGGAATGGACCCCGGGCTCGACGTCACCCACTTCTTCGAGCCGTCGAATTTCACTTTCCCATTCGGCTCGCACGTTTGCGTGGTGGAAGTGGACCCGGAAACCGGCGAAATCGATTTGCAGAAATATTTTGCCGTGGATGATTGCGGAAACGTGATCAACCCGCTGCTGGTGGATGGGCAAGTGCACGGAGGCATCGTTCAGTCGATCGGCCAGGCGCTGTTTGAAGAAACGGTCTACGACGAGCAAGGCCAGTTAATCACCGGCGAGCTCACGGATTACGCGATTCCACGCGCCAGCGATATTCCGCATCTCGTCACCGGCCGCACCGTCACTCCTTCGCCGGTCAATCCAATGGGCGTGAAGGGCGTGGGCGAAGCCGGCACGATTGGCGCGACGCCGGCGCTGGTAAATGCCCTGGTGGATGCGTTGTCTCCGCTGGGCGTCACGCATGTGGATTTGCCGCTCAAGCGCGAAAAGATTTGGCAGGTCATGCGCAAAGCCCGCAACAACGGAGCCGCCAAACCGAATTGAAGCCCGCAGGCTCGGTAGGGGCGCTGCAATCACCGTCCCCACCAAGCGGCGGTGGGGCAGTTTGGCAGTCATCCTGAGCGCGCGTTGTTTGCGCAGCGAAGGATCCAGAGTAAGCGTAGCCCGAGCCATCGCCTTGCATGCCGTGCAATGGTCGTGCACCTAGATCGCTTCTAGGTTTCAAAGTACCGGCAAGAACTGAGTCCCTTGCGGCGCGCGAAAAGAAGTGAATGAGCACCAGGAGGACGAAATGATTCCGGCAGCGTTTGAATACACAGCAGTAAAAAGTTTAGACGAAGCCCTCCGCCTGCTCGACCGGCACGGTGACGAAGCCAAGCTGCTGGCCGGCGGCCATAGCTTATTGCCGCTGATGAAATTGCGCCTGGCGTCGCCTCGTTACGTCATCGATATCGGCAGGCTCCACGGCCTCAGCTACATTCGCCTCGAAGACGAGCAAATCGCCATCGGCGGCCTCACCACGCATGCGGACATCGCCGCATCGGACCTGCTCCTCGGGCGCTGCGCCGTCCTGGCGGAGACGGCTGCCCTCATTGGCGATGTGCAAGTAAGAAATCGCGGCACGATTGGCGGCAGCCTCGCTCATGCCGATCCCGCGGCGGATTATCCCGCCACGATTCTGGCGCTCGATGCGGAGATTGTGGCGGCTTCGGGCTCGGGAAAGCGCACCATTCCCGCCGCGGAATTTTTTGTCGACTTGCTGGCCACTCAATTGCACCCCGGAGAAATTTTGACTGAAGTCCGCGTGCCAGCTTCGCGCCCCGGAACGGGAGCCGCATACGAGAAGCTGCACCAACCGGCCTCAGGATTCGCGCTGGTGGGAGTCGCCGCCAGAATCGCCGTAAGCAAAGCCGGCAAAATCGAAGACATCGCAGTCGGCGTAACCGGCTTGGGCGCGAAAGCCTTCCGCGCGACAGCGGTAGAAAATGCCCTAAAAGGGAAAACCGCCTCACCGAAATTATTCGCCGAAGCCGCCAAGCAAGTCGCGCAGGGAATCGACGCGCTCTCGGATATTCACGCCTCGGCCGGCTACCGCAAGGAAATGGCCGCAGTTTACGCCCGCCGAGCCCTGGAAAAAGCGTTCTCGCGCGCCACCGGCGGAGCCACTCGCAAGCCAAATGGCAAGGGCTAGCTTTTCATGATGGCGCGCCGCTCGTGCGTTGCTGCACTCGGTCTCTGCGAACTCTGCGCCTCTGCGGTAAATTTCCGTGAGTTTTCCAAGGGAGCCGTCAGTTGAAAATCGAAGGCACTTATAAACTCACCGCAAATCGCCAAGCTGTCTGGGATCTCCTGAACGATCCCGTTCGCCTCGCAAAAGTTTTGCCGGGCGCTGAAAAGCTGGAACCAGACGGCCCCGACCGCTACAAAGTAAACGTAAAATTCGGCGTCGCCGCAATTTCCGGCAAATATGCGGGCTCCGTGGAATTAGCCGAAAAAAAGCCTCCCTCGTCCCTGAAAATGCGCGTCGACGGAAAGGGCCTTCCCGGCTTCATGAAAGGTGAAGGAGTGATCGAGCTTTCCGAAAATGGCGCGAGCACCGAAGTGCGCTACACCGGCGAAGCGCAAGTGGGCGGCGTGATTGCTTCAGTGGGCCAGCGAATGATCGAGGCCGCGGCAAAAAAAATAATCCAGCAATTCTTCGAAAGCGCCCAAAAAGAACTATCCCGCTGACCACCAGACATTCCTTGAACTTCAAGAAGCAATCCTCCGCTCTCCTCCATCGGCAGTGGTTCAGATTAAGGTCATTCCAGGACTAATTTTCGCTGCTGGAGATCCCCCTCAGGATTGCGCTCCGTCCCAACTCACCTCGGCGCGCTCAGCGCCTCTGCGGTAGAGCCTTTCTGCAAATTCCGCAACTCAGAATACAAGCACTCCTCCAGCCTCGTCCTCAACTCGAACCACTTCCCGCCTCCGGATTTCTTGATTCCTTCCCGCGGAGTGCATAAGATGACCCGAACGAGGGTTCACATCTCCACATGATTGGCAAAACAATCGGTCACTATCGCGTGACCGCGAAGCTCGGGGGCGGTGGAATGGGTGTGGTTTATCGCGCCGAAGATTCGCGCCTGGGCCGCAACGTCGCTCTGAAGTTCCTCCCGGATGACCTCACACGAGACCCCAAGGCCCTCGAACGCTTCGAGCGCGAGGCGCGGGCCGCTTCGGCGCTCAACCATCCCAACATTTGCACGATTCATGCGATTGAAGAATTCGGTGGGCAGCCGTTTATCGTTATGGAGTTGCTCGAGGGCCAGACTCTGCATCGGCGGATTGCGGGGCGCCCAATTCCCACGGAAGAATTGCTCGAACTATCGATTCAGATTGCCGACGCCCTCAGCGCCGCTCATTCCAAAGGAATCGTCCACCGTGACATCAAGCCTTCGAACATACTAATCACCGCCGGGGGACACGCAAAGATCCTCGATTTCGGCCTGGCGAAAATGGTGCACGAACGCAAGATCGCCGGGCTAACCGGCGGCACCGCTCTGCCCACCGGCAGCTTGAGCGAAGAGCATCTCACGAGTCCCGGCACCGCGATCGGCACCATCGCTTACATGTCTCCGGAGCAGGCGCGGGGCGAAGAACTCGACGCGCGTTCGGACCTTTTCTCCTTCGGCGCCGTGCTCTACGAGATGGCCAGCGGCCGCCCGCCTTTCGCCGGCAGCACGTCCGCCATCATTTTCGAGTCGATTCTGAACCGCCAGCCCACTCCTCCTTCCCGGCTCAACCCCGAGCTTCCTTTACGGGCCGATGAAATCATCGGCAAGGCGATTGAGAAGGACCGCGACCTGCGATACCAAACCGCGGCCGAGATCCGGACTGACTTGAAGCGTCTGCGGCGTGATACGAGTTCTTCCTCTTCCGTCGCAGCATCGGTAGCGTCGGGGACGTCGTGGGCGTTGTGGGCGTTGTGGATGCGCTCTCACGCTTGGGCCGTGGCGGCCGCAGTCGCCGGGATCGTCGTCCTGCTGGCACTAGTCCTCTGGCTGCGAGCGCCCTCGGGTATTCCCAAGGTTGCGAACTACACCCAGCTCACTCACGATTCGCAGCGGAAGTTTCCTCCGCTCCTCAGCGATGGTACGCGGCTGTATTTTACAGTTCCGACCAAGTCCGGATGGACGATTGCCCAGCTCTCCGTCGCGGGCGGCGAACCCGTGACCATGCCCACTCCATTTCAATCCCCTACGATTCTCGACATTTCCCCGGACGGCTCGGAAATGATCGCAGGGGACTTTTCCGGGACCGGCTTGGAGGCTCCTCTCTATATT
>JBGPTK010000155.1:0-9044 GCA_041490605.1 Terriglobia bacterium | reverse complement strand
CCTTAAATCCAAAAAGAATCGGAAGCACAAAAGGGATGCAGGCCAGGATGGCCAGCGTCTTATCCACCCACTGTTTGCGCAGAAGCCGGATGAAGGGATGCCCAGGCATGTTTTCGGTCACAGCGTTTGCCGTTTCGTTGACTCCCACTGATCTTTTATCCTCCGCGCGCGATAGCGATAAGCGTACATCCGCCGGAGCTTGCGTTGCGGGAGAAAGCTTTCAAGAAGGTTACTCCACTCTTTGCCGCGGTGCCAGATTGGTTTCAGGCGGAAGTTTTGGTAGCGATACCGGGACTCGAACCCGGATTTGAGCCTTGAGAGGGCTCCGTCCTAACCTTTAGACGATATCGCCATCGCCGGTACGCCGCCGAGTCTAGAAAGGCCCGGAACGAATAGCAAGCGGAACCAGCGAGGGTACGCTTGTGACAATTTTCGCACGGGCGAAAAACCGGCGCAAGTAGGCCGACTGAAAATGGGAGAGCGGAAGGGTGGGCCGTCCAAATTCCAAGCAGTGCGCTCGTCATTCAGGGTTTCGGGCCGGGCGAGACGGTTTTCTCCGCCCGAAGCGGCGGGATGTTTTGATTCAGCCGGAAGAAGTTGTCCGGGTCGTAGTGAGTCTTGACGGCGACGAGGCGGTCCCAGCGCACGCTGTAAGCCTCCTTGACGCGATCCTCTTCGTCGCCGCTCATGAAGTTCACATAAACGCCGGGTTTCATCGCCGGACGGAGTTCTTTGAACGTCGAGCGCACCCAGGAAACATTTGCCGCGTCTTCGGATGGATCGGTCCAATCCGCCAGCAGATTCATGACGAAGGGCGCGGAGCGGTCGCCGAAAGCGGTCTCATGCGCGCCGACTCTTCCTGCGGCGCCGCCCATGTGCGCCAGTTCGATCTGCGTGCGCGGCGACGGGATGGAATTCAAAGATGCCACCATGCGATTGATGGAATCCTCAGTCAGCATTTTGAAGAATCCGGATTTTGTGTAGTAGCGGCGGCCGTGCGGGAAATCCTTATCGGCCATGGTCTGCAGGTCCAGGAAAGAAATGGTGCGATGCGACACGGCGACTGGGCTGCCGATCGAAAGAATATGATCCAGGTACTTACGGCCTTTCTGCTCGTCGCCAAACCAGACAATGCTTTCGCTCAGCGCCGGGCGTCCGCGGAGTTGTGCCGGCACATCTTCCGAATCGGGCGCGAGCACGAGAGAAATATTCCATTTCAATTCATCGGGGGCATCGGCCATGAAATCGCGCCAATAGCGTAGAACAAGGGAAATATCGTCGCCGAAACAGAGCCCGCCGCTGAGCATTACCGAAGTTAGCGGATGCAGCTTGAGTTCGAATTCGGTGACGACGCCGAAATTGCCGCCGCCTCCGCGCAAGGCCCAAAATAATTCGGGATTCTCCCGCGCATCGGCATGCACCACGGAACCATCGGCCGTGACCAGCGTAAATCCCTCGACATTGTCGCAGGAAAGTCCGTGCAAGCGCATCAGCCAGCCGGTGCCTCCTCCCAGGATCAGCCCGGCGGCGCCGGTATGCGAGACGACGCCCGCGGGATAGACGAGACCCACTTGTTGCGTTGCCGTATCGATTGAGCCCAGCAGGCATCCGCCCGCGGCGCGCGCCCGCCGAGCATTTTCGTCAACGGTCACCTGCCGCATGCGGGACAAATCGATCACCAGACCACCATCACAGGTGCTGAAGCCGGCCAGGCTGTGCCCTCCGCAGCGAACCGCGGTGACCACTCCCGCCGCTGCGGCCGAACGGATTGCGGCCTGGACATCCGCCACATCCGCGCAGCGGGCAATCAGGCCAGGCGTGCGCGCCACCATTCCGTTCCAGATGCCGCTCGCTTCGGCGAATCCCGGTTCTCCCGGGCGCAAAAGGTTCCCTTTGAATTTTTTGCGAAGCTCGGAATGGATTTCTTCGATGGGTTTGGGCAACGGCCAGTCTCCTGATGCTATCTATTTGACATACCGGCGGTATGCGAAGCAAGAGATCGCCATCATTTTTTTGAGGGTCGATTCGAAGCGTTTCGGGGTGGGAGAATCGGCCTGCTTTCAGCTACCAATGAAAGAGTATTACCGCGAATTTGTTTCAAATCGCGGGGCGACCCACTCGATGGAAGCAGCGTTACTCGGAAACGCGCTCGAGGAAGTAGCGATTCTTCGAGGGAAAATTGAGGATCAGGCGGCTTCCTTCGAAACTGCTATCGCTGGCTTCGTCCGGCCACTCCCGCGATAGTACCGGGCTTCCGGGCTGGATTTTACCCCGATGCGTCAAATCGGGGCGTCCCGGCGGGACCTGACGGGACGCCCGGCGCCTTCTTCGATGCGGCCTCAGCTTTTCACGGTAGCAGCAGCACCGGCAGCCGCAGCCAGGCGCGCCTGCATCTCGCGAGTCAGATGCGGCACGATCCCCACGATCCGCTCGATCAGCATCAATTGGCCGCGGTGGTGCATTTCATGCTCTTTCACCGAAAGAACCATCTCGAAACGGCTCTTGGATGCCGGAGACACTCCGGCAGGCATCTCCACCCGTTCCGCCAGAAAATTATCCGTCACGCCTTCCAGCCAGCCGGCCCATTTCTCACCGGAACTCTTCAGCGCCTGGATCGTCTGCTCCTTGCTCCGCTTTACCTTTTCCTCCGCCGTCAAGCGCTGCATCAGCGATGGAAAATTAAATCCCACCAGGGTCGTCCGGCGCTCCTCGGCTTGAATTTGGTATTGAATTTGGTGCGTCAGCGCGATATGCGCCAGCAGCTCGCCAACAGTGCGCGTGTTTGGCGCCGGTTGGAAACTATACTTGTCTTCAGGCAGTTCCTGGGCAATGGTAATCGTGTTCTTGCGGACGGTGCGAAAAGCGGCGGCTAAGTCCTTGGCTCCATAATAATTCAAGGGATTTCTCCTTTAATCAATTGAGTTTGGCTCTTGGCGCAAGGCAACGCTCCAGAGTTTAACACGCCGCTCCGCAAAACGAATGCGCCAGCGGTTCATTTCTAACGCAAATTGGCACTCAACTACGCCATAAATCCCCCAACCATTTCGCCGTCATTCCGAACGAAGCGAGGAATCCCGAGTGGCGGCAACCACCTGCGCATGCGCTCATTTCGAGCCTCCCCAACCATCACCCCCGCCGCTTCACATCTCCTGCCGGCCGGAAGCGCAGCGCCGACCACGTTTCGTCGAGGGCCACGATCGTAACCGCGCGCCAGCCGAATGTGCTTATCGCTTCCCTCACCGAGTCGCGGTCCAGGTCGCTCTCAAGCCCCGATGTCTTTTTCGGATAAGCAATCCAGACCAGTCCTCCACGGGCAACGTGTTTCAGCATCGCCGCTGCCCGCTTCTTGAGTTCGGATTTACGCGTCGCGAAAAGCTGCACGAATTCGTGCGTGCCCTTCATCGCTTCGGAAATCACCACTCCTTCCGGCAACGGCTCCAGCAGTTTCCGGTATCCCGGTGGCGCGGCAATCACCAGCGCTCGCGTGCCGCCCTTCATTCCCAGTTTTTTCGAAATCGCCTGGCTCACTTCGGCTCTCCTTACCGGCTCGAAATTACAAATTGATTGCCGTCGGAATCCTTGAAAATGGCCGACGTGCCCCAGTCTTCCGTCTTCGGCTCCGCCGCAAACTCCACGCCTTTGGCCTTCAACGCTCTGGACGTCGCAAAAACGTCTTCGCACCAGAAGGAGAGCGACTGAAACTCGCCGATGCGTTTCTCGTGTCCCTCCGGCGTGAACAGCGCCAGCCCCGTTTCCGCCCCGGGAATCATCAGCTCGATCCACCTTTGTTTGCCGGTGAAAGGCTGGTCGGTCACCACCTTGAATCCCAATTTCTCCGTATAAAACTTCAGCGCCGCATCCTGGTTGCGAACGGGAATCCCGGCGAATTTGATTCCGCGAATCATGGTTCCTCCTGGTCTCACATTGTCGAGACGCCGCGCAGAATACCGTGCGCCCGCCAGCGGCTGCAATCAGCCAGTCCATGCTATAGTAACTGTTACTATAGCCATGTTTTCGTTCGACGATTACGTGATCGATGTGCTCATGCGCGACCTGGTCGGCCATGACCGCAGGCCCGTCGGCTTCCTTGTCTATCTATGGCTTGCCGCGGAACAGCAGCGTCGCAATGGAGTGGTTCAGATCAGTTATCGCGAACTCGCGGAGTCCATCGGAGTTTCGAAAAGTTCCGTGCAGGCCGCCGTCGGTTGGCTCATCCGAAGAAAATTGCTCGCGGCCACCAAGGAAACAGTCACAGCCGCGCCTCGTTACACCGTCCTCGCTCCGTGGAGACCAGCCACTCTCCACGCCAGTGGGCGGCGCGTTCATTGATCCTGCCTTCGCGGCGATTTGTATTCAGAAGTTTGGCGCACAACTCAAAAAATCGAAATACCGGAAAATAAAAAAGGGCCTTGGCTCCCTCAACCAAGGCCCTCTGCCGGTTCACTCTGCGGGAATCGTGTTCGAGCTTAGGGAAGGTATGTCGAAAAAACAAAGTCGTGATCTTTCTGCATCGTGTGGCACGAAAAGCACATCGTAACTGCGTCGGTAACGATCGGCTTTGTCGGATCGCCCCCCGCCCACAATTGGAATCCCCAGCCGCCCGTGGTTGCGTACTTCTTCGCGTTCTTTACCATCACTGCCACCGCCTTGCGGTTTCCCTCCACGTACGCGCCGCTCGTGAGCGACGTCTCGTGAATGTCATCGGCAAAAACCGATCCATCTGGATATGGTCCGCCCTTCTTCAACGCCGGCAAGCCAGCGCTATTGATATAAATATTGTGCTGTCCGCCCAGGATCGCGAAGTCCGGGCTATCCTTGGTCACAATCGAAGTGTTTACATGGAACCACTGCCGGTACCCGGCCGGCATCGTAAGCCCGTCTCCCGCAGGCGCCGCCAGCACTGTCCCCATCACCGCCAACACCGCAATCCCCACAACCAAAAACCAAATCTTCCGCATGATCTCGTCTCCTCTCCACAACGCGAAGGATGCTCCCTCTTATTGCCCATCCCACGCACTTCTGTCAAGTCGCCCAGCTTGTCCGGTGACGTGTAAAACCCAGGAGCCGGACGGGGATCCGTCCGGGCCATGCTAACTGAGAAGGGCCTGGAACCGGGCATCTGAGCGTAGGGAGTCGAGGTCGGAATCTTTCGCGGCCCAGTTCTTGTAGAAGGTTCCAAGCTCCATCACCTTTCCCAGGCAATTCAGGGCGTCTTCGGTACGGCCCAGAAGCGCGTAGACGCAGGCCACGTTATAGAGAATCGAGGTTTCTTCTGGATCGATAGCCAGTGCGCGGCGAGCCCATTCGAAACTTTTTCCATGGTCTCCCATCCGTGCGAGCATTCCCGCGCCCAGGTAGAGTGCCCGTGGATCGTCCGGGTGACTATCGATGTGTCTCTCGGTCAAGTGCAATGCCCGTCGCTGGGCGGCCTCGGCCTCGGCTGCCCGTCCCAATCCGTGGTAAATGGCCACCAGCAGGCTCACCGCCTGGTAGTCATCGGGGTTGAGCTTCGCCGCCTGTTCGTAGAGTTCTGTAGCTTTTGCCAGCTCACCTCGTTGGAACGAGGTGCGCGCATAAAAGTAGTACGCTTCGTAGAGTTTGGGATCAAGCCGGATCGCCGCTTCGAATTCTTGTTGCGCCTGATCGAAGTTCTGCTTGAGAGCGAATGCCAGACCGCACGCTGCATGAGCTTCGGCCAGCTCTGGATCCAGCTCCAGCGCTTTGCGGCTCGCGGCCTCTGCTTCATTCAGGTTGTCTTCGTTGCTGTCCCAATACATGTAAAGAAACGAGCAACAGTCCGCCACTCCGGCATACGCGCGAGCGTACTGCGGGTCAATCACAATGGCGCGGGCGAACATCTGCCGGGCAAAGTCAAAACCCTTGCGCCGGAACTGATGGAAAAATTGGCGTCCTCTCAAGTAGTAGTCATACGCCTGCGGGTTCTCGGTTTGCTTGCGGGCAATCGCTTTCTCTTCCTGCGGAGAAAGTTTGATCCGCAGGGCTTGGCTGATGCTGCGCGCGATTTCGTCCTGGACCTCGAAGACATCCTTGAGCTCACGATCATAGCGCTCCGCCCAGATGGAATGGCCCGTTTGAGCCCGGATCAGCTGCGCCGTAATGCGAAGTCGATTGCCGGCCCGGCGCAAGCTTCCGCTGAGCACGCAAGCGGCGTTCAGTTCCCGCCCCACCTGCGGTCCGGTAACCGGCTTGTCGCGGTAAGCCAACACCGCTGCTCGCGGAAACACCTGCAGCTCCTTGATCTTCGATAGTTCAGTGATGATGTCTTCCGTCATGCCGTCGCGGAAGTATTCGTCGTCCTTGCCGCTGCTGAGATTCTCAAAGTAAAGCACCGCCACAGATTTCTCTGAGGCGGGTGCTGCCGCTTGCTCAACGCTGGCAGTTTGCCTTTTCGTTTCAACCACGCGGCCGGAAGATTCGCGATCACGCTTTAATCGCTTTAGGTCCGTTTTAATTTCGGAAGCGGTCTGGTAGCGCAGGTCGCGGTCTCTCTCAAGAGCTTTGTTAATGATTCGTTCCAGCTCTCCGGGCACGGCCGGATTCAACCCCGCCGCCAGTCTGGGCGTCCCGTGGAGAATGGAATCAAAAATCGCCGCGGAAGTATCGCCGATGAAGGCAAGTTTTCCGGTCGCCATTTCATACAACACGGCGCCGAAAGAGAAGAGATCGGTGCGTGCATCAAGGTCCTTCCCCAAGGTCTGCTCAGGCGACATGTAAGCAATGGTCCCCATGGCTGTGCCCGGGCTAGTCAGGAACCCTACTTCAGCATCCACGGTGCCTTGCGCGGAAGCACTGGCCGCGCCCGCTTGCAATTGACGGGATGTCATCTTCGCCAGGCCAAAATCCAAGATCTTGGTCTGGCCCCGCTGCGTCAGGAAAATGTTTGCAGGTTTGATGTCCCGGTGGACGATGCCCTTCAAATGTGCGGCTGCGAGGGCATCCGCGATTTCAATGCCGATGTCGAGAATATTGTCGATATCCAGGGTTTTGCCGCTGATCCGGTGTTTCAGCGTCTGGCCTTCCAGTAACTCCATCACAATAAAAGGCCGGCGATCGTACTCGCCAACGTCGTGAATCGTGCAGATATTGGGATGGTTCAACGCGGAAGCGGCGCGTGCCTCGCGCTGGAATCGTTCGAGCGTCTGCGCGTCGGTGGGCGTGTCCTCCGGAAGGAATTTCAGAGCCACGCTTCGATCGAGCCGGGTATCCTCGGCCCGGTAAACCACTCCCATGCCGCCTCCACCCAGCTTCTCCTGAATTCGATAGTGAGAGATTGTCTGTCCGGTGAGTGTGCGAGGTTCCTGCATGGCCCGGCCATTCTAGGGGGCTACCCAACCCAAGTCAAATGGTTGCCCTTCCTCGCTAATGAAATCAGATTCCCGCAAAATAAGTTGCAAATCACTCCGTAGCTGGAGAAGATGACGCCCATTCGTCATGCCAACTTTCACGGCGCCGCAGCGCAAGGACATCCCCGGCCATCTCCGTTTGCTTCTCGTCTTACTGGCAATTTCTGTCTTCATCAACTATGTGGATCGCGGGAATCTCTCCATCGCTGCTCCCATGTTGAAAGACGAGCTTGGCATTTCCCCATTGCAACTGGGCATTCTGCTGTCCGCGTTTTTCTGGACCTACGCGTGCCTGCAACCCTTCTCCGGCTGGCTGGTGGACCGTTGGAACGTCTACTGGGTCTTCGCCGGTGGATTCTTTCTCTGGTCCGCTGCCACAGC
Organism: Terriglobia bacterium; assembly: GCA_041490605.1. Taxonomy (GTDB): domain Bacteria; phylum Acidobacteriota; class Terriglobia; order Acidiferrales; family UBA7541; genus JBGPTK01. The sequence continues at coordinate 1,299 of JBGPTK010000155.1, read as the reverse complement.
CGCGACGGGCATCGTACACACATTCACGGTACTGTTGGTTTTGCGATTGCTCCTTGGCATCGGTGAATCAGTCGCCTTTCCTTCCTGCTCAAAGATCCTTGCGATGAACTTCCCGGAAGAGCATCGAGGATTTGCCAATGCGGTGCTCTCCGCGGGACTCATGTTGGGACCTGGATTTGGCATGTTGCTGGGTGGCCTGCTGATGGCCAGATTCGGCTGGCGCCCGTTCTTCATCGTGCTCGGCCTGGTCAGCCTGCTTTGGCTCGTGCCCTGGTTGAAATGGATGCCGAAAAACCAGGAGGCAATTCATACAAACACAACCGGCGCGCCAACTCTTCTCGAGTTTCTGCGGCTGCGCTCGGCTTGGGGAACCTGCATCGGGCTTTTCTGCGGTAACTATGTCAGCTATTTCCTGATTACCTGGCTTCCATTCTACCTGGTGCGCGAGCGGCACTTCTCCCTGGGCAACATGGCCAAGATCGGCGGGATCGCTTACCTGCTGGGGGCCTGCTTCTGCACGCTGGCCGGTTGGCTCTCCGATCGCTGGATCACGTCGGGAGCCACTCCCACGCTCGCTCGCAAAACTTTTACGGGCGGAGGGCTCGCATTCGCTGGAATTTTCGTGGGGCTTTCTGTCGTCAACGGGCCGCTCTATTGCATCGCCGCGCTCATGTTGGGCGTAATTTCTTTCGGCGTTTGGACTTCCAATGTCTGGGCAATTACGCAGACGCTCGCGGGACCTCGAGCCGCGGGACGCTGGACAGGTTTCCAGAACTTCTTCGGTAGTCTCGCCGGTATTGTTGCTCCGGCGCTCACCGGATTTGTCCTGGACCGCACAGGGCACTTCTACTGGGCCTTCGCCATCCTAACCGCCGTTGCACTGGCGGGCATGATGTCCTGGATTTTCCTCGTCGGACCAATCGAGCAAGTAATCTGGCACAGTGCGATCAGTTCCCCCGCAGCTTCCTCCTAGATATTTCTCTCCGCGCCCTCGGCGCCTCCGCGATACCCAAACACCCGATCGCTCCAACATTTTGAGTCTCGCCAGAAACTGTACTAAACTCCACTCGCGCACATCTTCACATTCCCATGAGCGGCAAAATCATCCGCGAACCTCGATGGCCCGCGCTGGTAGCGATGCTGGCTTCCGCCGGAGTGTACCTGGCATTGCCGGAACCGCTTTCCGTCGGGCCCAGTTGGGCTTTGCTCGCCATTATTTTCGTTTTGCTGATTCCCATGGTGGTGTCCTACCGCCGCGGTAATTACGATGTGCCGAGGATTCTCGCGTTTTTCGCCAAT
>JBGPTK010000154.1:0-9072 GCA_041490605.1 Terriglobia bacterium | reverse complement strand
CCGACATAAACGACGGCGGCAACGTCAAGCCGGGCCAAGTTCTGACCGGCACCTACACGGTGGCGTCGAATGGCCGCTGCGTTATCGTCCCTGTCAGTCAGTCCAGTCGCAACCTGATCGCTTACTTCATCCGCCCGGATCGAGCCTTCCTTTTCTCTGTCGAGGTAGATGCCATCTTCGGCGAGTTTCAGCCTCAGATGGGCGCTCCGTTCTCCGCTTCTCCTTTCCCCAACAATTTCTTCTTCGGCGAGCGGGAGTTGGTTTTGGGCGGGAACTCGGATTTTTCGGGCACTACCACGCCTGCGCCTCCCACCACGCTCATTGCGACCTCCGATGAGAACCATAAAGGCGGCGACCTCTCCTATGCACAAACACTGACCCTCGACTATTCGGTTGATTCGACCGGCCACATGACGATTGCGTCCAACGATAACTCAAACCTTTCCGGATATGTGGTTTCGCCGTACGAGACGGTTTTCTTTGACACAACCTCGTCCGGCCCTAACGGGGGCCCTTCGAACCATCCGGTCCTGACCATTTCTCAGTCCATCCCCATGCCACCCGGAGCGCCCGTGCCAACCACGGCCTCCGTAAACTTCCCGGCGCCAGTCGTGGTGGCCTCCACGGCTCAATCCGCGCCCCTGACGGAAACAAACTCCGGCGCAGGGCCGTTGACCATCCAAAGCGTCACGAACGCGGCGGACTTCAGCGCTTCAGGCTCATGCCTGGCCGCGCTGCCCATAGTCCTCGATCTGGGTCAGCCCTGTCAGGTCGTGGTCACCTTCGCGCCGGGCGCGAACACCCTCACCAACACACTGCTCAGCGAGACGATCACGATCACAACCGATGCCGGCAACATCACCATCAACACTTCGGGAACAGCCATCGCCCCCGGCATCTCCTTCGCTCCGGGAACCAGCGTAAATTTCAATAACGTGCCCGTAGGATCGAATGTGACGCAAAACGTGATGGTCACCAACAATGGGGCGGTGGTTCTCAGCATCAGCGCGGTGAACTTCGGCGGGACCAATCCAGGCGATTTCTCCATCGCTCTCCCGAATGTTCCCTCACTCGTCTCATGCGTTCCCCCCTTCGGCACAAGCATCCCGCCGACTGGCCAGTGCGTGCTCCCCATCGTCTTCAAGCCAGGCGCGGCCGGAGCTCGATCAGCCACGATTACGCTGAGCGACAATTCGCCGGTCGCCGGCAGCACTCACGTGATCACGGTGCAAGGCACGGGAACCGTGCCAACAATTTCGTTGAGCACAAACTCAATCAGTTTCACCGGCATTGCGCCAAACACTACCAGCCCGCCCCAAAGCATCACGATGACCAACACCGGCTTGGTGCCGTTGACCCTCACCAACGTCTCGCTAGGCGGCGCCAATCCCAGCAACTTTGCTCTCGCCTCCGGAACAACTTGCATTGCCGGAACAGTCCTGCAACCGAACGGAGCTTGCACAATCGCTGTCACCTTTACGCCCAATTCAACCACTACGTTCAACGCTTCCGTAAGCATCACCAGCAACGCGTCGAACGGCGTTCAAACCATCGCGCTTACCGGCTCAGCCACAAGCTTTTCGTTAGTCCCCGCTCCCGGAACCTCCACCACCGTGACCGCAAATCCCGGAGACACCATCATCTTCCCCCTGGTCTTGAACTCGGGCGGATTCACAGGCACGGTAACTCTCGGCTGCACCAGCCAGCAGCCCACGATTATCTGTTCGGTCGTACCTCTAAGCGTACAAGTAACCGCTAATCAACCGGTGCAGACGGCAATTTCAGTGCAGACGTTCTGCTCCTGGACCACTCCTCCAGGCGCCATTCCGGCAGCCCCCGTAAATCCGCCAGTTGGCCTTGTCTCGCTAACCCTTCTGGGTATGGCATTGCTAGTCTCCGCAATGTCCACAAAGCGTCAACAGCGTTTAGGCTTCGCTCTGGGAATGGTGGCAATGGTTGCCCTGCTGGCCACCGGATGCTCGACCGGCCCCCAGGGCCCTGCAGGCCGCACGCCCCCAGGCACGTACACCCTGACGATTACAGCGACAGCGCCGGGAGCCACGCAGAGCACAATCGTAACGCTCAAGGTGCTCTAAGCAGCCGGGCCCTGGCCGGGCTTGCTGAGGATTGCTCGCGATCCCCGCGTGAGTCGACAACTTCAATGAATGGAAAACCGCCCCGAATGAGGCTCCAGAGAATTAACAAATGGCGGGGACGACGGGACTCGAACCCGCGACCTCCTGCGTGACAGGCAGGCGTTCTAACCGACTGAACTACGTCCCCGCATGACGGCTGACGATGGTGGGCGATGAGCGATTTGAACGCTCGACCTTCCCGGTGTAAGCGGGATGCTCTAACCGCTGAGCTAACCGCCCAAGCTATCCTAATGGAACGCGCGCGACGCGTCAACGCCGCTTCCACTTGGCAAATCATCCAATTCGCTTTGCAAAACATTCATTTTAGGGATTGGACGCCAGTAGCTCAGCATCCGTGGATTAAAGCGAGTTGTCATTCCCAGGCCGCGGTTTGCCCCGCTCCTTCACGGGGCGCGGCCGAGGAATCTCGCGCAAAATTGAGCTTCGCCCCGCCCCACCTCGGCGAACTTCGCGCCTCTGCGGTAAAGCCTTTCCTAAATTCCATTAGGCAGCGCACTTTCCTTGACACTCCGAACGTACGGCAAGTACACTGGATTCTTCACAATAGCTTAAAGCTGAGGACAGATGCTGCTCTCGCGCGATTACGTTGGATACATTTCGAAGCAATTGGTGAAGCGTCTCGCCGCCGCGGAGATGATCGAGACCAAGAATCCCGAGGCGCTGGCACAACAGGTTCGCCTGGTGATGGCGGACGAATTGGGAGTCGAGGACCGTTTGAATGAAGAAGTGCGCGAGATCCTCATCAAGTACCAGGATGAAATGCGGCGCACCGGCGTCCAATACCAGGAAATGTACAAGAAGGTAAAAGGACAGCTCGCCCGCGAAAGGAAATTGATTCTCCGCTAAATGCGCCTGAGCCGCGAAAAAACGATCCGTTTATCGCACTGCATCATTGACGTGCTTGTTTCCAGCGATCAAGTGGATTTCATCGAAGACCGCGATACCATTCGCCAGGAAATCGTGCAGATTCTGATGGCCCTTTTGAAGCAGGAAGAGCAGGTGGACGCCGAAGTCCGCGCAAAAATTGCCTCGCAGAAAAAAGAAATCCTCGAAGGCAGCGAGGAATGGGACATCCTCTACCGCAAGTATTACCACGAAGGCCTGAAGCGAATGGGCGTCGCGGAAACCGCCTGGAACGAAAGATAGCCCGCCATCCAAACTGGAAACTAGAACCTGCCTCATAAATTGTTTTTAGGGGGCCGGAGCTTCAGCTCCGACATTAGAAAGCCCCGAAAAGTTGGGCTTTAGCCCCTGAAGCCAGGTTGAGAAACCTGTTCGACTATTTATGAGATGAGTTCTAGTCTCGCGCTTATCCGCCGCCCAAATGCATTTGTGGTCATCCCGATCCCGCTCCTGCGGGAGAGGGAACCAGGGTGATCTTAAACTCACAAGTAAGCGCGTTTTCGTCCTGGCGTCGCGCCCAATATCCGCGGACATCTCTCCACAATCTGAATTCTAATCCAATGCAGTTCCACTCCCTGAATTTCAGTTGATCGAAGACATAAAAAAAGAGGCGATTCTTTGGGAATCGCCTCTCTTCGATCTTCAGATTTTGTCCGGCCCGCCGGCTTCCCGCTGCGCTCGGCGATACCGCTCTAATTCGGCCGCCGCTTCAACGTCGGGCGATCGTCGTCACTGGTGGTATCCGTGCCGGTCTTGTCGGCGCCGCTCTGGTCGTTGGGATTCTTCTTGGTGGTTTGATCGGTGCGCTTGCGCAGCGTCGGCTTGTTGGGATTGGTGTCCTTCACTTTTTGATTCGCTTGCAGCATTTGCATGCGCCGCTTCACCACGTCGAATTCGGAAGTGGTGACGATGTATTCGTCGCGCGCCGGAAGGATGGTGGCAATCTCTTTTTGCGTGGCTTCAATGCGGTCCGGCGTCGGCGGATGACTCGAAAAAATCTTGGGCACGCTTCCAGGCCGCTTCTTCTCGAGCGTTTCCACCTTTTCAAAAAACTGCACGTAGGAGTTCGGGTCGTATCCCGCCTTGTACATGTACTCCACGCCCAGGTAATCGGCCTCGGCTTCCGCGCCGCGCGAGAATTTCAGGAACGTGATGGGAATCAAGAAGTTCAAACCCTGGTAAATTCCGTAGCCCGTCCATCCGCCAGGGCCCAGCAAAATCAGGGGAATCGTGGCTAACTGCGCAATTTCGCCTTTGGTTGCATTGCGCGTGCCGTGCCGCGCGCACACGTGCGCGATCTCGTGCGCCATCACGCCCGCCAATTCCGATTCCTCGTCCGCGTGCAGAATCAATCCGCTGTTGACATAAAAAAATCCGCCGGGCAGGGCGAACGCGTTCACTTCGTCGGAATCGATCACCTTGATCGTGAAGGGAACTTGCGCGTCGGAATTGCGCACCAAGTTCTGGCCCACGCGATTCACGTACTCGGTGACCACCGGATCATCGACGAATTTCGCCGAGCGTTCGATTTCCTGGGAAAGCTGCTTGCCCAGCGCGATCTCTTTTTCCAGCGAATAAAAATTGATCCCTTTGCCCACGCCCCGGTTGCCAATGTCGTTGATGTCCTGATCTTTTTTGCTTTGAGCCCATCCGGGTGTGGTGGTAACGGTTAAAGCGATCGCCAGTAGAGCTGAACCGATTCGCGCTGCCCACGGTTTCATAGCGCCTCCAGAAAATCCTTGCCCGGATTATACACCTCTCCGGGCGCCCAATGTCTCACTACTCTTACGATGTGCGCCGCGGGAAAAAGGTTACTTGAGTGCGCTCCTTGCGCCGGACTCCTTGGCAGGTTAACCGGCATCCCGTAATCCTCACCTGGCAGATTGGCTTTTGCGGGCCTCGTGAAGAGTCATTCCTGATCATCACGCCAGAATCAGACGAAACAGAGGCGGACAGCTCTCCAGTACGGATGTCCCTGATAAGCCGTTAGACCGTGTATTATGTGGCCGATGCGAGCGTCCCGTGGATAGCCGGTTTAGCAGGTTGCTTCACATCCTGCTTGTTGTTCATTCGGGCGTGGTTTCCACTCGTCCCATTGACGAAGGAAGCAAATCGCTCTAGAGTCTGTCCTCCGAGGCGAATCCCGCATGGCAGCGAAGAAGGTTCAGGTGGGTCAGGTGTGGAAGAAAGATGGTTCGAGCGATTCCTACCTGGTGACAAAAGTCTATAACGAAGCGCTGGCGACCTTTGCGGTGCTTCGCAAAGCCGGCGCCGAAACAGAGCCGCCCCTTCGAATAAAAGTCGATCGCGTGCCGGCAGGGCAGACACTTTCCGGTTTCAGCTTCGCTCAGGAAACCGATAAGTTTTGATGGCATGAATCTTCCGGCAAACCAATCACTCTCGCCTGGGGTTTTAGATCGAACGCACGGGCATCTTCACCACGTCATCCAACTGGATTAATTCCTTCACCAGGAAACCTTCCGCATATTTCACGCCGATCATGCGGCCGTAATATCCCGCCATCACGCTCATGGCTTGCTCGAGTTCATCCAGCGGCAAAAATACTTTGCCGCGGCGCGCGCCCTTGGGAGGATTGAACTGCGAGGCATAGGCGAGAATCGCTTTTCGCCGCCGCGCAAATTGCGCGGTAATATCCACGGCGAAAGCCGGTTGAATCATGTCATGGTACACGGTTGAATAGAGGATTTTGAACGGGCGAAAAGCTTCGCCAGGAATCGGAAGTTTTTTTAAGCCCGCGAGAAAACATCCTTCGTAAGCCAAGCGGGCCGCGGTGTAATGGTCCGGATGCCGGCCGTCCCAATGAGGCAAGATCACGGTGTGAGGCTGCAATTCGCGAATTCTTGCGGCCACCATTAATTTATATTCTTGCGAAGCTTCGAGGCCGGCGTCAGGCAGGCCCAAGTTCTCGCGATGCCGTAGGCCCAATATTTTGGCCGCCGCCGTTGCTTCTTTCAGCCGGGTTTCCGGCGTTCCGCGCGTTCCCATTTCTCCGCGCGTCAAATCGATCACGCCGGTTTTATATCCTTTTTGAGCCATCTTGATCAGCGTTCCGCCGCAGGTGAGCTCCACGTCGTCGGGATGCGCGGCGATGGCGAGCAGATCGAGTTTCATGCAGCCTCCACGGAAATCTTTGCGGAATCGATTCTACGGCAATTTGGACGGGCCGCAATATTTCTCGATTCAAGAAAACAGGGCGCGGCTGAAGCCGGCCCCTACAGAACCAATGGCGACGGGGATGATATCTGCGCATTTCCGTGCGTTTCCATTCGAGGGACTTTGCCGAGCGTTTCACCGTACGCAATTCCATGGCGGCCGCAACGCAATTCGGTCAAATCGTGAATGCGTTACCGAGTCTTGAGCCCAAATGTTATGTTTCTATCTCCACGAGGGAGGGAACCATGCCGGAACTGCCGTTTGCGGGGCAAATTGCGCTGGTGACGGGAGCCGCCAAGCGGATCGGGCGGAGCATTTCGCTGAAACTGGCCGACCAGGGCGCCACGGTGATCGTGAACTACAACCAGTCGCAAGCCGAAGCCGATTCCGTAGTTCGGGAAATCAGCAGGCTCGGCCGGCGCGCCCTGGCGATTCAAGCCGACGTCGCGCGCAAGGCGGAAGTCGACAAAATGTTCGCAACCCTGGAGCGCGAATTTGGCCGCCTGGATATCCTGGTGAATAATGCGGGAGTCTTTTTCCCCGCGAAGTTTGAAGAACTTACCGAAGCGGATTGGGACCAAATGCTGGGCACGAATCTGAAGGCGCAATTTTTCTGCGCGCAAGCCGCCGCGCCGATGATGAAACGCCAGGGCCGCGGCCGCATCGTCAATCTAACATCTCTCGGCGGCCTGTTGCCCTGGCCGGCGTACATGCACTACTGCTCTTCGAAAGCCGGCGCCATCATGTTGACGCGCTGCCTGGCTCGCGCGCTGGGCCCTGAAATTTTAGTGAACGCCGTGGCGCCCGGCACGATTCAATTTCCCGGTGAAGTTCCCGACGAAGCCTACATCCGGCGAGTGCCGCTGCACAAGGTGGGAACAGGAAACGATATCGCGGAGACAGTTTCGTTTCTTGCGCAATCGGATTTTATTACCGGGCAGGTGATCGCCGTGGATGGCGGGCGGAGCCTGACCTAGTGTTTTAGCACAGAGTGCAATTTCTCTTCGTCGTCAAAGGGCCAACACACTCCGGCATCAAGTCTTCAGTTTGAGAGTTGAATTCGAAGGATCTGATCATCAAACAAAATCAGCTACGGTGCGGTGGATGGAGCACCGGGATGTCGAGGTAGGGCATTGAAAAATATGGCGCGACTTAGGGGACGATTTTCAAAATTATCTGAACGAGTTTATGGCGGATTTGACGCAGTTCGAAATTTCCGCGCGCTTGCGCTTCACAATCGGAGCACAATCAAATCTAGGAGGCTCGACTTAGCTCTTCACGTATTACACGCCGAATGATTTTCTCAAGAGGTTCACGAGCTTGCCGCACGTATTGCCGCAGCACCTCGTTGATGGCGCTCTGGTAGTTGCCGCCGCCCGCGCGCTCGACCTGATCCCGGAACCAAGCCAGGATTTCGTCATCGAGACGGATGGTGATGCGCGTTTTGCCTTTTGGAACGGCAACGACGGCGCCGCGTTTGGCTTTGCCGAAATCGTATTCACGCTTCATGATGCTCCTCGTATTGACTTTTTTCCCGCGGCGTTGCCAGGCGCGCTGAAATCAAGCGGGCACGATCCCCTCGCCATGTGTAAACCACAACGAGTAGACGGCCGGCAGCATTTTTGCCGAGAGTGATCCAACGGTCTTCGTCCCCTGAGAAGGGATCGCGCATTGTCAGGGCGAGATCATCTTCCAGCGTGGTAGCCGCGTCGGCGAACTGAATTCCATGCTTTTCGAAGTTTGCCCGAGCTTTAGCCGGATCCCATTCAAAGCTCACAGGCAAGTATATGCACAGTTGTGCATACAGGTCAACCCTTACGAAGGGAACTCGATGAAAAGAAACTGCCAAGCAAACTGGCCCGCAGTAAGGGACGATTTCCGGACTTTTGCGCTTGCTTGTGACACTTTACTATCAGTGCTTCCTGTTCCAGAGTGAAGACGAAATCAGGGCGTCGCCCCTGTCGGCTTGTTCGCACTACGCATCATCCTCGATGTACCAGCGACGGCCCTCGAGTCATAGTGGAGGCGCGCGTGATGGCGGCGGTGCAGAAGCCGTTGAGCGTCAAATGGTTTGTGGCGAAGTGTGGTCCGCCAGCGTGGAAACATGTCAAGTCGTGGTATCTGGTTTCTTCGAACGATCAAATGATCCCGCCGCAAGCTGAGGAGTCCATGGCGAAGCGGATGGGCGCCACCACTCGCACCGTCGCTGCCAGCCATGCGTCACTGGTCTCGCGGCCGAACGAGGTTGCCGAGATGATCATGCAAGCGGCCGAACCAGGAGTGGCTGCGTCGGCGAAAGCCACGCATCCATGACAGAAACGATTGCCTGCTCCACCCGTCATGAAGAAGGGTTGATCCGCATCGATCCTGTTGATGGAAGAGAAACTACGAGGACCGAACAAAAGAGGGAAAAGTCAAAGTCAAGAACCGCACCCTTAAAAACAAAGGGTGCGGCACCCGAAACCTTCTCGTCGCACTAAGCCTGTGCCACCCGGCGTTGCCGCCGATCGATCCTGTGAATTGAAGAAATGTTGAGATGGGGAAACGGAGGGAAGGGAAAATCTGACGGTCCAGGTCAAAATCCCCAGGTGCAAAAGGCTGGCACCTGGGGCACCCTCAGGCAACTTCGGAAGAATTGTGAAGGTCCGTGCCACGCGCCAAGCCCGCGCCGCTCGCCCTGCGCCACACGTCTCAAAATCCCCACCCTTTCAAAACCGGAAAGGATTGATTGGATAAGAACGAAGGCTCGATCTTGGCGAACCCAGGTAGTCTTAAGTTGGAGGACCAAGAGACCTGGGAAGGAAGAAGGAGCCTTCGATGATGATTATAGGATGCGATT
>JBGPTK010000153.1:0-9163 GCA_041490605.1 Terriglobia bacterium | reverse complement strand
TATTGGGCCGGGGGAAGTTGAGTCGCCTTATGTGCCGTTTATCGAGAATGTGTTTATCCGGCATCTGTCGTTTGATGTGCGGACCAATTCGTTTGCGAATGTGCTTTGGGTGAAGAAGGGCGGGATGCTGGGGCGTCACCGGCATCGCGGGCCGATTTTTGCCTGCACGCTGGAAGGAAGCTGGCGCTACCTGGAATATGACTGGGTGGCGACGCCGGGGAGTTACGTGCGCGAAAATCCCGGCGTGATTCACACTTTGTTTTCGGATCAAGGGATGAAGACGATGTTTTTTCTGAATGGCTCGCTGGAATTTTACGATGACAATAATAATTTGACGCAGACGCTGGACGTTTTCTGGATGATGAATCACTACTTGAGCTACTGCCGGGAGCATGGGCTGAAGGTGAACGAAAAATTGTGGGTGTAAGTGCGCGGGATCGACGGCGTGCGCCCCCTCAATGCGTGCTGGAGAGATGCACGGGTGCTCAAGCATTGGGGGTTTGCTCTGGATTCCTCTCCCGCAGGAGCGGGATCGGAATGACCGCCAAATTGTGGGAGTGAGTGCCGGGGCTCGACGGCGTGCGCCCCTTCAATGCGTGCTGGAGAAATGCGCGGGTGCTCAAGCATTTGGGATTTGCTCTGGATTCCTCTCCCGCAGGAGCGGGATCGGAATGACTGCCAAATTGTGGGTGTGAGCGCGGGACTCGACGGCGCGCCCCCTGAATGCGTGCTGGAGAAAAGCACGGGTACTCAAGCATTGGGGGTTTGCTCTGGATTCCTCTCCCGCAGGAGCGGGATCGGAATGACTGCCAAATTGTGGGTGTGAGTGCGGGGCTCGACGGCGCGCCCCTTCAATGCGTGCTGGAGAAATGCGCGGGTGCTCAAGCATTTGGGGTTTGCTCTGGATTCCTCTCCCGCAGGAGCGGGATCGGAATGACTTCAAACCGGAATTTTGGGGAGCGGGAGGAATAGGGAAGTGCCGACACCATATCGAGCGGACCAGGTGGGAAGTTTTCTGCGGCCGAAAGATTTGCTGGAGATGCGGAAATCCGTTGTTGCTGATTCCAGCGAGTTGCGGGCGCTTGAGGATAGCCACATCCTGGGAGTGCTGGCGAAGCAGAAGGAATTGGGATTTGACATTTTTACCGATGGCGAACTGCGGCGGCGGAATTTCATGAGCGATTTTACCGACGCGGTGGAGGGATTCGACCTGGCCGACGCGGTGGCGCGCTCGTGGAAAGCGGGGCAATCGAAGGATGCGCCGGTGAGCAGCGTCACGGGGATTGTGACTGGCAAACTGCGCGCCGTACGTCCGCTGACGGGACATGAGTTGACGTTTCTGAAGCAGCACAGCCCGGGGGCGATTAAAATGACGCTGCCGAGCGCGACGCAATTCCCGGCAATTTCGTTCAAGCGCGGAGTGACGGATAAATTCTATGCCAATCATTCGGCGCTGCTCTGGGACATAGTCGAGATCATGAAAGTGGAGATGGCGCGGCTGGCGGCGGAAGGCGTGAAGTACATTCAGATCGACGCGCCGCGCTACAGCTACTTCATGGACCCCAAGTGGCGCGAGTGGATTAAAACGGAAATGAAAGTGGAGCCGGACGCGCTGCTCGATGATTCGATTCGAGCGGACAATGCGTGTTTCGCGGCGGCGCGGCGGCCGGGAGTGACGCTGGCGATTCATTTGTGCCGCGGGAATAATCGCAGCCACTGGTATGCGGAAGGCGGCTACGACGCGATTGCCGAGAAAATGTTTGGGGCGATCGAGGCGGATCGATTCCTGCTGGAATACGATGACGCGCGGTCGGGTTCGTTCGAGCCGCTGCGATTTGTTCCGCGAAATAAAACGGTGGTGCTGGGATTGGTTAGTTCGAAGGTGGCCGCGCTGGAGGATTCGGATCAATTGATGCGGCGAATCGAAGAAGCCTCGCATTTTGTTGCGATGGATAATCTGGCGCTGAGCCCGCAATGCGGATTTGCTTCCACGATGGAAGGGAATTTGCTGACCGAAGAAGACCAGTGGGCGAAATTGCGGCTGGTGGTGGAGACGGCCCGGCGCGCGTGGAATTAATTTCCAGCTAGCGGCTTGAACCAGCGGCCGAGTCCATTTCCGCGAAAACTTCCTGCGCCAGGTGGAACGCGGAATTCGCGGCGGGCACGCCGCAGTAGATTGCCGATTGCAACAGGACTTCCTTGATCTCGGCGCGCGAGACGCCGTTCGTGAGCGCGGCGCGCAGATGCATGCGGAGTTCGTCGTTGCGATTCAGCGCGACCATCATCGCCAGCGTGATCATGCTGCGCGTTTGCCGCGGCAATCCCGGCCGGGTCCAGATTTCTCCCCAGGCGTAGCGCGTGATCAGATCTTGAAATTCCGCGTTGAAGTCATTTTTGTTTTTTTCGGCGCGGTTCACGTGGGCATCGCCCAGAACGGCACGCCGCGTGGCCATTCCCTTCTGATGCCGCTCGCGTTCGTCCATCGCAGAACCTCCCTAAGCCGTGAGAAAGCGGATGATTGCCGTATTAAATTTCTCCGATGCTTCGATATTCGAAAGATGCGCCGCTTCGAGGTCGGCGGAGTGCGCTCCCGGAATTTGTTCGCTGATAAAGTGTGATTCGCCGAGCGGAATCACGGGGTCTTTTGTTCCGGAGATGACGAGAGTGGGAACTCGAATCGTTGAAATTGTTTCGCGCTGGTCCATATCGCGAATCGCTTCGCAACATGCGATGTATCCTTCCAGGGGTGAATTCTCGATCATCCGTTGTGTTTTAGCGACGATTGCGGGAGAGCGCAGGCGAAACTCGGGAGTGAACCAGCGCTCGATCACCGCGGGCGCGATGGATTTCATTCCGGCCTCGCGGACCGATTTAATCCGGCCGTTCCAGGAATCCAGCGTGCCGATCTTCGCCGCGGTGTTGCAGAGAATTAATTTTTGGAGACGCTCGGGAGCGTTGACGCCGAGCCACAGGCCGATCATTCCGCCTTTGGATAATCCGCAGAAATTCGCGCGCTGGATTTTTAATTTATCGAGCAGGTGGAGCACGTCGCGGCCCAGCAATTCAATTGTGTAGGGGCCGGGGGTGACGGTGGTGAGGCCGTGGCCGCGGGAATCGTAACGCAGGACGCGAAATTCCGGTTCGAGCGCGGGCAACTGCGAATCCCACATGGAGAAAGTAGTGCCCAGCGAATTGGAAAAGAGGAGAACCGGCGCGCCGGCGGGGCCGGTGAGTTCGTAATTTACGCGAAGATCTGCGCATTCGGTGAAGGGCATAGTTTCAGTCCTTCTTCTTGGAAAGTTTCGAGCGATGGGATGAATGCGAGGCAAGCACTCGATCGATGAAGATCGATGAATCGCCGAGATATTCGCGCGGGTCGAACAAACGGCCGAGATCTTTTTTTGTCAAATGTTTCGTGACCGCCGGATTTTCGGCGAGAACTTCGCGGAGATGCCGTTTTTCAGCCTGCGCGCGTTGGGATGCTTTCTGGATCAGATCGTGGGATGCCGCGCGGCCGATCGTTTTGCCCAATGCCATTTGGACTGCTTCGGCCAGGATCAAGCCGCGCGTCATTTCGAGATTTTGCGACATGCGTTCGGTGTCAACTTCGAGATTCGAGATTGTATCGGAGAGGTGATGCAGCGCGCCCGCGGAAAGTCCGATAATTTCCGGCATCACTTCCCATTCGGCTTGCCAGCCGCCGAGTCCGCGTTGCTGTTCTTGAATCATGGCGCCGAGCAAGGAGGCAACGAGGCCGGGAATGCGCGCGGCTGCGGATAAGACGACCGCGCACGCAACGGGATTGCGCTTATGCGGCAATGTGGAAGAGCCGCCGCGCCCTTCGGCCTGGGGCTCGGAAAGTTCCGCGATCTCCGTTTGCATTTGCAAGGAAACGTCACGCGCGATTTTTCCCAGCGTGCCGGTAATCAGGCCGAGCGTGGCGGCAACTTCGGCGACGCGGTCGCGATGGCTGTGCCAGGGAATTTCGGGAACGGATAAATTTAATTCTTCACCGAGGGCGCGCGAGACATCGGCGCCTTTGCCGGCGAGAGCGGCGAGCGTTCCGACGGCTCCGCCAAATTGCAGGACGAGCGCGCGGCGTTGCAAATCGCCGATGCGTTCGCGATGACGATGGATCGCGTCGAGCCATCCCGCGACCTGCAACCCGAAAGTGGTGGGGAGAGCCTGCTGCATCCAGGTGCGGCCGACCATGAGAGTGGCGCGATGTTTTTCGGCGAGACTGGCCAGTGCGCCGGCCAAGCGATCGATTTCAACTTCCATTTGCTTCAATATTTCGCGCAGTTGAAGAACGAATCCAGTATCGATCGCGTCCTGGCTGGTTGCGCCCCAATGCACAAAACGCATGGCGTCCTTGTCAGCATTGCCAACAAGAGCGGTGAGTTGCTTGACGAGGGGAATGGCGAGGTTTCCGGCCAGGGCAGCGGCCCGCGCGAGTTCATCGAAATTGAAAAGCTGAGCCTGGCACTTCGCGGCGATGGCGGGCGCGGCGGAGGATGGAATCACGCCCGTTTTGGCTTCGGCGCGCGCCAAGGCGGCTTCGAAATCGAGCATGCCTTGTATGCGCGCGCGATCCGAAAGCAGATTCTCGATTTTTTCCCAGCGGAACAATACTTCGAGCAGGTTCATGCGGCCAGTCTAATCGCTATCAGCAATCGAAGAAAACTGTTTCTTCAGGGCCCTGGAGAATTACATTCCATTCGAGCACGCCTGCCGTGGCGGTCTTTTTCGCGATCAGGGTGCCGCGGCGGGCCGGTTCGACCAAATTCAGCGCGAAATCAGCCGCGTTGCCCGGATCATCGGGAAAATAAATTCTGGTGACGAGGCGGCGCAGCAGCCCGCGGGCAAAGACGGAAACCAGAAGGTGCGGGGCCTGCGGCTTTCCGCCGGGGCCGGGCACCGGGCCGGGCTTGATCGATGTGAAATGGAAATTTCCATCTGGATCGGCGGGAACGCGGCCAAATCCCCTGAACCCCGGTTCGAGCGGCTGCGGCTGCGCATCTTCGGGATGGGCGTACTTCCCGTGAGCATTGGCTTGCCAGATTTCGAGCAGGGAATCGGGGACTGGTTCGCCGCCGCCATCGAGCACACGGCCCTGGATGGTGACGCGTTCGCCGGTTACCCCGTTTCCGGCCAATGCATCGTGATTCAGCCAGGTGAGGCCGATCGAGAAATAGGGGCCGACCGTTTGGGAACTTGTGGCGCGCAGGCTCATCTCAACGCTCCATGGGCGTGGCTTCGCGGCCGCTGAGGATCATGTCAAAGCTGTAGCCGAGAGCCTGCTCGGGGATTGTGGTTGGCCAATCGAACAGTGAAATCAGGCGATCGCGAGCCTGCTGATCCGCGGTGGAATTAAAAATCGGATCGAAGGGAAGCAGCGGGTCGCCGGGAAAATACATTTGTGTGACGAGGCGCGTTGCGAACGCCGGACCGAAGATGGAAAAATGAATGTGAGCGGGCCGCCAGGCATTGTAATGATTGCGCCAGGGGTATTCTCCGGGGCGGACGGTGACGAAGCGATAGCGGCCTTCGGAATCCGTGAGCGTGTGGCCGCATCCCGTGAAATTGGGATCGAGCGGGGCATTGTGCTGGTCGCGGCCGTGAAGATACCGCCCGGCGGCATTGGCTTGCCAGATTTCGACAAGCGTATTGGGCACGAACTTCCCATTCTCGTCGAGGACTCGCCCGCTCACGATAATCCGTTCACCCAGGGGCTCTCCCGAATGCTGACGAGTCAGGTCGAAGGCCTTGGCATCCACGGTTTCCTTGCCGAAGGAAGGACCGGTGACTTCCGAAAGCGTATGGGGCAGGTAGACGAGAGGCTTCTTCGGGGCGCGCTTCAGGCAGGACGCATACAGAGGAAACAAGTTCTCCGGTTGCGTTCCGGGAGCAGGCCTCCGGTATCCCAAGATGTCAGACATTAAGGTATTCCTCTTTTTTTGCGGCAATCCGCAATTCTCGCGGGACGTGAATCTTCACTCGGCACTTGCGGCAACTCCGTGCGCCGCTGCCGTGCGGGCGTGGAGGTCGCGCAGCGCGGCCAGCTCCGCCGCCGAAGGTTCCGGCGTAATTTCAAGATTCGAAGCGACCCGGAGCGCCCATCCGGTGGCTTCCTTAACCTGATCCACGGTCGCGCCCGGATGAAGCGAAGTCAGGATGAGTTCCCGGGTGGCTGGATCGGAAACCAAGATGCCCAGATCCGAAATGACGGTAGTTGGCCCTCGACTACGGCCCCTCGATGGACCGGTTCCCATCTGCTGATCCGAGAAACCGGAAGAAGTTACAAAATCGAGTTTATCAACGAAAGACCGTTTGCTGTGTTTAAGAATGATGGCGACTTCTTTTGCCGCGGTGGCAATTTCCGGCGCGCCGCCGGCGCCGGGCAGCCGGACTCGCGGCGCGCAATAGGTGCCGCCGATCACGGTGGTATTGATGTTTCCGAATTTATCGATTTGAGCGGCGCCGAGAAACCCGATATCCACGCGGCCTCCCTGAAGCCAGTAGCGAAAAATTTCCGGAACCGAAACCACGGTATCCGCCGTCTCGGCGAGTTCACCATCGCCGATTGAAAGCGGCAAGACACTGGGCTTCGCGCCAATGGTTCCGGATTCGTAAATCAAGACCACCTCGGGCGCATGAGTGATCCGCGCGAGATTGGCCGCGGCGCTGGGCAGGCCGATGCCGACAAAACAGACGGTGCCGTTCTTGAGTTTGTGAGCAGCGGCGATGGTCATCATCTCGCTGGGAGAATACGGCAACTCAGACACGGCTGTTCACCTTTGTTCCGGCTTCGAGGCTGCGCCGGTAGCCCGCAAAATCGGCGGTCCGCAGAATGTGCTGGTCGATCCAGGCCAGAAAGGTATCGCGATCGCGAGAAATGGCGTCCCAGGCCACGCAGAAGGCGTTGTCGCGCTTGTAATAGCCGTGGGCATAAGAGGGATGCGCGCCGCCGGGCTCGACGCAGATGCGGGAGATGACCCAAGCCGGCAAAACGCAGGAGTTTACAGCGGCTTTAAAATCGTCCACCACTTCCTCGACGGTGACGATCAATTTTTTGGCGGCCAGCGCCGCCTCCTTCTGGATGCCGATGATGCCGTAGATCAGCACATTGCCTTTTCGATCGGCCATCTGCGCATGAATGATGGTGACATCGGGATTGATCGCCGGGGTGGCCGTCAAGACTTCCCCGGTGAAAGGACAGGTGATGGACTGAATCTTCTTGTTGTACTTGGGCAACTCGGAACCGACATAGCCGCGGGTGACGGCGAAAGGAAGACCCGAGGCGCCTGCCTGATAGCGCGCCGCCATGTCCGCGTGGCTGTGCTCCTGAATTTCCAGGGGAACCGGCCAGCCGGTTTGGATGGCATCGCGGAAACGGTGCAACGAACCGACTCCAGGATTGCCGCCCCAGGAGAAGATCAGCCGGGAAGCGCATCCCATGCCGATCATCTGGTCGTAAATGAGGTCCGGAGTCATGCGGACGAGAGTAAGATTCCGGCGGCGCTGGCGAATGACTTCGTGGCCAGCGGCGAAAGGGATGAGATGAGTGAATCCCTCGAGCGCGACGGTATCCCCGTCGTGAACGAGGTCCGAAACCGCCTCCCGCAATGAAACGAAAGCAGGCATTTCCCCCTCGCAGCCCAATTTGCGGCAGTGGCCAGTTTGCCGTAGCGCGGCCAGCCCTTGCTGTACAGCTACCGAATACCTGGTTACGCACACAGGCAGGAGCGCCCGTGCCACCAAAACCGGCCGGCGCAAGCAAACCTGACCCGCTACGCAATTGGCACAACCGCAGCCCGGCGCGCGAATGAATCCGAAAGAATCTATGCAACGGGAGGGGCGGGAAGTCAAGTCCGATTATCGAAATAGCGTGCGTATATCGGACTCATCGTGTATGCTCTGCGGCTTCTGTAACCCAGGTGAGGGAGATGCCGACGCCTCGCATCGAATTGCCGGCAGGCCAGCAAAAGCAGGATCGCCCCGGGGCATATACTTTCCGTCCCACGGAAAAAGCCCTGGCGCCATCCGAGCAAATCGACGCGCTGACCGGCGATCCCAACTTCATGACCTCGCTGGCGCGGGGGCTGGCAGTGATCCAGGCATTCTCGGAACGAAAAACTCAGCAGACCATTTCCCATCTGAGCGGCAAAACGGGCCTTTCCCGGGCCGCGGTGCGCCGGTGCTTATACACGCTGGTGAAACTGGGCTTCGCGGGCTCCGATGATGGCCGGCATTTTTTCCTCCGGCCGCGAATCCTGGCGTTGGGCCATTCCTACATTTCCTCGATGCCTTTGGCCACGGCGGCGCAGCCGGTGCTGCAGCACGTGAGCCATTTACTGCACGAATCCTGCTCGATCGCGACCCTGGACGGCGACGACATCGTTTACATCGCACGCGTGAACGTAACCCGAATCATGTCGATCGACCTGGGAGTGGGCAGCCGGTTGCCGGCGTTCTGCACTTCGATGGGGCGCGTGCTGCTGGCGAATCTGCCGGCGGAAGATCTGGAGGCGTATCTCGGGCGCGTCAAGTTCACCCGCTATACCGAGCGCAGCATCACGACCACGGAAAAGCTGCGGCAGGTGCTGAGCCTGGTCCGGCGCAACGGCTTTGCAATCGTGGATCAGGAACTGGAGCTTGGCCTGCGGTCCCTGGCCGTCCCGATCCAGAGTCCGAATGGCAGAGCAGTGGCGGCGCTCAATGTGGGAACGCACGCGCAGCGGGTGTCCATCCAGAACCTGCAAGCGAAATTCCTTCCCCACCTGCGAGCCGCGGCGCAAGAGCTGAGCATGCTGCTGCGATGAAGGATGGCGGTTCGAGGGAAGTTGGTGATCCTGGGGAGAGGCGGAGAAACCAGCCGCTGCCTGGCATTTGGAATTTACTCGGGATTCCTCGCCCAAAATACGGGCTCGGAATGACAGCGAGTTGGATTTTCACGCCGGGTGGAAAGGGGCAGTTTTGGGGGAACGGTAATACCGGAGCTTCCGGAGCTAGATCGTTGGGACGGAGAAATGAGCTACTTCTCAGCATTTGGAATTTACTCGGGATTCCTCGCCCAAAATACGGGCTCGGAATGACAGCGAGTTGGATTTTCACGCCGGGTGGAAAGGGGCAGTTTTTGGGGAACGGTAATACCGGAGCTTCC
>JBGPTK010000152.1:0-9194 GCA_041490605.1 Terriglobia bacterium | reverse complement strand
GGGCGGGTGCGGACGTCGACGCCCTCCCGCGCCACCGTTACATGAATATCGTGGTAGCCCGTCAGATCGTTGCCGGGCGGTTGGTAACCCAGCAAATATTGAGCGTGCAGTTCGCCCCCGATTTGGTCCATCGCTTTTTCGATCGAGCGATCCCGCATCGTCTTCAGGTGCAGCCCGCCGGTTGCCATGCTCGCCAGCGCCAGACTCTTGTCTCCCAGGCCAACGCCGTTCGCCGCCGTCTTTACCAGCCAGATCACCGCGGAAAGCAGATCGATATTTCCCATTTGTTGTTTATCGGTTTCATCAGTTGCGGGATGGCCGGGCAATGGAGGCAGCGGGCGCGTCCCCGGCGGCCCCAGCTTCGGCCCTTGCGCCTGCGAGGGCGGGGCGCGGAGTTCCGCCGCGGTGGTGCTCAATCCAATTGTATAAATCGTGATGTTGGCGAGCTGCGCCTGCCGCAACACTTCCCCCAGCTTTACGGCGCTGCCCGTGTCCGTGGATTCCGAAATCGCCACGATGATGCGCCGGCGATTTTCCGGCTGTTCGCTCAGCAATTGCACCGCGCGCTCCAGCCCGTCGTACAGCTTGATTCCAGACGTTCCCTCTTTCAGTTTGTTGATGGCCCGCTGAATTTGTTCCTGGTCCGCCGTAAACGGCGAGAGCAGCTGGATCTCATCGTCAAAACCCACCACGGCAGCCTCGGCGGTCTGCGCCATCACCATCTGCGTGAAAACAATTCCAGTCCGGCGAATCGCCGGAAAAAACGGCTCGATGTGCGAGCTGGTCTCCACCACGAACACCACCGAGAGCAAATCGCCGCCCAGATCGAAATGTTGAATTTTCTGCTCGCGCCCGTTGTCGAAAACTTTGAAATCTCTTTCCAGCAGATTGAAAACCAATTCGCCTTTGCTGTCGCGCACGGTAACCGGCGTGCTCACCAGATTCACGCGAACTCGAATCGGCCCCTTTTGTTTGGCCTCGCGGGGAGGAGCTTTTTCCGGCTTCGCGCCGGGCTTCGGCGCCAATGGGCCCGCCGGCGCCTGGCTCCAGGCCGCCGCCGCGGCCGCCGCGACGAGCGCCACTAGAACCAGCACGAATTGGGATACGAGCTTCATATGCCTAGTCTAGCTAATTCGAAGCGCTTTGATGCCCAGACGTTGGCTGCTACGTCGCACCCGGCTGGTTTTGCCTGCGCCGTTCTCCTAAAATGGCTATTCGCGTTCCGTTGTTGGGGGAAACCAATGAGCCCAGTCCGGCATTTGCCTATGTCCCAGCTCGCATATTACGATCGGGCCTTCGTTGAAAGCCCCACCGCGCGGCCCGTGCGCATCCTGTCTGAATATCTCGATCCGCTCTCTCGCCTGCGCCGGGAAGGCGTGGGCGATACCATCGTGATGTTCGGCTCCGCGCGCATCCGGCCGCTCGATCAATCGAAGGCCAAGCTGGAGCAGGCCATCCGCCAGGCCCGCCGCTACAAGACCCCGGCCATGAAGCAGAAAGTGCGCACCGCCCGCGCGGTTGTCGAGATGGCGCGCTACTACGAAGAAGCTCGCGAGCTGGCCAAGCGCATCACCAGTTGGGCCATGACGCTCGGCACCCAGCCCCGCCGCTTCGTGATTTGTTCCGGCGGCGGCCCCGGCATTATGGAGGCGGCCAATCGCGGCGCATCCGAAGCGGGCGGGGCCTCCATCGGCCTGAGCATCGAGTTGCCGCACGAACAGAGGCCGAACCCTTACATCACGCCGGAGCTGAATATCTGCTTCCATTATTTCTTCATGCGCAAATTATGGTTCGCGCAATTGGCCAAGGCCCTGATCGTCTTTCCCGGCGGCTTCGGCACCATGGACGAGCTCTGGGAAATGTTGACCCTGCTGCAAACCCGCAAGCTGCCGGGACACCACATGATCCTGATCTACGGCCGCCGCTATTGGGATAAAGTGGTCAACTGGCGTGCCATGGTCCGTGCCGGCACGATCACCGAGAAGGAGTATAGCCTTCTGCAGTTCGCTGACACCGTCGACGAAGCCTTCGAGTGCGTCCACGCCAGTCTGCAGAAGCATCATCTGGAAATTGACACCGACTGGATGGGCTGAGCGAACTTTCCAGCCACCCAGGCTTCTAAGATATTTCTGCCCCCTGCGTCTTCAGGCGGAGAAAGTTAGCCAAGTACAATTTTCTCATTCAAGATTATACTTTCAGTCCCAAAAGTATAATTTGGAAATCGTCGGCCCGGGATGGTCCGGCCGTAAACCTTTCATTAGTAAGCAGTTGATTGGGAATGCTGGCCGCCTTGGAAAGAGGGCAACCCTCCTCGGGCGCGCGCCATCCATTTATCAGGACAGCAAAGCGAAGGAAACTACCCAGCGGGTTTCCGGAGTTGCCCGGGAGGCTCACATGTTTCGAAAAGCGAGTCTGTTGGGTTTGGCTTTAGGTGCCGTGCTCATGCTGGGTGGAGCATCACCGGCGCGAGCAGCGGATGACTGGGGCCGCGGTTGCAATGCGCGCATCAATCAGCAGCGGCACGATCTCGACCGCGCGGTCCGGCAACACCGCTATCGGAGCTGGCAGGCGCAGCAAGAGCGGCGCGAATTGAACCGCGCGATCGCAACCTGCCGTCACCGCTGGTAATCCCGGCGGCAGAAACTGTCCGTCAATTTCATAAACGTGGTTAATTCATAAATTCAGTGGAAGGTCAGAGGGGAAGGAGCAAAACTTCTTCCCCTCTTTGTTTTTCAGAAAGATTGATCCGCGGAGTGAACGCAGAAATAGGCCGGCGCGAATTTGAAAATACGCGCATGCCATCGGCACATACTTGCGGAGATGAATCTGCCCGGCGGCAGGATCGAGCTAAATTAGTTCCGCGAGAGTTCCAGCGTTGAGGCAAACACAGCTTCGAAGCGCCGCTTCTCGTCTTGATCGTGCAGCAAAACCACCGGCACAATGCGCAGCGATTGCCGGCAGGCTCGGCAAGTAGTCGCCTCGCCCTGCATGTCCTGCACGAATCCATCCGTGAAGTGATAACTGGCACGCGGACGTCGCGCCGGCTTGGTGCCGGCCGCCCCGCAACGCGGACAGGTAAACTCCAGCCGGTCCTCTTGCGGGTCGCGATGGAGCGCGGCCCAGCCGGTAAAACGCATTCCCACCACTTCAGGTGATCGGTTCATGATAGCCACTCCATAAAGCTTTCTGATCTTTCCTCGATATTCAACACATCTGATGCTGCTCACCCCGCATTTGATGCTTCGAACCCAGAGCCAACCACTAAATCCTTGCGATTCTTCCAACTAGCGAAGCCTTTGCGTCCGCCGAAAGCCGTGCACCGAGCCATTGGCGAAAGCGGGCAATTTCGCGTCATCCCGAGGCTCGGCGAGGGATCCAGAGTGAATTGCCGATGCAAGAACCGTCCCCAAAATTCCCACCCTCACGCTCGAAGAGTTCTCAATTCGAAACCGCAGATCGAGCATTTCCAAATCCTCGGCCATAGATCCTCCCGAGTCTTGGGAACTCGCCCTGCGCTCTGGTGTCCAATGTTAGGAAAGGTCGCGCGACCTTCGGCTGCAAAATCAATCCATTGCCGGATGCCAAGTCCGGCAATTCCACCGCCGGAGGTGCGTTATGCGCGACCCGAATATTTTCGGCCAATGTCTCGTGGATAGCGATCCAGCGTCCAATCGCCGCACTCGCGGCCGTTTACGGAAAGCGCTGTTCATCGCGCTGATGCTCGAAGCGCTTGCCCTCGCTATCTTGTTGCTGGCTCCGCTCGCAAAGCCAGCAGTGTTGCCGCCCGTGATGTCTCTGACTCCGATTCCACCGTATCGCGGAACGCAGCATCCTCACGCCGCTGCTTCTCCCGCCAATCTTCAACAAACATCCCAGGGACACCCGAGTACTGATTTCTTCGATCGAGCATTCACTCAGCCCAGCGCAATCCCTAAGGGAGTGAGGCCTTTGACGGAAAGCGAAAACTCCTCTGCCGGCGAACCGCCTTCCATCGGGTCCGGAACTCAATTTGACGGTGATCCATTCGGAATCCCCGGTGGAACGGAAACCGGCCCTGCGCCTCCCCTGCCTGCGCCATCCGCCGCCAAACCGCCTGCGCGAACCATACGGAGAAGTGAATCCGTGGAAGCAGCGCTGCTCGTTCACCGCGTCGATCCCGTCTATCCCGCGCTCGCGATACAAATTCACTTGGATGGAACCGTCCAGCTCCACGCGATTATTGGCCGTGACGGCACAATACAATCTCTCGAAGTGCTCAGCGGCCACCCACTGCTCGTCAAGTCCGCGCTGGATGCCGTGCGCCAATGGCGCTATCGCCCCACGCGGCTCAATGGCGAAGCCGTCGCAGTGGAAACTTCCATCACCGTGATCTACACCATGCATCGTTAAAAGACCCGCGGACGCGAGGATGCGCGCATCTCCGCGCATCTTCGCGGCGCGGTCTCGAATTCATCCGTGACAAGAACAATGTTAAAGACCACGGCCGGGATCACGAAAAAGATCGCGACGGCCACGACTAGGATCCGCGAATCCCGATCCTTGATCACCCGCCGAAAAAGCAGTCGCACAGGCATTTCCGCCTATGCGCTCGTGTCCCGGGCCACTGGCCTTGCACATCAGCAAACTCCGCCCGATCCGCTACGCCACAGCCGCGCCCCAATCAAAACCGCAGAACAATCCCCGTGGAAATCCTCAAATCATTCTGCGCCCTTCCGCCAAAGTGCGTAATCACATCATCCACTTGAAACAACCGGTAGCCCAGAAGAAAGCCGCTATGGATATCCATGCCTCCGCCAAGCGCCGTGGCGAACGAATGGTCCGAAGCGCCCGGCCCGCCCAGATCGGCAACACCCACCAGCGCATGAACGAAAGGTGAGACGGGTGCAGGCAGGGAGATCTGCGGGCCGAAGAGAAAGTTGTGCTGGTTGATATTCGCACCGAATGGTGAGCCATAGTGGCCGCTAAAGTCCGCTACTCCGCCCAGCCATCCATTAAACTTGTACGTCCCGGCAAGCTCCCAGCCGTTCAAATTGAAGTGCGACGGAGAATTATTCAGCCGCAAGTAGGAATATCCTCCAAACACCTCGACCTTGTCTTGGGCTCGGACCGCTGACGCGAACGAGAGAGCCACCAGGACGCCCAACAACGAACAGAGTTTTCGCATGAAGTTTCCTCCGGTAGATTTGAGAACCGCGGAGAAGACTGGTTCCCTCCGCGGGCAGAGCGAAATACGTCAAGCTTGCCCCTGGGCCGGGCTACGCTCTGCAGGCTGGGTCACTCAAATTAGATGCAAGTCGGGCGGAACAAGTGGCATGCTACAAAGTGCAGTTTGTGCAAAACGGATTCTGCCTACAGCAGCGGCTCGCCGGAATTTTTCGCGAAAACGGCGCGCGTGGCGTCTCGCAACCGCACCATTTCCGGCCAATCTTTTCCCTCCGGCAAAATCAACGGGCCAAACGTGATCGTAATGCGCCCGAAGCGCGGCAGAATCGTCTTATCCCGCAGAAGATCTCTCGCCCCGCGAACCACCGCCGGACAGATGGGCCTGTTCGTATCCACGGCCGCTTTGAATGCGCCAAGCTGAAACGGCCGCACGCCCGGCGCCCGCGTGAATGTCCCCTCCGGATAAATCACCACCGGGCTGCCCTGCAGCAATGCAGTGTTAATTTCCTTCGCCTGCTCCAGCCGCGCCCGGGGATCGCTGCGATCGAACGCGAAGTGCCCGAGCCGTTTGGCGAAGGTGCGAATCAACGGCATCGAACGAATTTCACCTTTGCCGACGAACCGCGCTCCGGCGGGCAGATACGCGCTCATCACGAAAATGTCCAGGTAGCTTGTATGATTCGCGGCAATAATCCATGGGCCGGAAGAAGTAAACTCATTCAGCAGCTCGCCGTTTTCCACGCGGATGCGAATCCCCGCCAGTGCCAGCATGAACCGCAATCCACCGCGCGTGATCTGCGGCGCCGCGCGCTTGGGCGCGATGCAAACCGCGGTCCAGATCGAAGGAAAAACAATTCCAAATACCGCCAGCGCATACACTCCATACAAAAATTCCGCCGCCCGGCGAATTCTATTTCCCGCAAACCGCGCCAGGCCGGGCCCCGCGCTCGCCGCCGCCAGCTTCGCCACTTGCAGCCAAATCGGAAGGAACCGCTGGCCCAGGCGGTGCTCCAGATAAAGCCGCTTGGTTTCGCTGCGGCGAAGTTTTCCGCTCGACGTTTTGGGAATCGAGTGGGGCGGCACAATTTCCACCAAGTCCGGCGGCATGCCAATCACCGCTGCCACCTGCTGTGTAATATCCGCAACCACTCGGTCGCGCGCCGAAGAATCCCGCAACTCGGCGGCGACGATCAGCCGCTCCGTGCCCGATTTTTCGTCCGCCACGCCGAACGCCACCACGCATCCCATGCGCACTCCCTTCACGCGTCCGGCAATCTCCTCCACTTCGTGCGGATAAATATTCCTTCCCGCCTTGATGATGATGTCCTTGGCGCGGCCGGTGATGTAGAGATTGCCCTCGGCGCGATAGGCCAGGTCGCCGGAATCGATCCAGCCATCGCCGCGCAGAATGTCGCGAGTGGCTTCCGGATTCCGGTAATAACCTTGCGTGCCCGACGCGCTGCGGAACCACAGCCGCCCTTCGCGCCG
The DNA here is from genome assembly GCA_041490605.1 of Terriglobia bacterium. Classification (GTDB taxonomy): domain Bacteria; phylum Acidobacteriota; class Terriglobia; order Acidiferrales; family UBA7541; genus JBGPTK01. Next base: position 2,543 of record JBGPTK010000152.1, on the reverse strand, counting down.
CTCGCTCACCTCTCGTCCTTCCGCATCCACCAGGCGAACTTCCGTGCCGGGCAAAAGCTGGCCCACGGATGCGAATTCGAGCGCGCCCGCTTCGTCATTCGCCGCCGCCGGTTCCTTCACACCAACCGCCACCGCGCGCCCTTCGCGCTCGAATGCATCGCGCTCGATTCGATCCACCTTCAGCCCGGAGCCCAGCGGTGGCGCCGCAACCCCCAGCGAAGCTTCCGCCAATCCGTAAACCGGCAGCACAATCTCGCCCCGCAAGCCGTACCGCGCGAAACGCCCCACGAATCGTTCGATGGTCTGCGGATTCACTGGCTCCGCTCCGTTCAGCGCCGCGCGCCAGCTGCTCAGGTTCAGCCCTTCGATATCGCGCTCCGCAATTTTGCGCACGCACAATTCATAAGCGAAATTCGGCGCCGGGCTGATCGTTCCCCCATGGTGATGGATGGCCCACAGCCAGCGCTCCGGACGGCTCAGGAACGCCAGCGGCGACAGCACCACCAGCGGCACTCCAAAATAAAGCGGCACCAGCCACGCCCCGATCAATCCCATGTCGTGATACAGCGGCAGCCAGCTCACCGCTACGTCTTCCGGCTTTATCCCGATTCCTTCGCCGATCGAGCGTATGTTGGCCAGCAGATTCGCGTGCGTCAACATCACTCCCTTCGGATCGCCCGTCGAGCCCGATGTGTATTGCAGCAGCGCCAGGTCTTCGCTGCGCGCCGGATGCCAATTCGCTTCCAGCGCCCGCCCCGGCGCTCCGGGCACGCTCGCGGAAGGAGAAACTCCCGGTTCTTCCACCAATCGTGCGGCGGTCACCACCTCGCGCAAACTGGGAACTTTCGGCTGCAGCAAACGCGCCACGCCCGCAGCCTGCTGGAAGGTCACCAGGATTTTCGCCTCCGCGTTTCGCAGGATTCCGGATTGCCGCGCCGCATACTCCTCGATTCGATCGGCGCGAAACGGCGGATAAATCGGCACGGGTATTGCCCCCGCCAGCAGAATCCCAAAAAACACAGGAAAAAATTCAGGGCACGTGGGCAGCATGATGGCCACCGTATTTCCCGGCTGGATTCCGCGAAGCAGCAGCGAACCGGCCGCCGCGTTCGCGCGTTCCAGAAGCTCACCGTAAGTAATCGTCTGCGTCTTGCCGTCTTCTTCCTTGAAATAAATATGGGCCTGCTCGGGAGTGGCAAAAGCGCGCAGCCGCAAAATTTCGTTCAAATTTTGCGCCGCGGCAAGGTCCGGCGCCAGATCATGCGCCGTCAAAGTGGTTGCCGTCCCGGCAAAGCCCGGGTGATAGCGAGCCGCGGGAGATGCGTCATCCGTCTCCACCGTTCCCGCCCACTCCCCGACGACTGCCTGGAGCAGATCCTCGACGGTGTCCGCTTCCGCCACCGCTTTATCCGGCAGGTGTACGTGGAAGGCAGCGCCCAGCCGCAGCATCAGTTCCACGCGCTCCAGGCTCCCGAGCCCAAGCTCCCGTTCCAGGTGCGCGTTCAGGCCGCGCACATCTAAATCGCGGATCGCGCTTTCACTGCCCAGCTCCGCCAGGAGTTGGCGCACGATTCCCAGAACCCTTTCCGGGGCGGTCGCTCGATCGGTGTGTGTGCTGGGGCTGGCCACGAAAATTCCTGCGGCGCGCTTGGCCGTCTTCCCTACTCTGCGCGATGGAAGGAGAAGTCTCTCACCGCTGAGGCTACCACCCGCCCCGCCCCAGTTCAACAGGGGTGCCTGTATCCGTATCCTAACTGTCCAGCCTTGCTGTGACATCGTTTCAATGGGAGCCTCCCGGCTGTAGCTCCGCGACGGCGAGGTATACTCCTGTGTCCTCTTTGGAGTGAGATGAAATGCCCGCCAAATTTCAACTCGGCTGAGCACTTCTCCGGCCGGACCTGAACACAATCGCCTGCAACGGAAAAACCAATCGTCTGGAGCCCAAGATGATGGATGCGGCCAACCTCTTCGGGTAACGCGGAACCCGCCAAGGATTCCCCGCCCTCCCGCCCACCTCGGCGCCTCGGCGGTAAAGTCTTGCCTTATGGACCACTCCTTCGGAGTGTGCTCCGTTGCAATTCGACGGTTGGAGGATTAGCATCTGCCCGCGTGGGTTTCTTCAGCCTGTCTAATAAATGATTTTCAGGGGGTCGGAGCTTTAGCTCCGACATTAAGCCGTCCTCAAGAATCTGGGCTTTAGCCCCTGAAGCGTGCTCGCTGCCATTTATGAGATAGCTTGTAGCATCTTCTTAATTTTTTGGGGGGATTCGATGACGAACGGAATTGTGCGGTCCAGAATTACTATTGCAATAGTCCTGTTTGCGCTCGCGGCGTTCTTTGGGCCCGGAGCATATTCACAGGATAAAAAGCGCGCACCCGAAAAACAGCCGGAAACGAAAGCGGCGGAGCCCGCCACTCCGCCGGCAAGCAGCACCCCCGCGCCGCCTCCCACAATCGAATCAGCTCTATCCGGTTTGAAGCTCCGCGAAATCGGCCCCGCCATCATGGGCGGCCGCATTGACGATTTCGCCGTGGTTGAAAAT
>JBGPTK010000151.1:0-9342 GCA_041490605.1 Terriglobia bacterium | reverse complement strand
GAGTGGAAAAGTTGTTCGAGCGCCAGGGAGAGCGCCGTTTCAAAGCCGGTAATGCCGAAAGGAGCGCGATCAAATTCCACGTCTTTACTAGCCGGATGATGCGGCGCGTGATCGGTGGCAATCGCATCAATGGAGCCGTCGGCGAAACCTTCGAGCAGCGCTTCGCGATCCTCGCGAGAGCCGAGCGGCGGATTCATTTTGTAGCGCGAATCGTAGACCACGTCTTCATCAATCAGCGTGAAATGATGGGGAGTGACTTCGCAAGTGACGGGCAGGCCGCCGCGCTTTGCCGCGCGCACATGATCCAAAGACGCGCGCGCCGAGAGGTGCGCAATGTGCAGCCGGCAACCAGTCAGCGCCGTCACTTCAATATCGCGTTCCACGCAAATGGATTCCGAAGCCGCGGGAATCCCTTGCAAGCCCAGGCGGATCGAGCGCGGCCCCTCGCGCATCACTCCGCCTGCCGCGAGCGAAGGATCTTCACAGTGTTCCACTACCGGCAAATTCAGCGAGCGGCAATAATCCATCACCTGCCGCACCAATCGCGCCGTGGCGATCGGCTTGCCGTCGTCGCTGACCGCGACGGCGCCCGCTTCCTTCATGGCCATGATTTCCGCGAGCGATTCGCCCTTGCTTTCCTTGGATGCCGCGCCGATCGGCCACACGCGGACATGGCCCGCGGCAGCCGCCCGTTCGACCATATAGCGCGTCACGGAGGCGTTGTCGTTCACGGGATGCGTATTGGGCATAGGACAAACCGCGGTGAAGCCTCCGCGAGCAGCGGCCCGCGTGCCGGTTTCGATGGTTTCGGAAAGTTCCTGCCCGGGTTCGCGCAGATGGCAGTGCAAATCGATAAATCCGGGCGCGACGATCATGCCCGTGGCGTCGAAGATTTCCGCGGCCTTTACCTGGAGCGACGGGCCAATCCGCGATATACGATCGCCATCCAGCAGCACGTCGAGTGCCGCGTCCGTGCCCGAGGCGGGATCGATCACCCGGCCATTCTTAATCAGCAGCATTCGGAGAATCCTTGTTCGGGTCTTTTGTTTCCGGAGCCGCGGCGCCGAGCAACATGAAGAGCAGAGCCATGCGCACAGCCAAGCCGTTGGTCACCTGCTCGAGAATGCACGACTGCGGGCTGTCCGCCACCACGGGATCGATCTCCAGCCCGCGAATGATCGGTCCGGGATGCAGCACAATGGCATCCGGACGAGCGAGCCGCAGACGTTCCACCGTGAGCTGATAGCCGAGAATATATTCCTCGAGCGCCAGCGCAGGCTCATGCATCCGTTCCTGCTGCATGCGCAGGACGATGAGCACATCCGCGCCGTCGAGAGCTTCCCGGATGCGGGTGACCCGGCGGATATTGGGCCCCAGACATTCCAGCTCCCGCGGAACCCACATGGCCGGGCCGCAGAGGGTGATGTGCGCGCCAAATTTGGAAAGGAGATGGATATTCGAACGCGCCACGCGGCTGTGGAGAATGTCGCCCAGAATGGTGACATTCCAATTTTCCAGGCGCCCTTTGCGGTCGCGAATGGTCAGCGCGTCGAGCAGCGCCTGCGTGGGATGCTCGTGCGCGCCGTCACCCGCGTTGACGATGGGAATCGCGAGCTGCCGCGAGACGAATTCGGCCGCGCCGGAGGCGCTGTGCCGCATGACGATGCAATCCGGCTTCATCGCGTCGAGGGTGCGAGCCGTATCCAGAAGCGATTCGCCTTTCTTCAAGCTGGAAGATTCCGCCTGCAGGTTCATGGTGTCGGCGCCCAGCCGGGAGGCGGCGGTGCCGAAGCTGATGCGGGTGCGAGTGGAGGGCTCAAAGAAGGCAAGCGCCACCGTCTTGCCGCGCAACGTAGCCAGTTTTTTCAACGGGTGCCGCTGGAATTCCTGGAATGGTTTTGCTTGTTCGAGGAGAAAATTGATCTGCCCGGCGCTAAGCGATTCGATCCCGAGCAGATGGCGGAGACGTTGTGGCACAGGGTTCCTTTAGACGCGGGCCTCCCGCAACCCGCTGCTGCATTTCAGTCGACCCGGTCGACGAGCATAACGCGTTCCTCGCCGTCGATTTCCTTCAGGCGCACTTCGATAATTTCGGTGTCGCTGGTCTGAATATTGCGGCCCACAAAGCTGGCTTCGACGGGCAATTCACGATGGCCGCGGTCGATCAGCACGCACAGCCGGATGCGGCGGGGGCGGCCCAGATCGAACAGGCCATTCATCGCGGCGCGAATGGTGCGGCCGGTGTAGAGCACGTCGTCCACGACAATCAAGTCGCGGTTATCCACCGGGAACGCAATCTCCGTGGACTGCACCACGGGCTGCGACGCGACGGTGGAAAGGTCGTCGCGATAGAGGGTGATATCGAGAATGCCGACCGGAATATCCATGTTGGCCAGGTTCTTGATCGAACTCGAGAGTCGTTGAGCCAGCGGAACCCCGCGGCGGCGCACGCCGATGAGAGCCAGATCGGCCATGCCCGCGCTACGCTCGGCGATTTCGTGGGCCAGCCGCTGCAGCGTACGATCAATTTCAGCGGCGGAGAGCAGTTGGCGTTTTTCGACGACGCGCATAAGGTTCGTCATCGTAACACAGAGTCCATCCGGCCGGGAACACGAATGCCCCAGATCGAAAGCCTTAGCCCTGCTGCTACCCGGCAATAAGGCGGCGTCACGCCAACGCTTGTCCCGTCCTCGACTTCTGCAACTGCCGCCTCTTCTTCGGCAGCTCCGTCAGCTTCGGCGCGCAGTTCCCGATCCGGTCTCGTCTTCATGCAACTCTCTTGGAAAGCACATCCGATTGCCAGAATCTGCATCTGCCTCCATTCAGCAGCCACGTTGCTGGCCGGCCGTGGCGGTGGGAATTTCGAATGCTTTCGCGCTATGATCTGGGGGTTTCCTGGTGGGGGAATTGGAGCTATGCAGGAAGATCGGAATGGATGGCTGCTGAGCCTGATTCAACGCCTATGCTTCCTAGCCGCGCTTCTCCCGGCGTCGGCGCTATGGCCGCAACAAGCCCCCCCGCCGGAATCACCGGCAGCCACGCTGCGCGTAACCACGCACCTCGTGCTGGTGGATGTGGTTGTTTATGACAAGCACGGAGACCATGTCACCCACCTCACTTCTTCCGATTTCACTGTTCTGGATCACGGCAAGCCGCAAAAAATCAGCATATTTTCGGACGAACGCGCAGGCGATTCTCCGGCCGTAAAAGCAGCTCCACCGCCCGCGCTGCCCCCAGGCGTCTTCACCAACCGCCCCGCATACCACCTCCCGGAAGGGCCACCCACCATCTTGCTGCTCGATGGCTTGAACACGGCGATTGGCGATCAGCTCTCTTCGCACGACTACATGCTGCGGTACCTGCGCACACAACTGAACGAGGGACAGCGAACCTCGATTCTGGCGCTCAATGAATCCCTTGTACTTTTGCAGGACTTTACGGCCGATCCAAAGCTGCTGATCGCCGCGCTTGAAAAGAGCAATCCCAGGAAGTCCGGCGAATTGTCCGGCGGCACCATCCAACAATTCACTCCGCTGGAAGCCCAAACTCTCCCCCCAGACATGCTGCGTAGGATTGACATATTCAATCAGTCGCGCGCCGCCGAATCCACGGACACGCGCGTGCACATCACGCTCGCGGCGTTGCGCTCGATTGCCCGCGCCTTCGGCGGCATTCCCGGCCGCAAAAATCTGGTCTGGGTCTCGGCGGCTTTTCCTTTCACGCTGCAGCCGGGCACCGGTGAATACGCCGATGCGCAAAGGATTTATGGGGAAGATATCCGGCGTACGGCGGCGCTGCTGGCTTCAGCGCAGATAGCCGTCTATCCGGTCGATGCTCGAGGCTTGAACGTTGGCAACGTGACTGGGAGCATTTCGTCCCAGTTGGTCCAGACCATCCAGCAACCGGGCAATCCGCAAACCATGGAAGAAGAGCTTGCCAATTCCCGTGATGCCACACTCGGTTCGCATCAAACGATGGAGAACCTTGCGAAGTTAACCGGCGGGCTGGCGCTTTACAACCACAACGACATTACCCGGGCCGTGGCGCTGAGCGCCGCAGATGGAGGGCGCTACTACAGTCTCGGCTATTATCCGGCAGGCGAAAACTGGGACGGAAAATTCCATCGGATCGACGTGAAGATCAATGGCGAGGGCCTCAAGGCGCGGCATCGTAGCGGCTACTTTGCCGCGGACGCCACGCAGGCCTTCGCATCGGGGAATCCCCAGCAACGGGAGCGCCGGGCGCACGAGGAATTGCGCGCGGCGCTCGACGATCCTCTGCCCGCCACGGAGGTCACGTTTCGCGTGCATATCCCGGCGACTGAACCCGCGGCGCGAGCGCAAGTGCAGATTCAGATTCTAGTCGATGCCGCAGCCATTTCCTTTGACGAAAGCGAAAGTGGCTTGCATGTTTGCAATTTGGATTTTGTGGTTGCGGCCTTTTCGCCGGACGGCAAGCTGATCGCATCCGACGGACACACAGTGGGCGCGCGCTTCAAGCCCGATCAATTCGCCCAGGTTCGACTGAATGGATTGCCTTTTACCATGCAGCTCCCGCTGGCGCCCGGGACCTATTCGCTGCGCGTGGCCGCCCGCGACAACCGCACCGGGTTGCTCGGCACTCTTTCGCTTCCCCTCACCTTGCAAGCTCCCTGAGCACGGCTCGCAACCTATTTCGCACGCCGTGCCAATTCAAAGAATGGCCGGGCACGGATCGCGGGCGTTAGCAGGGAATGTGGTCCTAGTTCTTGACCGGGGGCCTGAGAGTGCTAGACTCTGCCACCAGTGAGCCTGCCCGCGACGATCGAGCGGCCCTCGAAGGTTGACCTCAGCGTTCGTGTCGGCACTCTTGGACTTGCCAACCCCATAATTGCCGCGAGCGGGACGTTTGGCTACGGCGTCGAATTCTCTCATCTTGTAGACTTGAATCGCCTGGGCGGGATTGTTGTGAAGGGGCTTTCGGCCAAGCCCATGGCCGGCGCTCCGCCGCCCCGAATTTGCGAGACGCCTTCCGGAATGGTCAATGCCATCGGCCTGCAGAATATCGGCGTCCGCGCGTTTGTCGCTGAGAAACTCCCGGCCCTGCGACGCTACCAGACGGCAATCATTGCCAACGTCTTTGGTAACACGATCGCCGACTACGTGGAGGTGATCCGTGTTCTGGAGGACGCCGAGGGGCTTGCCGCCTACGAACTGAACATTTCCTGCCCGAATGTGGAGTCCGGTGGGTCGGAGTTTTCAAGCGATCCATCCCTGACGAGCCAAGTGGTGGCGGCAGCCAGGAAAGCCGCCGTCCGGCGGCCCCTGTGGGTTAAGCTCGCCCCGAACCTGAGCGGCATCGGTATCTTCGCCAAGGCGGCTGAAGAGGCTGGCGCCGACGCCCTGACCGTCGCGAACACATATCCCGCACTGTGTATAGATAGCCACACTCGGACCCCCCTCCTTGGTAACATTACGGGAGGACTATCCGGACCAGCCATTCGTCCTATTACACTCCGTCTGGTCTGGGAGGTATATAAGAGAGTAGCAATACCGGTGATTGGGCTGGGCGGAATCGAAAAGCCAGAAGACGCAATGGGTTACCTGATCGCCGGGGCTACTGCAGTCGAGGTTGGTACGGCCCATTTTATCGACCCAAAAGCGTCGGAAAGGATAGTTGAGGGACTGGAAAAGTTGTGCCAAATAGATAAGGTCTTCGAAATCAGCAGCATACGAGGATCTTTACGAGCAGAAATCGATTGAGTCGCAAGGGTTAAATCGGATAAACTTATGAAGATGAAACCATTAGACTTGAACGGGATACGCTCGAAAGTGTTTATGACGTGGGCTGCTCTCCGCTGGTGTCTATTGATGTTCTTTGTGGCACCGGTTGTTAACGCTCCGGCGATCGGAGTGCCTGGGAATTCTCCCCACCTTGGTTATAACGGTGCCCGAACCCTGGCGGCAGCAGGGCTGGCGACTCCCAACCCGGCTCTGACCGGAAAACCTTTACAATCATTTAATTGTGTCTCGAGTTGGTATGGGGAAGACTTCGACGGTCAACCCACGGCCAGCGGCGAGGTCTATGATATGTACGCGGATACCGCAGCCCATAAGACGCTGCCTCTGGGGTCGGTAGTCCGGGTAATCAATCTCCGTACCCACCGCAGCGCCGTGGTTCGAATCAATGACCGGGGCCCGTATGTGGAAGGGCGAAACTTGGACGTTTCCTTTGAAGTAGCTCGCCGCCTAGGATTTGACCAGAGGGGGACTGCGGAAGTAAGGGTCGAACTCCTGAAGGTGCCATTACGCCGAACCGAGCCAGACAACCAGCCGATCGATTAATCGTTGCCCTTGACTTAGACCGAATAGGGCCCGCGTGCGCTCTGGCGCGGGCCCTTAGAGGTCACTTTGGCCTGGTCAAGGCCGGGAACCAGTTGTTCACGGCGCAGGGCCCTGGAGCGATCCGGCAGCTCGCAAAGCTGGTTCCCGGAATTTTCCTGGACCTGAAATTCCATGATATCCCGAACACAGTGGCCAGGGCCGTCGCCGCAGCCGCGGAGCTCCCCAAGGTGCGGTTGCTGACGCTCCACGCCCTTGGGGGAGCCGAAATGATGGCTGCTGCTCGCAGCGCCCTGGCAGGCCACAAGAATCCGCCAAAACTGCTCGCAGTGACCGTACTCACCAGTCACGACCAGCAGTGCCTTCGTCAGGTGGGTATTGTGGGCACGCTCAGGGAACGGGCGGTCAAACTCGCTCAACTGGCCCAGGAATCGGGTATGGATGGGGTCGTGACCTCGGCTCACGAAGTGCGGGCAATCCGCGAGGTTTGTGGCAGGGACTTCATCATCCTGGTTCCGGGAGTGAGGCCTGCGGGAGCGGGCACCCAGGATCAAACCCGAATTGCAACGCCAGCGGAAGCCACTCTTGCTGGAGCGGATTACCTGGTGGTGGGACGTCCGATCACAGCCGCGAAAGATCCACTTTTGGCGTCCCAGCAGATCATCCAGGAAATTTCCGAAGCTCTCAGAGATTGCAGCAGATTGCAGATTTGACGCGTCCTTCCTGCTCGGCTAGCATCCCTTCCGCAAGGCAAGGCCTAAAACTCCGGAACTTTCATGGCGCCTCTTAAACACGTCATCGCCGGCACCGCCGGCCACATCGATCACGGGAAATCCGCGCTGGTGGAAGCGCTGACCGGCACCCACCCGGACCGGCTGGAAGAAGAAAAGCGCCGGGGAATTACGATCGATCTTGGCTTCGCGTTTCTCGATCTGGATGGAGTGCGGCTGGGATTCGTGGATGTGCCGGGCCATGAGAAGTTTGTGCGCAACATGCTGGCGGGAGTGGGCGGAATCGATTTGGTTATTCTGGTGATTGCAGCCGATGAATCCATCAAGCCACAAACGCGCGAGCATTTTGATATCTGCCGGTTGCTGGAAATTCCCCGCGGACTGATCGCACTGACGAAGTCCGACCTGGTTGATCCGGACTTGCTCGGATTGGTGCGCCTGGAAGTGGAGGAGTTTGTTCGCGGCTCATTCCTCGAGGGCGCTCCCATTGCCGGGGTGAGCGCGAAAACGGGCCACGGGCTCGACGAATTGAAACAGCAATTATTGCAGGTGGCGCGCGGAACGCCCGGAAAAGATTTGTCGCGGCATTTTCGATTGCCGATTGACCGGGCGTTCACCATGAAGGGCTTCGGAACGGTGGTGACCGGAACGCTGGTATCCGGTTCCATCCAGCCCGAGCAGGAAGTAGAGCTGTTTCCCGAGCGCAAGCACGCCCGAGTGCGCGGATTGCATTCGGGCGGCAAATCCGTGGAGCGCGCCGAAGCGGGCCAGCGCACGGCGGTGAACCTGGCGGGCATCGAGCTCGAGGATGTGCATCGCGGAATGGTGCTTGCTGCGCCGGGATTATTCTCGACGACGCAACGGCTGGACGCTCGCATCACCCTGCTGGGAGCCGCGAAAACATTGAAGAATCGCGCGCGAGTGCACTTCCATCAGGGCACATCGGAGACGATCACCGAGGTGCTTCTTCTCGATCGAGAGAAGCTGGCTCCGGGCGAATCCGCAATCGCGCAGCTTCGGTTGCGGGAGCCCATCCTCGCGCTCCCCGGCGACCGGTTTATTCTGCGGCAATTTTCCCCGGTCATCACCATCGGGGGCGGAGTGGTGCTCGACGCGCTGGCATTGCGCCACCGAAGGAGCGATTCCAGAACGATTCCATATCTCGAGGTGCTTACGCGCGGTGACCGCGAAGAGGTTCTCGCGGCTTTGGCGCAAGTGGAGACCAGAGGCATGGATCTAGCTTCGATCATTGCGCGAACAGGATGGCTGGAATCGGAGGTGCGCGAGACGGCGCGCAAGCTCGCGGTTGCGGGGCGCGTGCGGATTCTTTCCGAGCAGCCTTTCGTGATCGCTGCTTCCGAAGCTGTTTCGGAATGCATCCAGAGGCTGCGGAAAGAAATCGAGAAATTTCACGCTGCGAATCCCCTGGTCCCTGGAATTTCGAAAGAGGAGTTGAGAGGCCGCGCGGCAGCGGCCGTGCGTGTGGAATTGTTCCGGGCGGCGCTGGACGAATTGGTCGCATCCAAGCAGGCTGCCATCGCCGGAGACATCGTGCAGCGCGCCGGCCGCGAAATCGCGTTGTCGCCGGAGGAAGCACGCGCCAAGGAACAAATCGCACGAGAATTCGAAAGCGCCGGACTCTCCGTGCCGCCGATTCTGGAGGTACTGGCGAAACTGCAAGTGGAATCCAAGCGGGCACAAAAGCTCTTGCAGCTCTTGCTGCGCGAAAAAGTGCTGGTAAAGGTCACCGAGGAATTGCTCTTCCATCAGAACGCCGTGGCAAAGTTGAAGGACCTGCTGGCAACCTATAAAAAGCAGCGCGGAGAACGTCTGCCGGTTGCTGCATTTAAGGAACTTACGGGCGTCACCCGCAAATATGCGATTCCCCTGCTCGAGTATCTGGACCGCGAACGCCTCACGCGGCGAGTGGGCGACGAACGTGTTATACTCTGACCGATTTCGATCTTCACACCGGGCAATGGTCTAAGAACCCCGGGCGTTCTAACGGGGCCGGCGAGGGAGGAGTCTTCATGGAATTAAGTCCGATGCACCTGCTGCTCATCCTGGTGATCGTGGTGATCCTGTTCGGCGGCCGCAGAATTCCGGAATTGATGAAAGGCCTGGGACAAGGGATCCGCGAATTCAAGGATGGCATGAAGGATCAGCCTCCGACGGCGCCGCCTGCTTCCGGAAGCCAGTCGACTACACCTTCAACTTCAACACCGCCAGCGGCGGATAAGAAGTAACCCGGCCTCGAACGAATTCTTCTATCCTGGCGAGTGAGCGGTTTC
>JBGPTK010000150.1:0-9486 GCA_041490605.1 Terriglobia bacterium | reverse complement strand
TCACTCGCCCCAAAACCTCTGCTCGTCGAAGTTCCCTCGTACTCATCGCTGTCCTCTTCAACCGGACCTCCTTAGGAGGTCGCAGTGTAGGGGACATTTCTAATGGGGGCTGAAGGGGACATTATCAATGTGGTTCAACACCGTGGTGCCATGTTGCTCAGCCCGGTGCCGATGGCGCCGCGATCAAGAATGGCAATGGTTGTAGGGCGGCTTGTAAACGATCTCTGCAGTGAGTGTGCTACTTGAATTCAAACGCCAGGTAGCGGGCAATGCTCTGGCCCGTGTTGGCAATCGTCGCGGCGCTGCCGTGGGCGAGCCAGCTCACGCTGCCGCCGCGCAGAGTGGCAGGCTTGCCCTGCTGCGTCAGCTTGAGAACGGTGTTTTCCAGCGCGACGATCAGCGTATCCGGCGCATCCTCGGCGAGCGTGGCTTTCGCTCCATCACCCAGGCGCACCAGGCTCACTTTCACTTCTTCGGTTTCAAACTCCGGGACAGTTGTTATCTGACCGGCGGCCGGCTTGGTGGCATGGACGGCTCCTCCCGGCGGGCAATTGAGCGGCTTGTGCTCGACGACCAGTTCGCAAAGATTCCGCGCTTCTCCTTGCGGCTTCAGGAATTCGATGGTCAAGTGACGCAACGGAGTGTCCAGCAGGTTTGCAGCGACGTGAACAAAATCGCCGGGAAGATAGCGAAACTGTCCATCCTTCATCGCCACATCCACGGAATCCTTGCCTGGAATTTTGCTCGCGAATTTCGAGCTGCCGAGCGAGACATTCACATAGGGATTTTCGTGCAGATGCAGCAGGCTCGATTGTTGCGGGGCAATTTCCACGTAAAAGACGCGCACAAAATCATTTTGCAGTTTGATGTGGTGATGCGGCTCCGACGTGAGCGCCACCGGCGCCTGCGCCACGGCGGCGCCCGCGAAAAGCAGCGCTAGAAGCAAGCATGCCTTTTTCATCGGGCGGGATTCTACCGCAGATTAACCCACGTTGCGCCAGCAAAGGACAAGCGGATAAAGGGGGCGGATCAGGGAGAAAGGACAAACGAGCCGTCGGGGGAGACATAACCATAAGCCATGCGCGGCGTGTTGAAGGCGACGCCAGGGCGGCCATCGCGATCGATGATGATCAAGCCGCCCGTGCCCTTGGCACGCGTGGCCAGCAAACGAACGCAGGCGTCGGCGACTTGCTGTGAAGAGAGCGCTTCCATGGGCAGAACGTCGAGGGGCGGCTGCAGCAGATCGATCGCCGTCTTGGCCATCACAATTTTCATGATGGCCTCGCCCCAGCCCGTGCAGGATACCCCGCCCGCTTCCGAATCCGCGTAGCAGCCGCAGCCGATCAGCGGCGAATCGCCCACCCGTCCCGGATATTTGCAGCAGGTTCCGCCGGTGGATGTGCCGGCAACAATGTTGCGGCTGCTATCCATGGCCACGGCTCCGACGGTTCCGTGCTGATGGCCGACGTGATGTTCCGCCGCATGCTTATCTCCCTGGCACTGGCGCCAGGCGATGCGCTCGCGCTCCAGCACCAATTCTCCCGGTGAGCACAGCGGCAATCCCTGCTCCAGAGCGAATTGCTCCGCGCCATCACCCACCAGCATGATGTGCTCGCTCGATTCCAGAACGGCGCGCGCCAGGGAAATCGGATTGCGGATGCGTTCGACGGCGGCCACGGCACCGGCCTTCAGCGTGGCGCCATCCATGATGATCGCATCAAGCTGCGCGTGGCCGTCGCGATTCAGATGCGAGCCGACCCCGGCATCAAAGGTGGGATCTTCTTCGAGTACCACGATGGCGGCTTCCACAGCGTCCATCGCCGCGCCGCCCGCGGAAAGAATTTTCCAGCCCGCTTCGAGCGCGTGGCGGCATCCCGCCTTGGAATCGGCGACCACCGAATCCGGGATATTCCACGCGCCACCGTGAACGATTAGGGAGGGCTGCAAGGTTATGCCGGCTTCACAGCGTCAGGCCCAGGACGATCAAAGCAGGACCGAGCAGGAACAGAAGTCCGCAGCCGAGCAGAAGCCGCAGAGTGTGCTCGCGCGGATGCCGGTCCGCGGCCACCGCTGCGCGAGACAGCGGAGCTCCGGGCTGTTGGAGCGAAGCGCGAAATAGTTTCAGGTAGGTTTCGATCCAATACACCAACTCCTTGCGAGACTGCCAGAGCAGATGAATCCCCGCAAAGGCGGTGATTGTCCCGATCAGGCCGATCAATTCGGGGACCATGATTAGCCTCCGTGACCGGCAGTGCGCGTCAGCACCCGGGGAACGCTGGGCACTGTCTCCGGCTGCCGTTCCGGCTCCGCTTCGAATTTGGGAACCAGTTGCACCTGCACCTGCGGCGCCTGCTCACGCTGTTGCCGCCTCGCTCGTCCTTCCGTGCGCTGCCAGGTGTAGACAATGCGATGGATCACCGTAAGGTTCGGACCAATCGCGAGCAGCCACAGCGCCAGCGGCATGCGATTGCTCAGCGCGCACAGAATCATCAGCACAATTCGTTCCGGGCGCTCCCAAAAACCAATCCGGCAATCTCCGATCAAGGATTCCGCGCGGGCCTGCGCATAACTCACCATTACCGCGCCCGCCATGCCCGCGCTCACCAGCAGCGCGTACCCGAATCGATTCACCTGCGCGTAGTAAATTAACAAGCCGAGGAAAATCACCAGGTCGGCGTAGCGATCGAGAATGGAATCAAGAAATGCGCCGAAGGCGGAAACACGGCCCTGGATCCGCGCCACCGGGCCATCCACGATGTCAAAGAAACATGCCACGATCATCATGCCGCCGGCCGCGGCGAACCGCCCCGAGGCGAACAGAATTCCCGCCCACAGGTTAAAGAAAAGAATCATCCAGGTAAGAAGATTGGGATGAACACCTGTGGCGGCAACGCCGGCAGCGATTTTATCGCGCAGCCAGCGGAAGGGGCGTCCGATGGATTCAATCGTCATCGGGAACAGTTCACTCGATCACTCTTCCTCGTAAATCGTTTTCAAATTGATGACTTCAAATTCCTTGGTTCCGGCGGGGGTGATCACCGTAACTTCGTCGCCCGCCTTCTTTCCCATCAGGGCCTTCCCGATTGGCGAAGTAGTCGAGATCAATCCTTTGGACGCATCGGCTTCTTCCGTCGTTACCAGCTTGTACTCGATTTCACGGGACTTCTGCAAGTCCTTAAGTTTCAGGCGCGAGCCGTAAGCGGCACGGTCCTGCGGCAAGTTCTCCAGATTCAACATCATCAGGTCCGCCATTCGCTGGTGGAGCTGCCCTAGCCGCGCGGAAACGTACGATTGGCGCTCCTTGGCGTACTTGAACTCGGCGTTTTCCTTCAGATCGCCATGCGCCCGAGCCTTCATCAATTCCTTGGGCAGATCGTTGTGAAGCTCGTACTCCAGGATTTTGATCTCGTCTTGCAGCTTTTGTTTGATTTTGCCGGTAATGTCCATTATCGCTCATGTCCTGCCCAAACTATACCCGCAAAGGACTTTGCGCGTCTTGCGGGTTTTTGGCAAGGCTGCCTTTCATTATAGAGGATTTACGGAAACCCCCGCAATTGGGGAGATTGATGGATGTCGTGTCCGTGCGGGCGCGCGCCAAAGTATCCTGCCTCAGCTGGAACTGGAGAGGGCGTTTGGCCGGTCAGAGTTGTGACGACGAATTTGCGCACGTCTGGATTATAGAAAAGGACGTCGTGCCAAACCGGATAGTTGGTCACCTGGTCCCATGGGAGACTCGTCGGAATGGGAAGACTGGCGGGCGCGGAACAGTTACCCTGGGGGGGGAGGAGTGGCAGGATAGGGGCCATTGCAATCGATTGGCTACGCGCTGGATAGTGGCCTTCATTGTCATCGAATTCACTGGCCTCAGGTGAATTCTCTCTCATTTCACCTGGTATAAATATCCCCGGCCAGTTCACCCCAGCCTTCAGCATGACAACAGGAATACGAGCGTCGACAATTACCGAACAAACATCCTTTTTGGCTTCTCTTTAGAAAATCTGTGCAGCAGGCTCGGCAGGAATAATCACGGTCTTATCGCGAATTATATCGCGGCAAGAATTGCGGGGCGACCACGCCAAGTGGCGGAAGTTGCCTGTCTTTTTCGGATAGAACAGGGTTCAGAAGGTTCCACGAAATGTTCAAGCCGGGGTCATTCCAGGAGATACCGTGCTCGTCGCCTGAGTCGAAATAATCGCTGCACTTATAGAAAAACTGCGCCGATTCGGACAGGACCAGAAATCTATGTGCAAACCCGGCGGGAATATAAATGAGGTTGTGGTTCTCCGCGGTGAGCAGGGCGCTGGCCGACTTACCGAAGGTGGGAGAGCCAAGCCGGATATCCACAGCCACATCCAACACTTCGCCGGTGACGACACCGCAAAGTTTGGCTTGCGGATGATTCAACTGATAATGGAGGCCACGGAGAATGCCTTTCGAGGAGCAGGAAAGATTATCTTGAACAAATCGATCCGTGATCCCCATGGCTGCAAACTTGGCCTTATGGTAGCTCTCCAAGAAAAATCCGCGCGGGTCACGGATCGCTTGAGGCTGAATCAGGCAGACCCCCGGCAACGACGTGTCGATGCGTTTGAATGCACTTCCAGTCTTGAGTGCAGGAGGTGGACACGCCTGAACGGATGTGCTCATTTTTTTTGCTCCGATAGACAGGCGTGGAGTGCCGTAGGAAATCGGACTTGCTAGGCGGGCGACGATCTGGTGGCCGCAGTCAGAGCTTGCAAGGAGGAAGCGCGGTTTTCATAATACTTTGCGTAATAATCGCGATATTCCCCGCCGCGGACTCCCGACACCCAGCCGGCATTGGCAAGATACCAATCGATCGTTTGTTGCAGGCCTTCGTCGAGTGAGATAAGAGGCCGCCAGCCGAGCTCCTGGGAAATCTTGGAAGAATCCAGCGCGTAGCGGCGGTCGTGCCCCGGCCGGTCGGCGACATAAGTGATCAGCGACTCCGGTTTGTTCAAAATTCGTAAGATACGATGGAGCATCGATAGATTGTCGATTACGGCGTTCCCGCCGATATTATAAACCTCGCCGACGCGGCCTGATTCGAGCACGGCAAAAATGCCACGGCAGTGATCTGTGACATGCAGCCAATCGCGCTGTTGAAGGCCGTCGCCGTACACGGGAAGTTCTTTGCCGTCTAATGCATTGGTGATGATTAACGGAAGAAATTTCTCCGGGAATTGGTACGGTCCATAATTGTTCGAAGCGCGCGTGATGATGGCGGGGAAGCCATAGGTCCGCACAAACGAACGGACCAGCAAGTCTGCGCTGGCCTTCGAAGCGGAATACGGACTGCTAGGCTGCAGCGGGAAATTTTCGTTCGACGTCACCTGGGGCGGCAGGCCGCCATAAACTTCGTCAGTGGAGACATGAACGAAACGATGTAGGTTCATTTGCCGCGCGACCTGGAGCAGGACAAAGGTGCCCGTGACGTTGGTGGCGATTGCAGCGCCAGGTTGGTAGATGCTGCGGTCCACATGCGACTCCGCCGCAAAGTGAACCACGGCTTCGCAATCCCGCATGGCATCGGCGGCCGCAACAGGATCGCAGATATCACCTTTCACGAACCGGTAGTTGGGATCGGCATCGACGGATTGCAAATTGGCGAGATTTCCAGCGTAAGTCAGTTTGTCGAGATTCACGATGCTGTAGCTGTGGTAGAGTGAAAGTACGTGACGAATAAAATTCGAGCCGATGAAGCCCGCACCGCCGGTGACTAGAATTTTCATCGAACGTGCTCCTGGGAGCCGGTGGCACTCGCTGCCTGGGCCAGGGTTGGATTGTTCGCTCCGGTCTCCGCGACAAGTTTGTTGGCAAGGAGCAATGATTCGAAGGTGCCCGCATCGGTCCACCAGCCATCGAGAAGCTCGTAAGTGAGGGTGCCTTCCCCGATGAAGAAATTATTGACGTCGGTAATCTCCAGTTCACCGCGGCCGGAGGGCTTGAGACGCCGAATCTTTTCGAACACGGATGAGTCGTAGAAATAGATCCCGATCACGGCAAAGTCAGACTTTGGACGCTTCGGTTTTTCCTCGATGCCGATGACGTTGATGCCGTGAATTTCGGCAACTCCGAAGCGCTGCGCGTCTGTTACTTGCTTGAGGATGATCTTCGCCCCGGTTCCCTGCTTTTTGAATTCTTCCGCCGCCCGATTGATGTTGTATTGGATCAGATTGTCGCCCAGGATGACGCAGACTGGTTCTCCATCGGCAAAAAATTCCGCTAGAGCAAGGGCATGGGCAATGCCGCCTTCGCCTTCCTGATAAGCATAGTTGATGTGCTTTAATCCGAATTCCTTTCCGTTACCCAGCAAGCGGAGGAATTCGCCGGAGTTCTTTCCACCGGTGACCAGTAGGATTTCCTGGATGCCCGCATTCACCAGCGTTTGAATAGGATAATAGATCATTGGTTTGTCGTAGACGGGGAGCAGATGCTTGTTGGTAACCTTGGTGAGCGGAAACAGACGGCTGCCCGTTCCTCCTGCGAGTACGACGCCTTTCATAGAGCGGCTCCTTGTCTCTTCCAAATCGGAAGAAGCTTATTGTCCGTGGCGATTTTGCTTTGGTGGTAACGAGGTGAAAGTTTACTGCTCTACGTCCGTTTACAGGATTTCGTGGCTGCCTGCCGCTTCGGAGACGCTTGCTTTGGTCCTGCTCTGTACCGTTGGATTGCCAACTGAATTCGAACGCAGTTTGCGCTGAAGTGAAAAGGCGATCGGCAACCATCGATAAGCCCCGAATAATTTTAGAAGGAACTCGATCCGCCAGTCCGTTGGCTCGACGCAAACTCGACCTGTCACGAATTCACAAGGATCAGCGAAAGCGGGAAACGGCAAAGTGGTGAAGACCCGCTCATACCCTGCTGCCTTGCAACATTTCACCAGGGCTTCGTTGAAGGCCCCATAAGGAAAGCTGAATAGAGTAATTTTTCTCAGCAAGCCTTGCTCAAGCTGCTCGCGGGATTGCGCAAGCTCGAACCTCGCCACTTCCTCAGACACGTTTGGGAGCACTGGATGCGTCACGGTGTGCGATCCGATCGTAACCAAGCGCGAAGGAATCTGAAGAAGCTGCTCGCGGGACATGATCTTCTCCGGATAGCCTACCCAATCCGTGGAACGTCCGAGACTCCCTGTAACAACAAATACAGTCGAGGGGATTTCTCTCCTCTCGAGTTCGGGCAAGGCGTTCTCAAGGAAGCTCTCAAAACCGTCGTCGAAAGTTACAGCCGAATACAGTGTGCCCGGAGAGAGAGGAGCCCTTGAGTCAGCAGATATGGGATTAGTCCACCGGACAAGAGTATCCATCTGGCGAGCGAACTTGTTGCGGCTTTTCAGAGGGACAGAGTGGTAGTAAAGGACGACGCAAAGTGCCTCTGGAGACTTGCCCCCTAGCCGGAGCAACAAGATCTTAAGGAGCGCGGCGGTGAAAAACCCCACGCTGATTGCGAGCTTTAGGATTCGCTTGAACATGAATTATCTGGGATCCTTATCTCACTGCCGCGATTCACAGTTGCGGCACAAGGGATATTTTGTTCGGCAGCAGGAATGAGATTCAAGACGTGCTCGTAGATGTGGGCGAGCTTTTGTCCTTGTTTTCTTACATCCAACTCGGACTCAATTAGTTTTCTGTTCGCAGAGACTATTGGCTCCCAATCTCTGACCTTAAGAAGCTGGTAAATAGCGCGCGATAAACCGGCCGAATCGCGCTCAGCCGCCAGGAAGGGCAGGTTTTCCATAGAAAGAACAAATGGAATGTCACAGTGCCGCGTGCTGATCACAGGCATGCCGCTCGCAGCCGCCTCGATGATGCTGACGGGCGCGCCACCTTCCGTGTCGCCGTCCGAAGATGTGACGCTGGGAGATAGAAAAATGTCATGGCTAGAAAGTTGCTGGATCAAAACTGCGTAAGGCTGGTAGCCTAGAAAATGTGTTTTTTCACGGAGTCCCCAGCGTTCCACTTGCTGCAGGATCGCTTCCTTCTCCCGCTGTTCCCTTCGACCGCCGCTGGCATCCCCGATCACTGTGACTTCGATATCAGGGTGAACCCTGCTGACACGTCCCAGCGCTTCAATGGCGTAAGGAATTCCCTTCTTTTCCCTGAACGAGCTTGCGATCAGAAACCGTACAGTTTTTCCGATTGGATTCTTTCGAGGCAGGAAAGGAATTCGATCGAGGTCAATACCCAACCGAAAAACTTTGATTTTATTGGAAGCAACGCCGCGATCCGCAATGCAGCGAGCCATGTGCGGGCCTTCACACAACACCGCGTCCACTCGTTCGGACATTCGCTTATATCGAGAGATCCAGCGCGGATCACTGGCCGGTAAGTAGTTCGCGTCGAAACCATAAAAACTAACCACGTGCCGAAGGTCGAATTTCGCAGCGAGCTTTGAGTTGATCCAGCCGAAATGCCCGAAGTGGGAGTGAAGGATGTCGGGTTTAATGCGGCGAATCTCTTGTTCGAGCAGCCGCAAGTTTCTTTCTGCATTATCCCACCAGCCAATGCGACGCCCTACCCGCTTGAGTAAATTCGGCTGCTGAGGGGGACGGTCCAGCGAAACCAGATTTTCCTGGGGAAACTGATCCAGATTTTGAGTCCACTGGCAAACGAAGTGTGATTCCACCGATTCCGGAAGCGCTTTGACATGGTTGTAGAGCCAGGTCTCCGTCTGCGGAAGCCAACACTCCACGAAGTGGAGTATTTTGACGCGATCTTGAATGACTGGTGCCATTGTTCAGTTAACTCAAACTCAAACTCGAATCGATTCGCGATAGAAAAGAGCTAGCCGGACCTCAGACAGAGTGTTCTTTTGAAAAATGAGCATAAGGCCCATATACACAAGGAGTCCCGACAGGATTTGAACCGTCAATTCCGCGATGATCGGCAAGCCCCTGTAGGCAAGGCGCGAAACAATTAGTCGCATTCAGCCCATCTGGGCGACAGGTCGAGCTCTCAGGTCTTGTTTGATAATTCTTGCCGGGGCTCCTCCCACCAATGAATCCGGAGGGACATCTTTCGTAACAACGGAGCACGCAGCAATCACGGCACCGTCGCCAATTCGCACACCGGGGCTGATGACGGCATTGGCAAAAATTGTTACATCGTCACCGATGATGACTGGCGCGAAGATGCGTTCGTTCCCGCCCTTGATGTAATCCGTCCTGCTCGCGAAAATGCCGACGCCCGAGCCACAGTCAAAACCTTTGCCAATCCAAATACCCCCCGGACCTGCAGCATAGATCGTGCAGTTCGGCGAAATGACGCTGGAGTCCCCGATTTCCAGATGCCCCCTGTGTTCACACCACTCAAAGCCCCCCAAGTGGATGACCGTTCCAAATTGAATGACAACCTTGCCGCCAAGTGTCAGGTTCCGGAGATCTCCCTTGAAGCAGACACCAGGTTCAATGTGTGAGTTCGGAAAGGAACTTCGAATAAAGCTGTAGGCATGATACTCATTGCGAAAAGC
>JBGPTK010000149.1:0-9488 GCA_041490605.1 Terriglobia bacterium | reverse complement strand
CGTGCGCCCGCCCAGCACCCGGTTCAATTCTGCCTGCAGGCACAGTTCGGTCCGCGCGTTCTCGGCCAGCAGATACCAGGTCCAGGACAGAGTCAATGCCGTGGTTTCATGACCGGCCAGAAAAATCGTCATGATTTCGTCACGCAGTTGCTTGGGGCTCATCTTGCCGCCGTCTTCGTCGAGCGCGTGGAGCAGGCGCGAAAGCAAATCATCGCCGGGTTTCGGATCGGCGAGGCGCTGGGCGATGATCCGGTAAACGATGGAATCGAGAAAATCGTAAGCCCCTTGTGCGCGGCGGGAGGATCGAGTGGGCCAGCTTTCCGGCAAGCGGATCGGTGAGCGCAAGCGGTTCAGTTGGTAGCGCATCACCGTGCCCAGTGCTTCTCCCACGCGGGCGGCTTCGCTTTTCAATTCGCTGCCGAACAGGGTTTTCAACGCGATGCTCTGCGTCAGCTTCATCATCTCCTCGGCCAGATCGCGTTCGTCGCCGTCGCGCCAGGAAGCGATGTGCGCCAGCGTAAGATCCACCATCGTCTGCGAATATTCCGCCACTCGCGGGCGCTGGAACATCGGCTGAGCCAGGCGGCGCTGCCGGAGCCACAATTGTCCTTCGCTCGTCAGCAGGCCGTTGCCGAGCAGCCGCTGGGTTGCCCGCCGCGTAAAAGTGCTTTTTTGAAATTTGTTCTGTTCCACAACGAGCACTCGCTCGATGTCCGACGGGTGGTTCAGCAAGATTCGATGTCCGACGGGGAGCTTGAGAAGCACCACATCACCGTACTCGTCCGCCAGGGCGGTGAGCATTTGCAGCAGGTCGCGCCGCCAACGCCAGCCCATTCCGAGGAGCGGGATTCCTCGCGGACCGGGCGGAACTCGGTGATGAGGAGTAGACATTTTACGATTCAGATCTCTCGTCGAGAGATATTGGAGTATTTGACGTCAATGGAGCAGGAACTGGTTTCGTTTTTTGCTTCCCGGACGCGAATAAATCACGCAGCCGCCGCGCGGGGAGTTCCATTAGGCGCTCCTCCCAGCATTCAGTAGAATAGCGCATCCCGCGCCAGAGGAGTTCGCCGCCACTGGAAGGAGGGCGAAGTGGAAATCGAACGGCCGGAGTGGTTGGACGGGATGGCAGCGGTGCTCGAGACGCTGAACGAAGGCGTCTTGATCCGCGACGATTGCAACCACATTCTGTTTGTGAACCAGCGCTTCACCGAGATGACCGGATTTTCCGCCGAAGAAATGGCCGGGCACTCCCCCGGCGAATTTTATTCCGGGGAAGACCAGGATTTCCTTTTTCAACAGATGAAGCATGGCGAGACGGCGGGAAGCAATCGTTTCGAATTCTATTTGCCGGAGAAAAAAGGCGGGCGCCTTCCGGTGATGATCAGCGCGCGGCAACTGGAAGATCCGGAGGGCCGGCTGTTCGCCATCATCACCGCCACCGACATCTCGGAGCAGAAGCGGACCGAGGAGCAGCTTCGGAACGCGAATGCGGAGCTCGAAGCGCGGCATCGGGAAATCGAGATGGAACTGGCCCTGGCCGCCCGCGTGCAGCAAAGCCTGGCGCCCCAGGGGCTGGTGTGGGGAAGCGTGGCGGTGGAAACATTTTATCTCCCGGTGCGGACCATCGGCGGCGACTTCGGCCTGGTGAGCCCGGCGGGAACAAAATTTCTGAACCTGATGGTGTGCGACGTTTCCGGCCACGGAATCAGTTCGGCGCTGATGGCCAACCGGATTTATTCGGAAACGATGTCGCATCTGGAGCGCGGCACGGAGCTGGGAGAAATGCTGCGGGAGTTGAACCGCTTCGTGCTGCAAAATCTGCACACGTCCGGTTTCTATTTTTCCGCGGCGGTGGCGCGGCTCGATGGCGCGGGCCGCAAGATGAGCTTTGCCGGCGCGGGGCATCCTCCCTCGATGATCGTGCAACGGAATGGCTCCATCCGCCTGCTCGAATCGCGCAGCATGATTCTGGGCGCGTTCGACGGCGCCGTGGGCCAGGACGCCGCCGAGGAAATCGACCTCGAACGCGGAGACCGCATCGTGCTTTACACCGACGCGCTGAACGAAGCGTTCGATCGCCACGGCGAAATGCTGGGCATCGAAGGTCTCGAGCAGATCGTTCGCTTGACCGCGCGGCTGCCGCTGGACGAAATGAAAGTTTCCATTCTTCAAAAAATCGAAACGTGGCGGCACGGGCCGCCCGCGGACGATACTTCGCTTGTGCTGGCGGAAGTTCTGTAAGCAGCGATGGCCGCGCTCGAAATTGTAACGGAGATCTCCGCGCCACCGAATCTGGTGTTTGCTTTTTTTGTGCCGCAGCGCATGCCCTATTGGTATGGCGCGGAAATGGAAAGCTGCTTCGAAGTGGCCGGCGGGGCGGCCGATTTCGCGGCGGGACAAAAAGTGCGGATCAGCGGCAAGCTGGGAGCACGCAGAGTGACGCTGACCGTGGTGATCGTGCGATACGATTGTGGGAGATTTCTCGAGTGGCGTTTTCAGGATGCCTATGGCGTCCGCGGCGTTCAAAGTTGGGAAGTTGCGGCGAGCGCGGCGGGCACTTGCGTGACCATGCGCGACCGCTACGAAATGCCGGGACGAATCGGGCGCATCCTCGATTGGCTGCTCACTCGCCACGCCGCCGCCCGCCGCGATCGCGATTATCTCGCCCGTCTCAAACGCCTCGTCGAGCATCGTTAGCAAGTCCTTCGAACACGGGCGCAGTCCTTCGAGACTCAGGATAAACAAGCAGCGCGCCTACATGGAATACGCCGCTCATTTGTCATCCAAGTGTCACCGTACAAATGCGGCGCTTGCCCACACGGAGAAGTTTGCCTTTCCCTAGTTCACCTAATTCCAGTTGGAAACCCGGATCATCAATTCGCGTTCCATCCCACTCGACAGCCCCCTGGCGTATGAGCTTCTCAGCGGCGCTTCTCGATGAGGCAATATCGTCAAACATCGCCATCAACACAGCCAGGTGAACACGCTTTGTACCGGCGGTTAAGAATTTCTCCCGATATTCGGCAGGGACTATCTTTTGTGGAATTTCCGCCGGCAGCTCATGTTTGCTGTGGACGCGCTTGAATTCCTGTTCGGCGCGCTGGGCGGCTTCTTCGTCGTGGAAATCGGCGATGATGCCGCGCGCCAGCTCCATCTTGGCTTCCATGGGGTGGACGACGCCTTGTTTCACTTCTTCGCGCAGCCGCACGATCACGCGCGGCTCCAGATCGGTGAGCAATTCGTAGTAGGACCACATCAGGTCGTCGGAGATCGACATCAACTTGCCAAACATTTCCGAGGGAGACTCGGTGATGCCGACGTAATTTCCCAGGCTCTTGGACATTTTGCGCTCGCCATCGAGGCCCACCAGAATCGGCATGGTGATGCAGACCTGGGTGGGCCGGCCATACTCGCGCTGGATTTCGCGCCCGATCAGCAAATTAAATTTCTGCTCGGTCGCGCCCAGTTCCACGTCGGCTTCCAGCACCACCGAATCGTAGGCCACCATCAGCGGATAGAGCAATTCGTGGATGGCGATGGGCTGATTGCCGGAGAGGCGCGAACGGAAATCCTCGCGCTCGAGCATGCGCGCCAGGCGATACTTCGAACAGAGCTTCACGATGTCGTAGCTGGTCAATTTGTCGAGCCACTCGGTGTTGTGGCGGACTTCGGTTTTCTCCGGATCGAGAATTTTGTAAGCCTGCGCGAGATACGTTTTGGTATTTGCTTCCACCTGCTCGCGCGAAAGCTGCGGCCGCGTTTCCGATTGTCCCGAAGGATCGCCCACCAACGCGGTGAAGTCGCCGATCAGAAACACCGCGGTGTGGCCCATTTCCTGAAAATGCCGCAGCTTGCGCATCACCACGGTGTGGCCCAAATGGAGATCGGGCGAGGTGGGATCGACGCCCAGCTTGGCGCGCAAGGGCTTGCCAGTTTTCAGCGAGTTCTCGAGCTTCGCGCGGAATTCGTTTTCAGGGATGATTTCGGCGACGCCCTTGCGCAGCAGCGCGAGCTGCTCGTCCACTGGTTTGAACACCACTTTGCTTTTTGCCTCAGGCATTCGGCTTCTCCGCAAGAATCAGGACGCGGCGGCCTTCGATGCGATAGCGCCCTTCGAGCACAATCCGCACCGCTTCGGTGTAAATGCGATGCTCCTCTTTCAAAACACGCTGGCTGAGCGATTCAGCCGTATCCGAATCGAGCACCGGAACGATCGCTTGCAAAATCACCGGCCCGGCATCCAGATTTTCATCCACAAAATGGACCGTGCAACCTGTGAATTTCACGCCATGCTCCAGCGCCTGGCGCGGCGCTTCGAGTCCCGGAAACGAGGGCAGCAGCGACGGATGAATATTCAAGATGCGATTGCGGAAGGCCCCGACAAACACCGGCGAAAGCAAGCGCATGTACCCGGCCAGGCAAACCAGATCGGCCTTCGCCGCCTGAATCGCCGCGACCACAAGCTGGTCATAATCCTCCCGCTGCAAGCCTTTCGACGGAATCACTTTTGCCGCGATACCGCGCGATTTTGCCTTTTCGATTCCCGGCGCGCCCTCGCGATTGCTGATGGCAACCGCAATTTCGGCATGGGGAATTCTTCCCGCGGCAACCGATTCCGCAAGGGCCTCGAAATTCGAGCCGCGGCCCGAAAGCAGCACTGCGATCCGTTTTTTCATGCGCCGAGGACGTTAGCATAACAGCCTGTCTTGAATAACAGGAATTCTCGACGATACAAGACCATATGCGGGCTTGATGGCGAGCCAGCTTCATGGCCTGAGCGCGACCGATCCAGCAATCTTCGCGGGCGTTGCGGTTTTGCTGATACTGGCGGCGCCGGCGGCCTGCTTCATTCCAGCGCGGAGGGCCACGCGCGCCGATCCGATGATCGCATTGCGGTACGAATAGGATTTCCGGCAACAGTTCCCCAGGTTTGTTTTGGGAATTCTGGTTTTACCTATCCAAGAGGATTAAATCGCAACACTGGAATCAAGAGCCGGGGCGCGGCTGAAGCCGGCCCCTACATTTCCTGGCCGCGAAATACCTCCTTCCGTTGTTCGTGCTGCTCCGCCTGTATACTTCGAAGGCCGTGGTGATCGTGTGTTTGCAGCTTAGAATCGCTGGTTGAGGTGTGGACAGGGAGAGCGGGAATGGGCGATAAGGAAGATGTGCTGCAGAAGATACGCGCTGCTTTTGGAGCGAACGAATACCCGGGTGACGCTTATTTGCAAGGCAGCAATGAAGGATGCGAACCCGCCGAGGAAGTTGAGCCATTCCAAGGAAAGACAAATTGGGAATCGATCGAGGCGGGCTTCCTGGATGCGCATGCGAGTGCGCCAAGTTTTTTCTCGGAAGCAGGCCTGCGGTTTTTTCTTCCGGCATATCTTGTGGCTGATGTGGAAGGACGATTGAAAACCGCGGACCCGGTGATTCTGTTGACGCTGGGATTTTCCGATATGGAAGTGAACGTCGAGATGGGGAACCGAAAATTTGTGGTGCGCAGTGGAAAATTGGAGTTGATCAATCCCCTGCGGTATGGCGCGGCGACTTTCTATGATTATGCGCGGCACCGGCTTTCGATTTTTACAAGGGAAGAGGCGCAGGCGATTGTCGCGTACCTGGAATACCGGCGGGATTTTAGTCCACACAGTCCGGACAAGAAGCAGATTGCCGCGGCTCTCGATGGCTATTGGCTGGAGAGGGCCAGCAAGGCTCCAACGGCGGCAAGCTTACGGCAGCACTTGAAGGAAAAAAGTGAAATGGTGGCGGCAATCGAGGCAACAAGGAAGAAGCAATAGATTGGGCAGCAGATAGGGCCTGGGGAAACTCTTAGGCATGTCGCGGAATTTCGGGTAATACCCTTTCGAAGATTTTAAAATCGCCATGCGCCGATTCTGTTTGCTGCCGCTTGTCATCGCGTCCTGGCAACTAAGGGGAGGTTCCGGTGTGTGGTTGGCTCAATCCACGGAAGAGTCTTCCCCCCAGGCTGCTCCAGCCATCCCTTGACCACAGACAATACAGTCAAGCGCCGGATACAGAATTGAGAGAGGGGCTAGGCGGGGAGGCGGCCGTTGTAGACGACGCGAGGGCGGCCAGGCTCGAGGCGGCCGATTACGTAATATTTTTCGCGGCGGCGCTTGAGTTCGGTTTCTACTTTGCGGACGTGCTTGGGCGGGACGACCAGAATCATTCCGGTGCCGAGATTGAAAGTGCGCAGCAATTCTTCTTCTTCGATTTTTCCGATGCGCGCGAGATAGCGGAACACCGGCAGCACCGGCCACGAGCCAAGATCGACGGTGGCCTGCACGGTGCGCGGCAGCACTCGCGGAAGATTTCCGGTGATGCCGCCGCCGGTAATGTGGGCCATGGCGGAAAGCCATCCGCGGGCGACGATATTTTTCAGGACGGGCCAATAGCAGCGGTGGGGCTTGAGCAATTCGGCGCCGATTTTATTATGAACATCGGAGACGTAAGTTTCCGGCTTCAGGCGCGCCACTTGAAAAACCAGTTTGCGGGCGAGCGAATAACCGTTGGTGTGCAGGCCGCTGGAAGCCAGGGCGATTAAAATATCTCCCGTGCGCACGCGAGCGGGACCGAGCATGTTGCGTCGATCCACCGCGCCGACGATGAAACCGGCGAGATCGTATTCACCGGGCGCGTAGAAGCCGGGCATTTCCGCGGTTTCGCCGCCGATCAAAGCACAACCCGCCAATTTCGCGGCGCGGCTCATGCCTTCGATAATTTGCTCGATCACGCGCGGATCGAGTTTCCCCATGGCCAGATAATCGAGGAAGAAAAGCGGCTCGGCGCCTTGCGTCAGGATGTCGTTGACGCAGTGGTTGACGATGTCCACGCCGACGGTGGAGTGCACGCCGAGCGCGCTGGCAATTTTGAGTTTGGTTCCGACGCCGTCGGCGCTGGAGACCAGCACCGGTTCGCGCCAGCGCTTGTGATCGAAACGGAAGAGCGAGCCGAATCCGCCGATGGGCGCGAGGACGTTGCTATTGAAGGTGCGGCCGGCCAGCGTGCGGATGCGCTGCTTGGCCTGATCGGCCACAGAGATATCAACACCTGCATCGGCGTAGAGCATCGGGAGATCCTTTTCCCGGTTTCTGAGGGTGGGGGCTCGAACCGGTTGCAACGAACCTGGAAATTTTGCGCTGCATACTGAAAAATCAGGAACTGGTGCTTCGCGTTCAAAGTCTCTTCGCCAGCCAAGAGTGGCTGTGCTACTAGAATGTCGAGAACAGGCGGCGCCAGCGCACCTCATGCGGGTGCAGCACCGCGTTCAGATACGCGGCGAAGCGCTCGCCGATGTGTCCCGGCTCCCAGACTTCTTCCGGCGCGTCAATGGACATATAAACAAAGAGCGGCGTCCCGACAATCGAAGAACGCGGCACGAATCCCCAGAAGCGGCTGTCGTAGGAATTGTCGCGATTGTCGCCCATGACGAAATAGCGGCCGGGGGGAACCACGATTTCGCCATCGTGAATAAAGTTTCCGATCTGAGCGGCCCAATCGGACTGCAGGCCGAAGCGCCAGAGCTCGCTCGGGGCGGGCGGATAATTGCCGGCAACGGAATTCGCGGAAGAGAATTCGCGCACGACATAAGGCTCATTGAGCGGCTGGCCGTTGACGAAGACCATGCCCTGCTTGATGGCAATCTTGTCGCCGGGCTCGCCGATCACCCGTTTTACAAAATCGGGCGAGCCGGGCAGCGGCGCGCGGAAGATGACCACTTGCTGCCGCCGGGGATTGCGCCACAGGGGAACATGCCAATTGGTGAACGGCAAACCCGCGTCGTAGCCGAAGCGGCTGACGATCAGGTGGTCGCCGATCAGCAAAGTATTTTCCATCGAGGCGCTGGGGATCACCCGCGCCTGCCCCAGGGTTCCTTCGATCAGGACGAAGGCGATGAGCACCCACAACCAGGAAAGGGCTTCGCGCCAGACGCGATCGCCCAATTTGGGGATCGCTTTGATCACAGGCTCTTCAGTATTCACGCTGTACCTCGACTTCGAGCTGCACGAGTTCGGTGGGATAGCTCCCGGTGTAGCAGGAAGTGCAAAATTTTCCGCTGTCGTCGCCGATCGCTTCGCGCAGTCCTCGCAGAGAAAGATAACCCAGGGAATCGGCGTCCAGGAAGCGGCGAATTTCTTCCACCGATTTATGCGAACCGATCAGTTCCTCGCGCGTGGGCGTATCGATGCCGTAGTGGCAGGGCGAAATGGTGGGAGGGCAACTGATGCGCACGTGAACTTCGGCGGCGCCGGCTTCGCGGACCAGCCGGACGATTTTGCGGCTGGTGGTGCCGCGGACGATGGAATCGTCGACCAGCACCACGCGCCGGCCCTGGAGCAGGCGGCGCACCGGGTTCAATTTCAATTTCACGCCGAAATCGCGGATGGCCTGCTGCGGCTCGATAAACGTGCGGCCGGTGTAATGATTGCGGATCAGCGCCATGCGGAACGGAATTCCGGATTCATTGGCGTAACCGATCGCAGCGGGCACGCCGGAATCGGGGACCGGGGCGACCAGGTCGGCATCCGCGGGATGTTCGAGAGCCAGGCGCCGGCCCAGGCGCTCGCGCGTCAGGTTCACCGGCCGGCCAAAGACCAAGCTATCGGGACGCGCGAAATAAACGTGTTCAAAGATGCAGTATTGATGCGGTCGTTCCGGCGCGTATTGAATGGTTTCGAGTCCGCTGCGGGAGATGCGCACCATTTCACCGGGCTCGACGTCGCGAACGTATTCGGCATCGATCAAATCGAAGGCGCAAGTTTCCGAAGCCACCACCCAGGCATCGCCCAGGCGGCCGAGGCAGAGCGGGCGGAAGCCGTAAGGATCGCGAATCGCATAGAGCTCATCGCGGGTCAGCATAATCAGCGAGAAGGCGCCCTCGACGGAAGTGAGCGCATCGGCAACGGCGCCGGGCAAATTGCGGGCGCTGCTGCGCGCGATCAAGTGCACGATCACTTCGGTGTCGCTGGTGGTTTGGAAAATGGAGCCGCGATGCTCGAGCTTGCGGCGCCACTCGAGGGCGTTGGTCAGGTTGCCGTTGTGCCCCAGGGCGAGCTTGCCTTTGTTGCAATCGATCATGATCGGCTGCGCGTTCAGCAAGGTGGTGTCGCCGGCGGTGGAATAGCGCGTGTGGCCGATGGCAACCCGGCCGGGCAAACGCTGAATTGCTTCCGGCGTGAAAATTTCCTGCACCAGGCCCATCTGCTTGACGCAGTAAAGATCGGCGCCGTCGGTGGAAACGATTCCGGCGGATTCCTGGCCGCGATGTTGCAAGGCAAACAGGCCCAAATAGGTGAGCTTGGCGGCTTCGGGATGCCCGAAGATAGCGAACACGCCGCATTCATCGTGAAACTTGTCGTCGTGTTGCGGAGAGACCTGGGTCATTGGATTCGCAGCGCTCGTTCGAGAGAAGTAGCCCACTGTTCGCGCAGCGAAGAAACTGGCGCCGCGATTCGTGGCTGGCCGTT
>JBGPTK010000148.1:0-9711 GCA_041490605.1 Terriglobia bacterium | reverse complement strand
CTGGTGCTGACGGCGGTGAGTTCCGTCGGATTGGTGCTGATTGCAATACTTTCGAAACTTTTCCGGATTCGCGAAGTGGATGGCTATTTGAAAAGATTGTGGTCGCTGGTTCCGGCGCGCGGCGCTTGATTGGGGATGGGAACGATTATTTCGTGAGGGCGGCTTCGAGAGTTGCGGCCCAGTGGGAAAGATGATTCAGGGACTCGTCGTGAGTGTGATCGAGTTCGAGGGGCGTGATGGAAATTGCGCCGGCGTGGACGGCGGCGTAGTCGCTATCGGGATCGATGCCTTCGGTGATTTGCTGTTCGTGAAGCCAGAAATACATGCGGCCGCGGGGGTCGCATCCTTCCTGTAATAAATTTCGAGTCACTTTTTGCGACTGGCGCGTGAAGCGCACGCCGCCGTTCCAGGGCTGCGGAACGTTTACGTTGAGCAAAATTCCGGGCGGCAATTTTTCTTTCAGCAGCAGAGAAGCGAATTCGCGCGCGAAGCGGGCGGCAGGCTCGAAATCAAAATCTTTTCCGCGATGGGCGAGCGAAATGGCGAAGGCGGGCAGCCGGTTGATCGTCGCTTCCATGGCGGCGCCAACGGTGCCGGAGTAATAGACATTCTCGCCCATATTTCCGCCACGATTAATTCCAGAGACAACCAGGTCGGGCGGCTCGGGAAGCAATTTATTCAGTGCAACGATCATGGCATCGGCCGGGGTGCCGTCCACGGCCCATTCGCGTTCACATTTTTGTTCGCAGAAGATCGGACTGCGCAAAGTCAGCGATTGCGCGGCGGCGCTGCGTTCGCGATTGGGCGCGACGACGGTGAGCGTGGCGATGGGTGCCAACGCCGCGACCAGGGCTCGCAGGCCCGGCGCTTCGATTCCGTCATCATTAGTGATCAAAATGTGCGGCATTTTTCCCAGCGACACTAACATTCGGCGTCAAAATTCCCTGGACAATTTTGGTCGAGAGGGAAAATGGTCGGGACGACTGGATTCGAACCAGCGGCCTCACCCACCCCAAGGGTGCGCGCTACCAGGCTGCGCCACGTCCCGACTGTTCCACGTCTGTCTATGGCAGAAACCAGCGTATCACCTGGGTTCGAGGAGGGTCAAGATTGCGAGCAGTTCTTCGTGCAAATTGAGCAAGGTTTTGCGCTGGGAGTGAGAAAGATTTTCGGCGCGGGCCGCTCCACGAGATGACGCGCTGGCGTATTCGGAGCGGGTTGCGGCGCGGGACGGGGCGGCGCTTTCGTGAGTGCTGCCGTTTCCATTTTCGCCGTCCTGCTCTTCGCTCAGGTGGCGGCGCGCTCCGGCGATGGTGAATCCCTGCTCGTAGAGGAGTTGCTTGATCTGGAAAACCAGCTCGATATCCTCGCGGCGGTAGAGGCGATGTCCCTTGGGGCTTTTTACCGGCTGAAGCATGGGGAATTCCGTTTCCCAATAGCGGAGGACGAATTGTTTGGTGGCGGTGAGCTTGCTGACTTCGCCGATCCGGTAGAAAGGCTTGTCGGGAACTGCGGTCGCTCTGGTTGCTGCGGTGGCCATTTTCCTGATTGTATCGTAGGCCGATTTCGAAAGATGTCAACCGTCTCGCGAATCTCGAGAAGGAGGATTCACAGCAGAGGCGCGAAGGGCGCGGAGAGAAATAGCGGGCAAACTCCGAAGCTCCGGCCCCCTAAAACAATCCGCGGGAGTTTACAGGAGAGAAGACTAGCGTTCGTTTCGGGTGGCGGAGGGGGGACGGGTGCGGTTGGTGCGCTTTTTCTGGCGCTGGAGGAAATGGATGGGGGCGCCGAGGAAGCCGAAGCTGGCGCGGAGCTGGTTTTCGAGGAAGCGTTCGTAGCTAAAATGCAGGTGGTGCTGCTGATTGGTGAAGAGGATGAAGGTGGGCGGCGCGACGGAGGCTTGGGTGATGTAATAAATTTTTATTTTGCGGCTGGCGGGAGAGGTGCCGCGTTCGAGGTCGACGTTCATCAGCCAGCGGTTCAGCTCGCCGGTGGAGATGCGGCGCTGGCGCGCGGTGGCTACTTTGTCGATAAGATTGAAAAGATTGTCCGCGTGTTCGCCGGTAAACGCGGAGAGAAAGATGATGGGAACGTAATCGAGGAATTTGAGTTTGGCGCGCACGATGCGTTCGTAATCCTGCATCAGTTTTGTGGGATCGGTGACGGTGCGGAGTTTGGGCGGCCGCGCTTGCTTGCTTCGATCGGCGGAGGCCTTCAGCGCCGCTTCCTTCGCCAGATCCCATTTGTTCATGACGATGATCAAGGAGCGGCCGGAATCCTTGGCGTAGCTGGCGATGGTGGCGTCGTGCGAGGTGACGCCGAGCGAACCGTCAACGATCAGAAGAGCAATATCGGCGCGCTCGATCTGCTGGCGGGCCATGATGACGCTTAATTTTTCGGCGATGAGCTTGGTTTTGCCCTTGCGGCGAATTCCGGCGGTGTCGAGGAAACGATATTTTTTGCCTTCGTGCTCGACGATGGTATCCACTGCGTCGCGCGTGGTGCCTGGGATTGGCGAGACGATGGCGCGCTCGGAACCGACCATTCGATTCAGCAGTGTGGATTTGCCGACGTTGGGGCGGCCGATGATGGCGATATTGATTTCCTTGGGAGCTTCGGCGGCCTCGCCTTTCGGAAAAGCGGCGGTGACTTCGTCGAGCAGCTCATCGATTCCCAAACCGTGCTCGGCGGAAATGGAAATTACTTCGTCGCCGAGTTCATAGAAGGCGGCGCTGAGCGACGTTTGCCGGGGCGTGTCTACCTTGTTCGCGGCGATCAGGGGCGGCTTTCCGGCGCGGCGCAATAACTGGGCGAGTTCGGAATCGAGAGGAGTGACGCCCTGGCGCGCGTCCACGACCATGACGACGCGCGTTGCTTGTTCGATGGCGACTCTTGCCTGGCGTAGAATTTCTCCGGGGATTCCGGCTTTGTCGTCAGGGACGATGCCGCCGGTGTCGACGACTTCGAAGGGCTTGCCTTCCCAAATCGCGGTGCCGTAAATACGATCGCGCGTGATGCCGGGCTCGTCGGTGACGATGGAGCGGCGCGTGCCGGTGAGGCGATTGAAGAGAGAAGATTTGCCGACGTTGGGGCGGCCGACGATTACTAGAGATGGGAGATTTCCGGTCATGGGGTGTTGAGTGAGATTAGTGGGACAGGAACACTGTAACCTATGGAGGCGGATATGGCGATGGGGGGGGTGAGAAGCGGAGGAGAATTCAGTGGCCGCGAAGAAGTCGCTGCTACTTTTCATTTTACGCTAGCTCGGGATCCTTCACTTCGTTCGGGATGACAGAGGAGGAGAGTTATGCGCGATTGGCGTGATTTTTTTAGGGCGAGGTGGAATGGCCATAGTGTTTTGTTGATTCGGCTGGGCGTGGGGTTGATTTTCATTTCGCAGGGGATTTTGAAATTTTTGGATCCGCGGATGGGGGTGCAGAGATTTGAGAGGATTGGATTTGCGCATCCGGGGTTTACGGCGCATTTTGTGGGGGCGTTTGAGATTGTGTGCGGGGCGTTGATTGTGATTGGGCTGCTTGCGCGGGTGGCGGCGATTCCGCTTTTGATTGTGATTTTGACGGCGATTGCTACAACGAAAATTCCGGAGCTTTACCGGCCGGGGCAGGGGTTTTGGTTTGCGGTTAGCGATGAGCGGACGGATTTTGCGATGTTGATGTGTTTGTTGTTTTTGTTGGTGGTTGGAGCGGGGGCTTGGTCGGTGGATTATTTACTTTTTGAGGGTGGAGGGAGGAATGGATCGGGTGTAGGGATTTAGCTGCGGAGGTTACACGGCCAAGACAGGATTACCGCAGAGGCGCCCCGATCAAAGGCATCGGGACGCACACACCGCGCTTCGTTCGGGATGACGGCAAAAGCTGTGGGTCTGCAAACCGTGGGAACAGGGTCGATCGAAGAAAGATGCCGCCCTTAAGGGCGGCGCTACATGAGATGTCTATTGCGGCAGCGTTTCGGCTGCTGAGAGTATTCCGAGTAGGAATTGTGAATTTCGGTTTATTCTAGGCGCCTTACCATGTTTCGACAAACTGCTGGAGAAAAACGGGAAGCGCTGACGATGGCCGAGATTTTCGGCCGGGGGGGATTGCTGGAGAAGAGCCATCCTGGATACGAATACCGGCCATCGCAACTGGCGATGGCGGAATTGGTGGAGGAGGCATTCAGCGGGCACCAGCACGCGCTGGTGGAAGCGGGCACGGGAACCGGAAAGACGCTGGCGTATTTGATTCCGGCGATTCGCAGCGGGCGGCGGGTAGTGATTTCGACGGCGACGAAATCGCTGCAGGAGCAACTTTTCTTCAAGGACGTACCATTCATCAAGAAATATTTTGCCCCGGACCTGAAAGTGGCGCTGATGAAAGGGCGCAGCAATTTTTTGTGCCGGCAAAAAGTACACTTGATGGAAGGCCAGCCGGTGCTGAAGGGGATCGACGAAGTGGAGTGGTTCGCGCAAATCCGCGACTGGGAAAAAGTGACGGAGACGGGCGACCGGGCCGAGCTGAATTTTCTGCCCGACGATGCCGCGCTGTGGGGCCGCATCGACGCGCGGCGCGATGCCTGCACCGGGCAGAAATGCCCGGAATTTCAACAATGTTTTATCACCGCGATGCAGCAGCGGGCGCACGAAGCGGACGTGGTGATCGTGAATCATCATTTGTTTTTCGCCGACCTGGCCATCCGGCAGGACGACTTCGGATCGATATTGCCGGATTACGATTCGGTGGTGTTCGATGAAGCGCACGAGATCGAGGACGTGGCCAGCGATTATTTTGGGCGGCAGGTATCGAGTTACCGCTTCGAGGAACTTTCGCGGGACGCGGAACAAACGATGCGGATGACCGGCATCAGCGCCGCCAGCCTGCGGAAAACGGCGGGGCACCTGCGCGAGCGGGCGCGAACTTTCTATGAAGCTTTTCCGGAGCGCGAGGGGCGCTTCCCCTTCGAGGCGAGCGAGCGGACGGCGTTTCTGGAACGCAACCGGGAAGCGTACGACGGGCTGGTTGCCAGCATGAAGAGGATGGAGGCGGAAATCGCGGCGCTCGCGACGAAGCCGGAAGAGATTCTGAACATCGCCAGACGCGCGGCGGAACTGCGGCGCGAATTCGCGTTTCTGCTGGAGAGCGAGGAACGCAATTACGTCTACTGGTTCGAGCGGCGGGGCAAAGGAATTTTCCTGGCGGCTACGCCGATCGACGTGAGCGAAATTCTGCGCGAACGGCTTTTCGAGCAGTTCGACACGGCGATTCTGACGTCGGCGACGCTGGCGGTGGGAGGGCGATTCGATTTTCTGAAACAGCGGCTGGGAATTCGAGTGGCGAATGAGAAGGTGCTGGCTTCGGAATTTGATTTCAAGAGCCAGGCGCTGCTGTACATTCCTTCGACGCTACCGGATGTGCGCAACGCGCAGTTCGCGGCGCGGGCGTCGCAGGAAATTGCGGGCTTGCTGGAAATTACGAAGGGGCGCGCCTTCTGTTTGTTCACCAGCCATGCGCAGATGCGGGAGGCGCACGAGAGGCTATCGGGGCTGGTGAGTTATCCGTTATTGCTGCAAGGGACGGCGCCGCGATCGGTGCTGCTGGATCGATTTCGAGCGACGCCGGGAGCGGTGCTGCTGGCGACGTCGAGCTTCTGGCAGGGAGTGGACGTGCCGGGCGATCAACTGTCGTGCGTGATCATCGACCGGCTGCCGTTCGCGGTGCCGAGCGATCCGATCGTGGCCGCGCGGGTGCGGGCGCTGAATGAAGATGGACGCAACGCGTTCGCGGAATACCAGGTGCCGGAAGCGGTGCTGGCGTTGAAGCAGGGATTCGGGCGGCTGATTCGCGCGCGCAGCGATCGCGGCGTGCTGGCGATCCTGGATAACCGTATCCAGCGCATGCAATATGGTAGAATTTTCCTGGAATCATTGCCCGAATATACAGTGACGCAAGACCTTGCCGCAGTGGCGGAGTTCATGAATTCCAACGCGGGTGAGCGAAAAACGCCCCAGCAAGCCGAAGGCAATTGAGGAATTTTCAAGGGATTAAGGGCCATCATGTTCGAAGTGAGTGTTGACGAGACGTTCGCCGCCGCGCACGCACTGCGCGGATACAAGGGCAAGTGCGAGAATTTGCACGGGCACAATTACAAGGTGCGTGTGACACTGGCCGGGCCGGAATTGGATTCGGTGGGGTTGTTGTATGATTTCGTTCACTTGAAGCAGGTGATCCAGAGCGTGATCCGCTCGCTCGACCACCGATATTTGAATGAGATGAAACCGTTCGATGAAATCAACCCTTCGGCGGAAAACATTTCGAAATATATTTATGATGAGACGGCGAAGCAGATGAAGAAGGCGCCGAATGGGGCGACGGTTTCGAGTATCACGGTTTGGGAGACGGATGTGACGGCGGCGACTTACCGGCCGTAGCGTGTGGCGCGCGGTAGATTGACTAAAGGATTGCAGCCGGCGAGATTCAACTGCTTGTTTGGCGGTCGTGAGACTCGGGATCCCTCGCGTTGCTCGGGATGACCGCGAAATCGGGGAATCAGCAGGATGAGGAAACTGGCGGCGGTTGATCGGCGAAGGTTGCGAGCGAGATGAATAAGGCTTTCCTAATTATTCTGGTTCCGGCGATTCTGGTAGCGCTGTGGTGGCTGACGATCGGTTGGGGGACGCGGGTTTCGCTGCCCATCGGGGTGGCGATGATGGTGGTGCTGTTCGGATGCATCTTCCTGATCCTGCGGCGGCAGGGAAGGAAGTCTGAAACGGGACGCTAGAACGAAAGAATTTCCTGCCATGGTGATTACCGAAATTTTCAAATCGATTCAGGGCGAGAGCACGCATGCCGGCCTGCCGTGCATTTTTGTGCGGCTGACGGGATGTAATTTGCGCTGCACTTGGTGCGATACGGCTTACGCGTTTCACGGCGGAAAGAAGATGAGCGTTGAGGAAGTGTTCGAGCGCGTGCGGGAGCTTTCCGGCGGCGCGGCAGAATCGCCGGCGGGAAATGGCGTGAGGCTGGTGGAAATCACTGGCGGCGAGCCGCTGCTGCAGCCGGACGCCGCGCCGCTTGCGGAGAAGCTGCTGGCCTCGGGATACACCGTGCTGATTGAAACGAGCGGGGAGCGCTTCGTGGGCGCGCTGCCGCGGGAAGTGGTGAAGATTGTGGATGTGAAGTGCCCGGATTCGGGCGAGGCCGATACTTTCGACCTGGCGAACCTGGAGGCCGTAGATCGGAAAGATGAAATCAAATTCGTGATCAGCACGCGGCGTGATTATGAATTCGCGCGGGGATTTATTGCAGAGCACCGGCTGGCAGAGCGGGTGGGGGAAGTGTTGCTGTCACCAACCGCGGCGGACCCGAACGGGACGTGGGAAGGGTTGGAGGCGCGTGCGCTGGCGGAATGGATTCTGGCGGACGGGTTGCGGGTGAGGTTGGGATTGCAGTTGCATAAGTTTATTTGGGATCCGGCGATGCATGGGGTTTGAGGGGGAAGCGGCAAGAGTTGGGGAGAGCGAATTCAAGGGCCGCTGCATGGCTCGTGTTTTCTTACGAGCTACGCTTGCTCGGGATCCCTCACTCCGTTCGGGATGACGGAAAAATCGAATGACGATGAGTGAGAAACAGAAGGCGGTGGTGCTGCTGAGCGGGGGGATGGATTCGTGCGTGACGGCGGCCATCGCACGGGAGCGGTATGCGCTGGCGCTGCTGCATGTGAGTTATGGGCAGCGGACGGAGGAAAGAGAGCGGCGCGCATTCGATGAGATTGCGGAATTTTATGGAGTGAGCGAACGGCTGACGATCCGGCTGGATGCGTTCGCGAAGATGGGCGGGTCGGCGCTGACGGATGAGCGGATCGCGGTGCCGCAGGCGGATGGCGATACAATGAGTTCAGTGGCGGAATCACGAATTCCGGTCACCTATGTGCCGTTCCGCAATGCGCATTTTCTCTCGGCGGCGGTAAGTTGGGCCGAAGTGATTGGCGCGACGGCGGTTTTCATCGGAGCAGTGGAGGAAGACAGTTCCGGCTACCCCGATTGCCGTCCGGAGTATTACCGGGTATTCTCGGACCTGGTAAGAGCCGGGACGAAGCCCGAAACGCGGATTGAGATCGTTACCCCCGTGATTCAAATGCGAAAACGTGAGATTATTCGCCGGGGGATTGAATTGGGCGCGCCGCTCGAGCGCACCTGGTCCTGCTACCAGTTCGAAGAGGAAGCTTGCGGGGCGTGCGAAAGCTGCCGGTTGCGCCTGAAGGCATTCGCCGAAGCCGGCGTTCGAGACCCCATCGCGTACCGGGTGCAAGTTGCGCGATAATCCAATTGCGCATCCAAACCTGGAAGGAGCATTGATCATGAAGCGAACTCTAGTTGCCTGGGGAGCCCTTGCCATTGCGCTCATCCTCCTCTATTCACCCAAGACCGCAGCGCAATTCGGAGACACTCTAAGGGGCGAAGTAATCGATACCCAGGGCAAGCCATTTGCGGATCTGGAAGTGCAAGTGAGGAACGAGTCCGGCCAGAACTTTACCGTCAAGACCGATAAGAACGGAGCTTTCACGTTAAGTCATCTGAGCCCGGGCCTTTATACGGTGTCGATCCACAACCCACAGGTGAACTACTCGTCGCAGGTGCAAGTACGGTCCGACGTGGAGAACAAGGTCACGATCAACTTAAAGGAGATCGCGGCCAAACAGGGCATCAATGTGGAAGCCATGAAGCAAAAAGAAGAGCAGGAAAAGCAATTCACGAATATGAAAGCCCACTTCGATGCGGGCGTGGCCGCGATGACCGAGGCCGGGGCCTTGAAAACTCAATTGGCCACGACCGCCGCCGATCAGCGGGCGCCCATGAAGGAAAAGATGAGCGGGCTGTACCAAACGGCGGTGACGGAACTGGAGACGGCCGAGAGGGGAGCGGAAGCCGGCAAGGACAAGAATCTTGCCACGGTCCAGGCAAACCTGGGCACGGCGTACGAAGCCATGGGGGAGTATGACAAGGCAGCCCAGGAATTTGGGAAGGCGATCGATCTGAAACCCATGCAGGCCGGTTATTACATCGGCTGGGGCACCAATCTAGCCCGTTCGGGGAAAATGCAGGAAGCGGGGGCGGCTTGCGACAAGGCGGCGGCGATCGATCCCGCAAACGCCGGGGTCTGCTGGCGCAACGTGGGCATCGTGCTGCGGCTCGACAACAAAATGAAGGAAGCGGTGGCGCCATTGCAGAAGGCGACGCAGGTGGATCCGAAAAATCCGGATGGCTGGTATCTGCTGGGGGCTTCGCTGCTGGCGGCCATGGACTATAAGCAGGAAGGTGAGAAAATCACGTACATCGTGCAGCCAGGAACAGCCGAAGCGTATCAGAAGTACTTGGAATTGGCGCCGACCGGCCCGCACGCCCAGGAAGCGAAAGAAGCGCTGGAGAGCCTGGTGGCTCTTGGGCAGGGCGTGGAGACGAAAGTTTCCACGCGAAAAAAGAAAGGCTAGAGAATCCGCAAGCCGCCGCGAAGCGAGCCCAGGGACGGGAGAGCGATCCCGGGAAATTCGCCCGGCTCCGGAAATTAATAATTCTTGTGCCCGCTCGACCAACGGCTGGGACAGTGCTATGCTCTGCGCCACCAGCCGAGGC
This sequence comes from Terriglobia bacterium, assembly GCA_041490605.1. Taxonomy (GTDB): domain Bacteria; phylum Acidobacteriota; class Terriglobia; order Acidiferrales; family UBA7541; genus JBGPTK01. Next base: position 86 of record JBGPTK010000148.1, on the reverse strand, counting down.
TATCCATGGGTCAAACAGCAGCAGACTATTTGGGTGAGCAGAGACGCCGTAGTTTCCGGATTTCTCAATCGGTTGCACTGACGGTT
>JBGPTK010000147.1:0-9769 GCA_041490605.1 Terriglobia bacterium | reverse complement strand
GAAACGCGCTTCTATGCGGAAAACGGCACGCCCGCGTTCGCCTATGGCCCGGGAATGCTTTCCGTCGCTCATGGGCCAAACGAATTCGTCGCGATGAAGGATGTTTTTTCCTGCGCCGCGGTTTATGCTCTCGTCGCGCTCCGTTTGCTCGGGAAGGACCAGTAAAATCACCATCCCAAGCGCGTTAACGCCGGGAGGAAAAACACATGTGGAGAGGCAGCATCATTTCAATTGTGATCGCTCCGGAGGCGAAAGTTTCCATGGAATCCCGCGACGAGGTGCGCGCCGTGCCCGGCCGCGGACTCGACGGTGATCGCTATTTCTTCTCGCGCGGCGCCTATTCGAATCAGCCCGGCACCGGCCGAGTGCTCACGCTGATCGAAAGCGAAGCCCTCGCAGCAGCCGCCGCCAAATTGGTGAAGCCGTTCACGGCGGCCGACGCGCGGCGCAACCTGGTCACGCGCGGCGTGCCGCTGAATCATCTGGTCGGTCGAGACTTCCGCGCCGGCGAAGTCGTCCTCCGCGGCGTGCGTCTCTGCGAGCCGTGCGGCTATCTGGAAGAACTCACGCAGCAAGGCGTGAATCAAGCCTTGCTCCACCGCGGCGGCTTGCGCGTGGATATTTTGACCGAAGGGAAAATTCGCGTGGGAGACATCGTCGCTCCGCTCGATTCCGTGGAAGATAAAAACAAAGTCCTGATCCGCCGTTATTACCAAGAAATGTGGAATCCCTGGAATTTCGACGCGGCCGGCGAAATTCTTGCGGATGAAATTATCTTCCATGGCTCGCTCGGAGTCGCAACCAAAGGCCGCGCCGCTTTTTGCGATTACATGCGCCTGGTCCGCGCCGCGTTCCCGGATTTTCACAATCATATCGAGGAGCTCGTCGCCGAAGGCGATCGAGTGGTCGCGCGGCTCACCTACCGCGGCACGCATCGCGGCGAAATATTCGGCATCGCCGCGACGAGAAAACAAATCACCTACGCAGGCACGGCAATTTTCAAAATTGCCAATGGGAAAGTTTCCGAAGGATGGATTCTGGGCGATCGAATGGCGCTGCTGCAGCAACTCGGCGCTTCGTTTCAAGCTGAAACTTTGACAGAAAATATGCACAAATAGTCTCGTGTAAATCGCCAAATTCCATTCACCGCAGATTCGCTTTATATTCGCCCTGAACGCTCCAGCCAAACCATCCGCCTCTCTTCCCCTAAAATACTGATATTAAATAACATAAAAGAAAGAAGTAGCCCTCAACTTTGCCTTGAGAAAATCCCTGATTTCCAGTAAGATTCGCAAGTATTCAGGTCACAGATTCCTTCTGGACCGGCACTGTGGCCGGGTCTGGTTGCCTCTGATTTTTTGAGCCCGCGCCAGGGCTCAGGGGAAAGGCAGCACGGCCCGGAAGATCCCCTTACGGGGAAATAAGTCTTCGCCATGTCCCCCCGCTTTTCGCCGCGGAACGGGACGGGATGAAGCAAGTAAACCCTTCGAGTCTTGCACTCTTTCGAGAGTGGCAGACCACAGGGTAAGGCGAGTGTCGAGCTTTCCCGCTCTTCCGCCTTCCCGAACGCAACGCCAGGAGACGTGCACGCCATGGGTGATAAAGAGACCTCTGCCAAAGGTCCTGGGCATCGCTACGACGCTACTTCGATCAAAGTGCTGGGTGGAATCGAGGCCGTGCGCAAGCGTCCCGCGATGTACATCGGCTCCACGGGTGAATTGGGCCTGCATCATCTGGTCTGGGAAGTGGTGGACAATTCCGTCGACGAAGCCCTGGCCGGCTATTGCGACGAGATCAATGTCTCGGTGGCCGAAGATAATTCCGTCACGGTCATCGACAACGGCCGCGGCATTCCCGTGGACATGCACGCCACCGAAAAAAAGCCGGCCGCCGAAGTGGTGATGACCGTGCTCCACGCCGGCGGAAAATTCGACAGCGACACTTATAAAGTTTCCGGCGGCCTGCACGGAGTCGGAGTCTCCGTGGTCAATGCCCTTTCGGATTGGCTCGACCTGGAGATCTGGCGCGATGGCGAAGTGTGGGAACAGGCCTACGAAAAGGGCGTCCCCACGTCGAAGCTCAAAGCTTCCGGAAAGACCAGGAAAACCGGCACGAAGGTCACGTTTCACCCCGATCCCACGATCTTCACCACCCTGAATTTCAGTTTCGACACGCTTTCGCAGCGCCTTCGCGAGCTGGCCTTCCTGAACAAAGGCCTGAATATCACGCTCCACGACGAGCGCACCGACAAGAAAGCGGAATTCCGCTTCACCGGCGGCATCGCTGAATTCGTCAAGCATCTGAACCGCGGCAAGCAAACGCTGCACGATTCGCCCATCCACATGGAAGGCAAGCGCGACACGGTGGACATCGAAATCGCGCTGCAATATAACGACAGCTACGCCGAAAATATTTTCGCCTTCGCCAACACCATCAACACCGTGGATGGCGGAACGCATCTTTCCGGTTTTCGCTCCGCCCTTACGCGCACCATTAATTATTACGCCGGCTCCTTCGGCATGCTCAAGGATCAAAAAGGTGAAGTCGGCATCACCGGTGACGATGTTCGCGAAGGCCTGGTCGCCGTCGTTTCCGTGAAGTTGCCCCAGCCCCAGTTCGAAGGCCAGACCAAGGGCAAGCTCAACAGCGACATCAAGGGACTGGTCGAGCAGCTCGTCAACGAACGGCTCGGCGAATATTTCGACAAGCATTCTTCCATCGCCCGCAAAATCATCGGCAAGTGCATCGACGCCTCGCGCGCCCGCGAAGCCGCGCGCAAGGCTCGCGAGCTTACGCGCCGCAAGTCCGCTCTCGATTCCAGCGGATTGCCCGGCAAGCTCTCCGATTGCCAGGAACGCGATCCGGCGCGCTGCGAGCTGTTCCTGGTCGAAGGCGAATCGGCCGGCGGCTCGGCCAAAATGGGCCGCGACCGCCGCTACCAGGCCATCCTCCCGCTCAAGGGCAAAATCCTGAACGTCGAAAAAGCCCGTTACGACAAAATGCTGGGCCACGAAGAAATCCGCGCCATCATCACCGCCCTGGGCACCGGCATCGGCAAGGACGATTTCGACGCCAACAAAGTCCGCTACCACAAAATTATCCTGATGACCGACGCCGACGTGGACGGCAGCCACATCCGCACTCTGCTGCTTACCTTTTTCTTCCGCCACATGCGCGAGCTGATCGACAAGGGGCACATCTATATCGCCCAGCCGCCGCTCTATCGCGTGAAGCGCGGCAAAACGGAGCGCTACATTCGCGACGAACGCGAATTCGCCCGCGAGCTGATGAAGCGCGCCACCGAGGAGCACGTCGTCAAATCCAAAGACGGAAAAGTTCTCGAAGGCGGTCCGTTGACCACCTTCCTGCTCAACGTCCAGGAATTCGTCCAGGTGGCCGCGAAGCTCGCCCGACGCATGCGCGATGCCCAACTCGTGGAATTGCTGGCCTCCAGCGAACTCGACAAGAAAATCGACTTCGCCGACAAAAAGAAACTCGAAAAGCTGCTGAAGGCCATCGAGAAGGAAAAACTGAAATGCGAAGGCAAGATCGCGTTTGACGAGGAACACAGCCTCTACGAACTGGTCTTGACCAATGGCGTCGAGCGCCGCGTCAATTGGGCGCTGGCCGCCTCGCCCGAATACAAGCGCCTGCGCATCCTGCAGCAGAGCATCGCGGAGATCGACCATCCGCCCTTCACCGTCACCCGCAATGGCGATAAGGCCGTGAAGGAAAATATGCGCGACGTCCTGAATTTCGTCCTCGAAGACGCCAAGAAGGATTTCGCCATCACGCGATTCAAGGGCCTTGGCGAAATGAATCCCGACCAGCTCTGGGAGACCACGATGAACGCCGAGACGCGCACGCTGCTCAAGGTGCGCCTCGAAGACGCCGTCGTCGCCGAACAAATTTTCGCCACGCTGATGGGCGAAAACGTCGAGGAGCGCCGCAAATTTATCGAGGAAAACGCCCTGGAAGTCGTGAACCTCGACATTTAGTCCTGTGCCCGTGCCGGCGCCTTGCGCTGTCATCCCGAACGAAGCGCGACTTCTGCGTCCCGATGTTGTTGATCGGGGCGAGGGATCACGAACAACTTGAGGAGATTTGGGCCAAGGCGGTTAGACGAAAAACGTAGGTAAATATTGCAATCACCGTACCGGAATGCGATTCGCTGGGGGCTGCTTCTCGCGGGCATCGTGGTGGCCGCGCGGCGCGCGCCGCTGATCCTGTCCGATTATCGCGAGTGGCATCGCAATCTCACTTTCGATCCGTCACTGGCCGATTTCTGGCGGACGAGTTTTTGGATCAACATGATCGGCGCGGGATTCGTACTGGCGGTCGCCATCGGGATCTTTTTTCTGCTGAAGCCGGGAACGAAGAAATAAGGTGATCTACCAGCTCACATGGAAAATCTTGCCGGGATTGCGCGGGCTGAGTTGTTCGGAATTTCGCGCCACGCCCACCACGGCTCCCGACAACGAGCGCGGCGTCGCGATCGAATGCGCCGGCGAAACCGAATGCTCCGCACTTCTGAGCGAACTGGAAACGCATTTCGGCCCGCAGCGGTTTTCGAATAATGCTTCAGCGTTCGAAACCGTGAAAATGTACGCGCTCGAACGCGCCGCGCGGAAAACGTAGGAACAACGAGGTTGGCGCGAACGGTTTGAGGTGTCATCCCGAGCAACGCGAGGGATCACGAGTGGAATGTAAATTTGGGCGAGTCATCCTGGATTCCTCGGCCCGCAAAGAGCGCGGGCCTCGGAATGACTTCCAAAGCAAACAAAAATCACCAAGAGGGATGAATGGCTGACGAACAGAACCAATCGATCATCACCCCGGTGGATATCGAATCGGAGATGAAGAAGTCGTATCTCGATTACGCCATGAGCGTAATCATCGGCCGCGCGCTGCCCGACGTGCGCGACGGCCTGAAGCCCGTCCACCGCCGCATTCTCTACGGCATGTACGAGCTTGGCCTCACCTCCACCAAGCCCTACCGCAAGTGCGCGAAAATTACCGGCGAGGTTCTCGGCAAATTCCACCCGCACGGTGACGCGCCCGTTTACGACGCCCTGGTGCGCCTGGCGCAGAATTTCAACATGCGCTACCCCTTGGTCGACGGCCAGGGAAACTTCGGCTCGGTGGACGGCGACCCGCCCGCGGCCATGCGGTACACCGAAGCGCGCCTTTCGAAAATCGCCGAGGAAATGCTCGCCGACATCGAAAAGGAAACGGTTGATTTCGTTCCCAATTTCGACGAGAGCACCCAGGAACCGGTTGTTTTGCCCACGCGAATTCCCAGCCTTCTCGTCAATGGCTCGAGCGGAATCGCGGTCGGCATGGCCACCAACATCCCGCCGCACAATCTGCGCGAAGTGGTGGAAGCCGCGATCCTGCTGATCGAAGAGCCCGAAACGAACCTCAAAAAAATAATGAAACTTGTGCCCGGCCCGGATTTTCCCACCGCCGGTTACATCTATGGCCGCGAAGGAATCGAGCAGGCTTACACCAACGGCCGCGGCTCGTTTCAAGTCCGCGCCAAAGCCGCCATCGAGAAGGCGAGCAAGGACCGCGAAAATATCGTCATCACTGAACTGCCTTACCAGGTGAACAAAGCGCGGCTGATCGAGCACATCGCCCACCTGGTTCAGGACAAGAAGATCGAGGGCATCGGCGACATTCGCGACGAAAGCGATCGCGATGGAATGCGCATCGTCATCGAGCTGAAGCGCGACGAAGAATCCCAGCTCATCCTCAACCAGCTCTACAAGCACACCCAGTTGCAGGAATCGTTCGGCATGATCCTGCTCGCGATTGTGGGCGGCCAGCCGCGCGAACTCGGGCTGATCGCATTGCTGCGCCTGTTCATCGAACATCGCGTGGACGTGGTCCGCCGCCGCACCCAGTACGAATTGCGCAAAGCCGAAGAGCGTGAACATATTTTGCTCGGTTTCAAGAAAGCCCTCGAACATCTCGACGACATCATCAAGCTGATTCGCCGCTCGAAATCGCCCAAGGAAGCCAAAGAAGGCTTGATGGCGGAATGGAAGTTCAGCGACCGCCAGGCCCAGGCCATCCTCGATCTGCAATTGCACCGCCTGACGCAACTCGAACGCGAAAAGATCCTCCAGGAATTGAAAGAGCTGCAGGAGAAAATCGCCGAGTTGAAATCCATCCTCGCCAGCGAGAAGAAAATTCGCAACGTGATCGTGGCCGAGCTGAAGGAAATCGTGAAGCTTTATGGCGACGACCGGCGCACCCAGATCGTCGACCGCGTCGAGGAAATCAAGCTGGAAGATCTGATCAAAGACGAAGAAATGGTGATCACCGTCAGCCACGCCGGCTACATCAAGCGCACTTCCGTGGACACCTATCGCCACCAGTCGCGCGGCGGCAAGGGCCGCATCGGCGCGCGCACCCGCGAGGAAGATTTCGTCGAACATTTCTTCATCGCCTCGGCGCACAGCTACATCCTGCTGTTCACCTCCAAGGGCCGCATCTATTGGCTGAAAGTGTATGAAATTCCCGAAGCGGCCGCGGCCACGCGCGGCAAAGCCATCACCAGCCTGGTGCGTTTCCAGGATGGCGAAAAGCTGGCCGCGGTGGTTTCCGCGCGCAACCTCGAGGAAGAAGGCCGCTTCGTCTTCCTGGCCACGCGCAATGGCACCGTCAAGAAAACCGTGCTCGCGGAATTTTCCAATCCGCGCCCGTCCGGCATCATCGGCATCAACCTGGAAAACAACGACGAAATGATCGGCGCGAAACTCACCGGCGGCAAGCAGATGATTTTCCTGGCCAGCCGCCTGGGCCAGGCCATCTTGTTCCGTGAGACGGAAGTGCGCTCCATGGGGCGCCAGGCCGGCGGCGTGATCGGAATGGATCTGGACAAGGACGATTTTGTGGTCAGCATGGATGCCGTGCAGGCCGATTTCGAAATCATCAAGAAGGAATTCAAGCAGGTAACGCAGAATCTCGATGAACTGGAAAGCGACCAGATCCGCGAATCGCTCACCTCGCTGATGCTCACCGTCTCCGAAAAAGGTTACGGCAAGCGCACCCCGCTGGCCGAGTATCGCGTCACCTCGCGCGGCGGCAAGGGCGTCATCAACCTGAAGAGCACCGACCGCAACGGTCCCGTGGTCGCCGCCCTGCAGGTGAAGGAAGACGCCGACGTGATGATCATCACCGGCCAGGGAAAAGTAATCCGCGTCCACTCCGCCGAAATCCGCGAAGCTGGCCGCTCCACGCAAGGTGTGCGCTTGCTCCGGCTCGACGAAGGCGACCGCATCGCCGCCGCCGCTTCCATCCCTGAAGAAGCCGAAGCCGCCGTCACTCCGGGCTTTGAAAAGAACTAGGCAACCGTCGTCGTGCGGTTGACCCCCTTGATGCTTCGGCCCCCGGGATTGTTGAGAGCGAAATCACGTGGGTAGAGATACGGCTTGTCATCGGGCAGAGGTATTGCTGTTATTTGACCTTCGGAGTTGAGGTTTTGGATGAACAACACTCCGGGCAAGTGGATGGAGAGGAAGGACGGGCCGTACGGACTAGCCGTGGAATCAAGGAGTACTTCCCCATAGACATGTCGATCCGCCTCGTCTTGTTTTTGCAACTCGTCTGAGAGAGTAAGCTCGACAACCCAAATTAGTCTAGACATTGACACAGTTTGATAGTGTTCTCTCACCGTCGGACTCATCGTTCCCCGAAGGGGTGCCACACGCATACTGGCCTTAAATGATTCCGCAGACAAAAAATAGGCACGGAGTACAACGCGGTCGTCTGAGTCGGCATGTAATGCGTGCAAGAACTTCGCCGGGCTTTGCTCTCCGCGCTTTGAAGCAATAGATACTGGTTGCTGAATTACCCTGTCGTCGATCAACGATCTCGCGATTCGACAAACCCAATCGCCGGTCAAATACACCTTATCCGGCAGAGGAACGATTACCCCTTCAATCTGTTTGGTCGTCGTGTTCCGAATTCTCCTCTCGGGCCACCCTTCCGGCATCAATAAATCGGCGACATCACTATTTACCAAATCTGCGCGCGCAGTTTCATCAACAGGCATAATTCGATAGGGCCCGACTGCGTCATCGTGAACAATCAAGGCTTTCACCCAGTTCTCGAATCCGACTACTGGGCCTTTCTGTTGAATATTCCGGTCCGGGTCATAAACGTAACCGCAAGCAGTAACCGCATGCCCCGGCAGCATGAGAATTACCGGGATTCCCGACTCAATATATTTACAAACCATTTCGACAGCGACGTTTTTTCGCTGGTCCGGACCATCTATCCGATGGAAGATGGGCGAATACTTAAGATCGCTTAGACCATTGACCATATTCTCTACTGTGAGGCCACCAGACGGGAGTGCCCTACCGACCCAGCCCAAGTAATATCTTGAGCAACTTTCGTTAATCTCGTGTGGCAACGGAGCTGATAATCCGACTCTCCGGCTGAGCAAATGACAGGCCATCCAAACCGCAGCTTGCGCGCATGTCATCACCATCCCATCTTGTTGGCAGAAGGGCATGCCCTCTATAGAAAACTCGCATCCCAAAATGTGAGCTGGGAAATATGCCGTGCAGGGTATGTAGAATTTATTAGAATCCCAGGCCGGGTGTGGCAGCAGCGTTCGGCCAACACGCCCTACGTCCGTGGGGCGCATTACGATATACCCAAGATATCCGAATTCGGTTGAATCGCGAGACGGGTCCTTGAGGAGGTCCACACTCACATCAGATGAAGCAAAGAAATGTAACCGGGTGCTCCGATCACTAAACTTTTTGAATCGCTTGGAATATAAGGCTGAATACTCACTACGATAATCTTTGCAGATGTAGTCGGACTCGACCAAAACCTTTTTCGGTTTCAATCGCTTAACCGCGTACTGCAATGTATTCGCTAAGGTTCGCCTGGGCGCGGGAGATAAAGGCCGAAATTCATCTAGAAGCCTATCCAGAATGGTTTCGTCGCAGTCATGAATTCTCAAGGCGGTGTCGCCAGTCGAAATCTAGCGGATGAGTGTCTCTCTCGCCCAACGAATGGACTTCTTCTGCCGTTGCTCGATCTCTTGCCGCGTTTCTTCAAGACTGTTGAAGTATCTATCCCAAAAGGCACGTAACAGTTCAGGTTTGCTGAGAGGTTCTTCTTCAGAAATTACGAAGCTCTGATTCGTCGGGGGCACAGTAGAGATATCCTTCGCAGGGACAGATTGGATATTCTCCTTTCTACGCTTCGGTTTGTCAAGTCTACGTCTTTTTGTCATTTAGTCCCCTCCCCCGCACGTGGGCTACGCTCCTATGGCAACCATCCGTCTACCCCAAGCGGCGTTTCAATACACCCCGTGTAATCAGGCGTTCTATCCCCGAAGTAACTAGACGCTCAGCAGCATCCGCAGGATTCTTGCCATAAAGTCCACTAGAAACAAGCTTTTTGAGATAAGCGCTAACAGGGGGTGTTGTTGAAATCGTTATCTGTACTGTGTCAACATCGTTTGGTTTTCGAGCCATATAATGCCACAAGTATGCCATTGTTTTCTAGAGTGCACAATACCAACTGTAACAGATATCGCATCGCTGCAAACTTGGGCGCATACATCTAATTCCGTTCGGGGGGCGCGATGTAATAGCCGGGGCGGGTGCGGACGTCGACGCCCTCCCGCGCCACCGTTACATGAATATCGTGGTAGCCCGTCAGATCGTTGCCGGGCGGTTGGTAACCCAGCAAATATTGAGCGTGCAGTTCGCCCCCGATTTGGTCCATCGCTTTTTCG
>JBGPTK010000146.1:0-9773 GCA_041490605.1 Terriglobia bacterium | reverse complement strand
TGTGGGCGCTGCGCATGGATTCCAAGGGACGGCTGTACGCCGCGGGCGGCTCAAACGCCAAAGTGCTGCGCTTTGATGAGGCCGGCAAGCCGGCTACTTTTTTCGAATCGCAGGACCTGGAGGCGCAAGCCCTGGCCTTCGACGCGCAGGACAACCTTTACGTGGGCACATCTCCCGACGGCAAAGTTTACAAAGTGACGCCGGAAGGAAAAAACAGCGTCTTCTTTGAACCCAAGACGAAATATATATGGGCGCTGGCGGTGGATGCGAATGGCACGCTTTTCGTGGCCACCGGCGATAAGGGCGAAGTCTTCGCCGTGGCGCCGGACGGCAAGGGCCAGGTGTTTTATAAGACGGAAGAAAATCACGCGCGCTCGCTGGCGTTTGACGCGAAGGGAAATTTGATTGTTGGAACGGACCCCAGCGGGCTGATTATTCGCGTGGAAATCAAAGGCGGCAAGGGAGCCGCATTGGCCGAAGCGGGGCCGTCGTTTGTGATTTATGAGACGAGCAAGAAGGAGGTGACCTCGCTCGTGGTGGATCGTTCCGGAACTGTTTACGCCGCGGCGATCGGCGAAAAGCGCCGGCCAACTCCTTTTGTGCTGCCGGGCGCTCCGGCAGCTCCGGGAGCTCCGGCGACAATTGTTGTCACCGGCCAGACGGCGGGACAACCGGGACAGGGAGGGCAACCGCAGCCTAACCTGGCCCTTCAGCCGTTCCAGACCATTACGGGCGGCAGCGAAGTTTATCGAATCGCGCCCGATGGCTCTCCGCAGGTTTTGTGGAATTCGCGGGAAGAACTGATCTACGCCATGGGCTTTTCCTCGAGTGGGAAACTTCTGCTGGGCACGGGAAATCATGGCGAATTGATTCAGCTCGATAGCGATGATGTATTTTCGAGCCTGGCGAAGACGGCTTCGGCGCAGGTGACGGGCCTGGCGGCCGGCTCGAGCGGAACGGTTTATCTGGCCACCGCCAATCCCGGAAAAGTTTTCCAGCTCGGGCCGGGGTTTGCGGCGGAAGGCTCGTTTGAATCGCAGGCTTTCGACGCCAAAATTTTCTCGCGCTGGGGCCGGCTGACCTGGTGGGGCGATCACGACGGCTCGGGGGGCAAGATCGAATTCTTCGTGCGAACCGGCAATACGTCCACGCCGGAAAAGAACTGGAGCCCCTGGGCGGGGCCGTACTCGAACCCCGGTGGAGAAACCGTGAATTGTCCCGCGGCGCGGTTCGTACAATGGAAAGCAGTGTTCCGATCGCCGGCGGGCGAAGAGCCGAATATCTCCTGGGTGAGCATCGCGTATCTGCCGAAAAACGTGGCGCCGGAAATTGACGGAATTGTGCTGCAAGATCCGGGCATTCGCGCGCAGGGCTTCCTCAGCCAACCGGGGCCCGGACAGGCGCAGCCGGCGCCGCTGCGCATGCCGCAGGCGAATCCGGCCATTGTTGCCGCAGCCGCCGCTGCGCAGGAATATCAGCAGAGACACAAACAGGAATCGCCCAGCCAGGGATTCGTACAGAAAGGATTTCAGACCGTGGTGTGGGCCGCGCACGACGAAAACGACGACGATCTTCTCTTCACCATCTATTATCGCGGCGAAGGCGAGAAAACCTGGCGGGTATTGAAAGACAAGATTGAACAGCGATTCTATTCGTGGGATACGAATCCAATGCCCGATGGGGCGTACATCCTGAAGATCGAAGCGACGGATGCGCCGTCGAATCCACCGGAGGAAGCGCTGACCACACAGCGCGAAAGCGACCACTTCGCCGTGGTCAATACGCCGCCGGCGATTCAAAACCTGCGCGCGGACAATGCGGGCGCCGAGGTTCATGTGCGGTTCGAGGCCCATGATCCTTCGAGTGACATCGCCAGCGCCGAATACAGCGTCGATGCCGGCGACTGGATGCAGGCGGTCCCCGCGGGCGGCCTGACGGATGCGCGCCAGGAGAGTTACGAAATTGTGCTGCGCAATCTCCCGCCGGGCGAACACACCATCGCCGTTCAGGTTTACGATCGATTTGAAAACTCGGTAAGCGCGAAGGTAACTTTCACCACCCGGCCGCCGGCAGTACACTAGAACTCATCCTACAAATAGGCCGGCCGGTTTCCCGGATTGTCTTCAGGGGCTAAAGCCCAACTCTTAGGGGCATTGTAATGTGGGAGCTAAAGCTCCGACCCCCTGGAACCATGCCTGAGATAAGATCTAGCAGCGGGGCCAGTCCTTCCATCCAAGACGACAGTAAGCCCACCGCCGGCGCGAAACCCGGATTCAATAGCCGAGCCCGCCTGCCGATGTCCTCGCTGCCACAGGGGAGGACCACGAACTCAGCAGACGGGCCCGGAAAGATGGGCTCCCACTAACTGGCCCATCTGGCTGCGGCAGCATACTGAAAATGATCGATCTGCACTCCAACCCCCAATTGGCCCGGCAGTTCGGCATCTTGAATGACGCGCACGACGTGGCCCGAGCAACGAACCTCTTCCGGCCCTTTGCCAGTGATCTCGCGCGGGAGCGTGAGAAATATCTCCAGAGGCGACCCGACGATCAGCTCGTGATCGGAAGAAAAATACAGGCCGTGCTCGGAGACATTCAGGGCTCTTCCGGCAGTGACTGCGGCAGTGCTGCTGGTGGTGATGCGAAATCGCAACGGGATGGAAACTTCCTTGCGGGGCGCCAAACGCCTTTCTCTGGTACTCATGGTCTCCTCCATCGGGTAATCTGTGGATTGAAATACAGCGATTCGAACGGAAGGGTTTTCTTAGTATCCAGATCATAATTGGATTCGTCAAGAACTATCATAACGAAAGGAAAAAGCCTTGAACAGAGGGCTGTGCCGGAATGGAACAAGCCGCCGCTCGCACCTATGACATAATTCCGGCAGAGAGTCCACGGAGGACGCAGAGCCGATGAGCATGGGACCTGATCTGGAAATGATCCGCGCGGCGCACCGCCGGATAGCGCCGCGCATCCACCGGACGCCGGTATTTACAAGCGCGTCGCTCGATGAGCGCGCGGGGGCCAGTCTTTTTTTTAAATGTGAAAATCTGCAAAAGGGCGGCTCGTTCAAGATGCGAGGGGCCAGCAATGCGGTGTTTTCGCTCACGGAGGAAGAAGCGTCGCGGGGAGTAGTCACGCATTCCTCCGGCAATCACGGCGCGGCCGTGGCGCTGGCGGCGCGAGAGCGCGGAATTCGGGCATGGATCGTCATGCCTACCAGTTCACCGCGGGTGAAGCGGCAGGCGGTGGAAGGTTATGGAGGACAGGTCACGGAATGCGAGCACAATCTCGCCTCGCGGGAAGCGGCGCTGAAGAAATTGCTGGAGCAAACAGGCGCGATCCTGATCCATCCGTATAACGATTTGCGGGTGATCGCGGGACAAGGAACGGCCGCGCTAGAGTTGCTCGAGGAAATTCCGGATTTGGACGTGATCATCGCCCCGGTGAGCGGGGGCGGACTGCTGAGCGGCACGGCGATTGCCGCGAAGGAATTGCGGCCCGGCATCCGCGTAATCGGCGCGGAGCCGAAAAACGCCGACGACGCTTACCGCTCGATGGCCGCGGGACGGATCGAACCCGCCGCGAAAACAGAGACCATCGCCGATGGCTTGCGCGCGACTTTGTGCGAACTGACGTTTTCGATCTTGAAGGAGCGGGTGGACGAAATCACGCTGGTCACCGAGGAGGAGATCGTGGAGGCCATGCGCGCCATCTGGGAACGCTTGAAAATTCTTACCGAACCTTCCTCCGCCGTGGCCGCCGCCCCGCCACTCTTGCGAAAGATTCACGCCGAAGGGACAAAAGTGGGGGTAATTCTGTCCGGAGGCAACGTGGACCTGGGCAAGCTGCCGTTCTAGCAGAAGAGAAGATCGGATTCAGCGGCAGTCACCCTGGATCGATCGAGGAATCCGCTGTTTCTCCGTTAACTTTCGAAGGGCTTCCAATCCGCGGGTGGAAACGAGATTTTCCAGAAGTCGGGCGCGGATTTTTCAAATTGCACCGGGACCAGGAATTCACTCCCGACGGGCTTGGGCGGGCGAACCACCCGGCAGACCTGCATTTCGCGCGTGACGTTGTGCTCCACCTCGAACTTCGCGCCCAGGGCAAAGGCCTGCGGACACAGCAGCAAAGCTCCGTGGACGTTTACGTCCGAGGTGAATACTTTCAGGTGATGCTTCTCACCTTGAGTGGTGGTGTAGATGGTCACGCCGATGCGAATCATCACTCGCTGCGTGCGGCGCCGGTCGATCCCTCCATATCCCTGCGGGACCGCCGGACTCTCAATTTTTTGTTCGATCACAGTTCCAACCCCCAAAAATCCATTTCCGGATTGATTAGCTCAACACCCAATTCCCAGCCATCGGTCCGGTGCTTTCCCTTCCAGACCACCACGGCATCGTTGTTTCGATGATTCGCCAGATTGCGAACCTGGATTCGCTGCTCGAGCGATAACTCGTGGGGCGCAACCAGCAGACATCCATAGCAATTCACGACGCGGGTATACGCTTGCTCACTCAGCGGGCCGCCTGTTTCCACACCCCATTCGATTCGAACAGGAACCCTGGAATTGACGCGCACACCCCGGCGACTGGCACGAGTTTTGAAGGTGGATGGTAAGTCCTTATTCATCAGCATCTTGACTACACCTGATCAGGACTGCCTGGGAGCTAAGTACGGGGTTCACGGCGGATGGGCTTCCGGCGTAGCTATAACCCCCCCAAGAGGGTAATCGGCAGGTTTTGAAGGGGCAATAGTACTGCGTGCGTAAAGGATTAGCTGTACGCAGGGACGGCAGAGGATGGGGCGGCTAGCCAGCGGCAGCTTGATCGAGGAACCAGATGGTGGGTCCCGCAGGCCGCACCAGCGAGATGGGAAGATCCGTGACTTCGGCCGCGGGATTCCGGAAAAAGCGCTTTAGAACATCGCGCTTTTCTTCACCCGCCGCCAGGAAGAAGACGGTTTGCGCGTTGTTGATCGCCGGGAGCGTGAGCGTGAGCCGGACAGTTGGCTCGACCGGAACGCGGGTGGCGACGACCCAGCGGACATGTTCGGCAAGGGAAGGAGAATTGGGAAACAGCGATGCGGTGTGGCCTTCCGCGCCGGTGCCCAGCAACAGCAGGTCAAAATCGGGCCAGTCTCCGTGGAAATTCTGGCGCAGCATTCCTTCATACTTCCGCGCGGCATCATCCGGATCGGTGTACTGGGTCAGCATGGGATGGACGTTTCCCCGGGGGATGGGAACCTGATCGAGAAGCGCGTCACAGACCATGGAAAAATTGCTCTTGGGATCTTCAAAGGGGACGTAGCGCTCGTCACCCCAATAGAGATGAACTTTGGCCCAGGGAATGCGCCCGGCGAACTCCGTGGCGAGAAGTTCGTAGAGGCCGCGCGGCGTATTGCCGCCGGCGAGAGAGATCGCGCAACGGCCGGTTCGCTCAGCCCGGCCGGAGGCGACGCGGACGAACTCTTCCGCCGCCGCCCGGTTCAGCGCCGGAAGATCAGGATAAATTCGAACATCTGGTTTCACCGCAGTCCCTACCGTGTTATCCATTGTTGTCCCAAATCCTTCACTAGACGTTTTGCTTCCTCCGGCCCCCAGGTTCCTGCTGAATAAGGTATAACAGGCGGGCGCTTTTCGAGAAGCGGAGTATATATTCTCCAGGAGTCTTCCACCCAGTCGTCGCTGACGAACAAAGTGGCATCGCCGATCAAGACATCGAGCAGGAGGGTTTCGTAAGCTTCCGGGAGAGGCGCGAACATTTCCGAATAGCGGAAACTCAGGCGGCTGCTATCCAGGGCGATTTCGCGGCCCGGCTTCTTGATCTCAAATCCCAAATCGAAACCTTCATCCGGCTGAATGGTGATAACCAACGTATTGCTTTGAAGCACACAGTCGTCGAAGGGCATGAACAGGGAAACCGGAGGCCGGCGAAAACTGATGACAATCTGACTTACTTGCCGGGGCATGCGCTTCCCGGTGCGCAGGAGAAAGGGAACGCCGTGCCAGCGCCAATTCGCAATTTCAAGGCGCAAGGCCACGAACGTTTCGATGGATGAATTCCCGGCCACGCCGGGCTCATCGCGATAGGCCGGCACGGCCTTGGCATCCATGGTTCCCTGGGCGTATTGGCCGAACACCACGTCGCCGGGCTTGATGGGAGCCACGGAGAGCAGAACTTTGGCTTTTTCCCGGCGAATCGCTGCGGCATCGAAAGAGGAGGGGGCTTCCATGGCGGTCAGGGTCATGAGCTGGGTCAGATGATTTTGAATCATGTCGCGCATGGCGCCGGCAGTTTCGTAATAGCCCCCGCGATGTTCCACGCCGAGCGTTTCGGCCACGGTGATTTCGACGCACTCGATGCGATCGCGGTTCCATAAAGGCTCGAAGAGCGAGTTCGCGAAGCGGAAAACCAGCAAATTCTGAACCGTCTCCTTGCCCAGGTAATGGTCAATCCGGTAAACCTGCGATTCATCGAAATGTTTGTGCAGCACGCCATTGAGTGATTCGGCCGATTGCAGATCGCGGCCAAAAGGCTTCTCGATCACCAACCGCACCCAGCCTTCGCTTTCACTCAGCCCCGCTTCGCCGAGCTGTGTGATGGCCGAAGGAAACACGCTGGGAGGCAGCGCGAGATAGAAAACCCGGTTGCCGGGCAATTGATTTTGCCGCTCAATGGCGGCGATTCGTTGGGCAAGCGCGGAGTAGTCTTCGGGGCTGGCCTTTCCCAAAGTCTGATAAAAAACGTGATCGTCGCACCAGCCGGCGCCCAATTCCCCGGCCTTCACACCATCCGCCGCGAGCCACTGGCGGCAGCGGGCTCGAAACCCGGCATCGTCAACATCCGAATCCACCGCGGCGCCGAGGATGTAGCTCCGCGCGCCCAGTTGGCCTTTCTGCTTCAGATGGTAAAGCGCGGGCAGGAGCTTGCGGCCCGTGAGATCGCCCGTCGCGCCCAGAATCACGAACAGGTGCGGCGCGACAGTGGATGATGGAGGTGGCGGGGCCGGCACGATTCAAACTCCCTCAAAATGAGATCGACGATCCATTGTTCCGGTGCAATCGATGAACGCTTTTACTTCTTGGCCGCCTTGGTGGCTTCCTCGTGAACCGCGTGGCCGCCGAATTCATGGCGCATCATGGCCAGGAGCTTGTTCGAATAGGGATCGGGATCTTGGGAGATAAATCGCCGGTCGAGCGAAGCCGAAATCACGGGCAAGGGGACGCCCAATTCGATTCCCTCGATGGCGGTCCAGCGTCCTTCACCGGAATCGGTGACGAAGGGAGCAATGCCGGCCATGGTGGGATTGTCCCTTAGAGCGGCCGCCGTCAGGTCCAGCAGCCAGGAACGGATCACGCTGCCGAAGCGCCAGATTTCCGCGATCCGCAGGAGATCGAGATTGAACTCCTTCTTGTGGCGCATCAGGTCGAAGCCTTCGGCATAGGCCTGCATCAATCCATATTCGATTCCGTTGTGCACCATTTTCACGAAATGCCCCGAGCCCTCCGGGCCGACGCGGCCCCAGCCTTTTTCCGCGGCAGGCGCCAGCGTCTGGAAGATGGGAGACAATCTCTTTACCAGCGCCTCATCGCCGCCCACCATCATGCTGTAGCCTTCGGAGAGTCCCCACACGCCGCCGCTGGTGCCCACATCCACAAAATTCAGTTTGTGCTGCTTCAGAGCGGCGGCGCGGCGAAGGTCGTCGCGATAATAGGAATTGCCGCCATCGAGGATGGTATCGCCTTCGGCCAGATGCGGCACCAGCGCCGCGATGGTCTGGTCCACGGGATCGCCCGCGGGCACCATCAGCCAAATGGCGCGGGGAGCCTTCAACTGCGACACCATGGAATCGAGCGATGCCGCCCCCGCCGCCCCTTTTTCCACGATCTTTTGCACCGCCGCTGCGTCGCGGTCGTAGCCGACCACGCGATGCCCGCCCTTCACCAGCCGCTCGGTCATGAATGCGCCCATCTTCCCCAAGCCAACCATGCCCAATTCCATGAGAGTTCCTCCCGGCTATTTGCCCTCGAGCAGCACACCGATGTGTGCCAGATCATCCTTCAATTGTTCGGGGGTTTTGAACTGAATTGTGTTCATGCCCAGCTCCCGCGCGCATTCCAGATTCAAAGAGCGGTCGTCAATAAAAACACATTCTTCCGGCCGCCGCTGGGTGATGTGCAGAACCTGGCGGTAAATGGCCTCGTCCGGTTTGCGCACGCCCAGATAGCAGGAGCTCATGAACACCTGAAAATAATCCCGCAGATGGAATTTCTGGATGCGGTATTCGTTCAGTTCCAGCGACTCGTTATTCAGCGCGGCCACCAAAAATCGATCCAGCGAAGCAATCTTCCGCAGAATCCCGAGCGTCTCTTCGCACGGTTGAGACTGGTCGTACATGAACTGTTTGAATTCCCCGGGCGTGAAGGGCCGCTGCCGGTAAAAAATCGCGCGATTCAGATATTCTTCCAGGCCCACCTGGCCGGTTTCGAAGGCGTTCATCAATAACTCGTGCCGGTCCTCGAATTCGTCGCGATCCAGATGAAATTTCTCGACCGCCTTCATTCGCGAAGAGCGGTCCCAGGCGTTCGTCAGGATCACGCCGCCCATGTCCCAGAAAAGCGCGCTGATATCAGCCACGCAAAACCCCGGCAATCCGCCGCAACCCGCCGGCCACGTCATTGCCCAGTTGCACGCGCAGCGTGCGCCGCCCGCGCAGCTCCAGGGCTCCGAAGTCTCCTTGGGCCTGCGCTCGAATCAGGCTAGCAAACGTGTAATCCGTCTCCGGCACCGGCAAATCTTCCGCCGACTCGTCGAGAATTTGCAGGAAGAGCCCGGTGTTCGGGCCGCCCTTGTG
This sequence comes from Terriglobia bacterium, assembly GCA_041490605.1. Taxonomy (GTDB): domain Bacteria; phylum Acidobacteriota; class Terriglobia; order Acidiferrales; family UBA7541; genus JBGPTK01. The sequence goes on along the minus strand of JBGPTK010000146.1, from coordinate 918 downwards.
AAGCTGTCCCGTGGAATGCAGGAAGCGCGGACCATAACCGAGCATGGTGGCGAGCTTGGCGCGATCGCGCAGGATGGTGCGAATCGTTTCGAGCGCCGTGCTGGTTTCCGCCGTGGGCGCGAGGTAAGCGTCGAGCCCGATGTAATCGCCCGGGTGCGCGGTGGAGAGCCAGGCGTCAATCGAATGTTTCAGTTCATTGGCGTTCGCCGCCGGCACCGGCTGCCGGCCTTGGCTCGACGCGGGGGCCGCGCCGCCTTCCGCGCCGGCCTTCTTCATCGCCTGGCGCGCCAAATCTTTCGCCAGTTGCACGTCGGGCTGATTGAAGGGTTGAATTCCGATGACCGAACCCGCCGCGGCGATTGCCACTTCCCAACGGAAAAATTCCTGGCCGATGCCGGCGGTCTCCGGCAACAAAATCCGCACGATGGGATGCCCGGCGGCTTCGAGCGCGGCGGCTTGATTTTGCAGTTGCCCGTCCGCATCGCTCTTCATCCGCAGATGGACGAACAAACGGTCGGAGCCATACACGCCCGGCGCGCCCGGAGCTTCATCGGCAACGGGAACGATTCCCTTGTCGTCTTTACCTGTGCTTTCCGCGATTAATTGTTCGAGCCAGGTGGGAAATGCCGCGAGGCTTTTGGAAGCGAAAAACGTGATCTTGTCGCGCCCGGCCAGCGCCGCTTCTCCCAGCACGGCGCCCAGCCGCAGGCCGGGATTTTGTTTGTCCGGGACGCAGGAAGCGCAGGCCTCTTCCATCGTCCAGGCGCGATCCAGCAAGCGGTTCAGGTCCACCCCGATCACCGCCGCCGGAACCAGGCCGAAATGGGTCAAGGCGGAGTAGCGTCCGCCGACATCCGGCGTGGCAGAGAAAACGTGCCGGAAGCTTCGATCGTGGCCCAACTTTTCGAGGGGCGTGCC
>JBGPTK010000145.1:0-9784 GCA_041490605.1 Terriglobia bacterium | reverse complement strand
CCCATGCCCCATGAGCGCGGATTGCTTCTCGCGTGTTCCCCGTTTGGCGATCCCTGGATGTCTCCCGTCGAAAACACTCTCAGCCAAGCAGAAATCGGAATGAAGTACACGCCGCTATGGGACTACGCGAGGAACCTTGTGTGGTGCTTCGAGTCCCGGCCCGAACGCCAGTTGGAAAGCTACTGGCGCCGCGCTTTAGCTGCAACTCGCGAACAGCACACCAAGGCCGGGACCACCGTGAGGCGGGATGGAACAGCTGGATTTCCTTATTCGATTTCCAGGTAATCGCCCGAATAAATTTCGCGAAGCGAAAAGGTGATCAGCACGGTCGAGGAATTCGGAGAGGTGCGCAGCACGATTCCTTCTCCGATGACGTCTCTCGGAATGTCTTTCGATGTGTATTGCAGGGGAACGCTCCCGAAGCCGTACATATCAAATGCCTGGCGCGGCGTTTCATAAACAGTTTCGGCATGCGTATCCTGGTAGCGGAAGACGCGGAAATATTCGCCCACTTTCACGCCCTGCCCGCTTCCCAGATTCACGTAAATAATGTCATTGGTTCCAAGCAGGTTTGTGAATCCCTTTCCCATCACCACCATGGCTGTGGACTTCCCGCTGGGCGGCGCAAAGTGATTGAATTTTTCGTCGGGTTTCAGCGACGGGGTTTCACGCTCGGCGAACGGAATCACCAGGTCGCCGCGCTGCATCCACGAGCAAGACCGAACGATTTGAGCGGTGGAAACTTTAGGGTGGGTAACCACGACGCGGAGGCGGCCTTCGTCCTCCCAGGTCGTGCCCATGGCGCGCAACAAGGAGTCCTGCCACGTGAACCACTTGGTGTCAGGAGAAAACTTGGCTTGGCGCATTACCCGGAACTCATCGCCAACCTTCACGCCCTGATCGGCGCCCTTATTGATGTAAACGTAGTCCCCTTCCTGGAAGGTAATTTGGAAATTGGACTCTTCGGATGTAATCAGGAAGGTGTCCCGGGGCACGGCCTCGGTCGTAACCATCCCCGAGCAGTTCATGTCCGCAGGAATGGGCGCGTGCGCGATCTGGGAGGCCGCTGGGGGCGCCAACGCCCCGGCTAGCAGGGCAGAGACCGTAGCGAACAGGCCAATTGCCAGATTTCGTGACATGATGATTCTTCGCATATGGCTGACTCCTTGGATGCCCGGCAGCGGAGACTTGGCGAACACACCTTCGATCTGAACGTAGCAAATGGACCAGAGGGCGTCAAGACAGTGCCGAGGGACGCTTTACACTTTGTACACCGCATGGTAGAAGCCCTAAATCCCTTGTAGACAGGACAAATGGACAGGATGCGAAGCTCATTGGGGAAAGACGGGATTTGTGGCGTGGTGGCGGCTGTTGAAGCCAGGGGGATGCAGAAGCAACTCCAACAAGCTCTGCGGCTTACGCGGACCGTCGAACTTCGCCTCGATTGGCTGCGCGATGACCGGCAGGTGGCGCGCTTCCTCGCATGGCTTAGGCGATTCAAATTTCCGGCCGGGATGGCTCTCCTTGCGACTTGCCGAAGAATTGAGGCGGGGGGCAAGTTTGCTGGGGGTGTGGTGGACCAATTAGCCATCCTGCGGCTTGCCATCGAATGCGGCTGTTCCTGGGCCGATGTTGAAATTGAATCTGCCCAGCGATTGCGAGCGGGGGGGCTGCGCCGATTACTCGGGCCGGGTGGCAGAATGGTTTCCTACCATAATTTTGTGAGGACGCCACGGAAACTTGAGACCCGGGTTAAGCGGCTTGAGCAGGCCGGCGGCACAGTGGTGAAAGTGGCGACCCAGTGCAACACGATTGCGGACAGCTTGCGGGTCTTGAAACTGGCGAGCAGGAAAGTCCGAGTCATCGCAGTGCCCATGGGCGAGGCCGGATTGCCTGCGCGGATCCTGGCTCTGCGCGCGGGGAGCGCGCTCGCCTATGCTCCCGTCGAAAATGCCACAGCCCCGGGCCAGGTATCCCTTGAGGAAATGAAACGGGTCTATCGAGCCGGCGAGTTGAATGCGCGGACGCGAGTTTACGGAGTGATTGGCAATCCCGTCGGCCATTCGCTCTCGCCCCGAATGCAGAATGCGGCATTTGTGGCTCGGGGGATGAACGCTGTATTTTTGCCTTTTCTGGTCCGCGAACTGCGCGACTTTCTGGGCGCGATCAGGCCGCTCGGGATTGCGGGATTCAGCGTGACGATTCCGTACAAACGGCTAATCCTGCGTTTTTTGGATGATTGCGACCCGCTGGCTGCGGAAATTGGTGCGGTGAATACCGTAATTGTGCACGGCGGGAAAATTCATGGCTACAATACCGATTACGTGGGCGTATTGCGCGCGCTGGAACGACGAATCGCGTTGTCTGGCAGCCGCGTTTTGATTTTTGGCGCGGGCGGCGCGGCGCGCGCGGCGGCCTTTGCGCTGGCGCGAAGTGGCTGCTCCGTTTGCATTTGCGCGCGGCGGCCAGCGCGAGCGAAAGCGCTGGCGCGGAAAGTTGGCGGAGAAGCGATTTTACGCGCGCGGCTGCGGCGCGAAAATTTCGACGTGATCGTGAATGCAACGCCGGCCGGAATGTATCCGCGCGCGGACGAATCTCCGCTTGAAGCCGGTGAATTAAATTGCCGGCTGGTGTTCGATATAATTTACCGGCCGCTGAAAACGAAATTGATGCAACTCGCCGTGCGCCGCGGCATCGAAACCGTTTCAGGACTCGAAATGTTTCTGGGACAAGGCATGGCGCAGTTCGAACTTTGGACCGGCAAGCGCGCGCCGGAAGCAGTGATGAGGCGGGCGGTCCTGAACGCGCTGAAAAAATAAAGAGAGCAGAACACAGAGAGCAGTTGCGCCGGCTTCAGCGCCAAGGGTCATCCCGAGGCTCCGCATTTGAGCCGAGGGATCACGAGATAATCACAATTCACTAGCAGCTGTGATTTCATTCCCGAACAATGATCCAGCCGAATTACAAAACGTTTTGCATGCTCGCGCGCCAGGGAAACCTGGTGCCGGTCCACGAAACCGTAACCGCGGATTTGCTCACACCGGTCGGCGCGTATCTGCGCCTGGCGCGCAACGCGCGGTATTCGTGCTTGCTCGAAAGCGTCGAAGGCGGCGAGACCATCGCGCGCTACACATTCATCGGCGCGAATCCCGAGGAGGTTTTCCGGTCTCGCGGGCGGTCGTGCGAAATCGAGCGCGACGGAGTACGCGAGGAAATTGCCGGCGATCCCTTCGAAATCTTGCGCGGGCTCGTGCAGCGCTACCGGCCGGCGCGCGTGCCGGGATTGCCGCCGCTGATCGCGGGCGCGATTGGCTACTGCGCGTACGACATGGTGCGGCTGATCGAACGAATTCCGGCGAGCGGACGCGACGATTTGAAGCTCGACGATTCGGCGCTGATGTTTTATCTGGGGCTCGTGGTGTTCGATCACGTACAACATCGCCTGTGGATCGTCCGCAACGTATTCACGAACGGTGAAGGCAGCTTACGCGCAAAATACGATGCGGCCGTGCGCGAAATCCAGCGCACCCGGCGCGCGCTGGAAGGGCCGCTGCCCCGGCAGCGCGCGTCGCGGCGCAGCGGGCCAGCCAAAGTGAATTCCAATTTCACGAAGCCGCAATTTCTTGCCGCGGTGCGCAAGGCCAAGGCCTACATTCGCGCGGGCGATATTTTCCAAGTGGTGCCGAGCCAGCGATTCGAAACGCGCACGAAGGCGGACGCGTTTGAAATTTATCGCGCGCTGCGCGTGATCAATCCTTCGCCCTACATGTATTTTCTGCGGCTGGGCGGCGTGGACGTGGTGGGCAGCTCGCCGGAAATGCTGGTGAAGGTGCAAGGGCGCGACGCATTTTACCGTCCCATCGCCGGCACCAAACCGCGCGGCCACAACGAGAAAGAAGACCGCGAAATCGAAGCCGCATTCGTGAAGGATCCCAAGGAGCGCGCCGAGCACATCATGCTGGTGGATTTGGGGCGCAATGACCTGGGCCGCGTGTGCGAATACGGATCGGTGCGCGTCGAGAAGTTGATGTACGTGGAGCGCTATTCGCACGTGATGCACCTAGTTTCGAATTTGCGCGGACGCCTGCGCGACGACGTGGATTGTTTCGACACGCTCATGGCTTGTTTTCCCGCGGGAACGCTTTCGGGAGCGCCGAAAGTGCGCGCCATGGAAATTATCGACGAGCTCGAGCCCACGCGGCGCGGAATTTATGGCGGCGCGATTTTGTATCTCGATTTTTCGGGCAACCTGGATTCGTGCATCGGCTTGCGCACCATGGTTCTGAAGAATGGCCATGCCTATGTTCAGGCCGGCGCCGGGATCGTCGCCGATTCCGTTCCCGAGCGGGAGTACGAAGAATGCGTGAACAAGGCGCGCGCGCCTCTGCGGGCGCTGGAAGTGGCGGAGGCTCGCAACGTGGGCAGGCTGGGCGCCAGAAAAGCAGCGAAAAAGAGAATTTAAAACCGGTAATCGGAAAAGTGGCAACCATGATTTTGCTGCTCGACAACTACGACTCGTTCACCTACAACCTGGCGCAGTATCTTGGCCAGATGGGGCAGAAGCTCGATATACGCCGGAATGACCAGATCACGATCGAAGAAATCGAGGAACTGGCGCCGGAGCGCATCGTAATTTCGCCGGGTCCGTGCACGCCGCAAGAAGCGGGCATCAGCGTGCCTCTGGTCGAGCGGTTCGCGGGAAAGATTCCAATTCTCGGCGTATGTCTGGGACACCAGGCGATTGGCGCGGCGTTTGGAGGGAGGATCGTCCGCGCGCCAAAACTGATGCACGGCAAAACAAGTGAAATCAAGCACGACGGCAAGACGATTTTCCGCAAGCTGCCACAGCGTTTTACGGCAACGCGATATCATTCGCTGATCGTCGAGCGAAAATCGCTGCCGCGCGAGCTGGAGATTTCCGCGGAAACCGATGAGGGAGTGATCATGGGCTTGCGGCACCGCAAATTGCTTGTGGAAGGCGTGCAGTTTCATCCGGAGTCGGTGCTCACGGAAGCCGGATATCGGCTGCTCGAGAATTTCCTCAAGTTGTAACGGTTTCATTTCGGAAAACAGAATTGCAACGCACAAAGTCAGAAGCGGGCGTAGCCCTTCGAAGCTCAGGGTAAACCCTTCGAGGCTCAGGGTAAACAAGCAGCGCCCCTACATAGCAGCGATCCTGGTGGCATTTTTCTGGATGTTGATTGCATCCGAAGCGGTATTAGGAATGGAGAGCAGCGAGGTGAATTTTTCCATGATAGCGTGTTCGTTGGCCTGCCGGTAAACGCGTACTGCAGACGCCACCTGCGCTGGGGCGGCCGTGTTTAACTGCGTGTTTGACTTTTGCGCTTCGGCTGGATAAATTATTGCCGACAGAAACAAGAGTAGAAAGCCCATGCGGATCATCGAAATTCTCCTCTAATGCGTTGCTGGGTCTCCAGCGAGTGAAGCGCCCGTCAGGGCGCTCATTATAGTTTTCGATTTCCATTCGGCAACTAACTTTGTTATGCAGGCTATCCAACCATCGCGGCGATATCGCGAATTGTGTTCGCCGCAGGCAGGCAGGAGCGGGAAATGAGCGAATTTGCACTTGAAGTGGAGAATCTGGAAAAGGTTTACCAGCCGCGCGGGTTTGCAAGTTGGCGGGGCAAGAGCGCGCCCGTACACGCAGTTAACGGCATTAGTTTTTGCGTTCCGCGCGGCGTCATCTTTGGCTTGCTCGGGCCGAATGGCGCTGGAAAAACAACGCTGCTGAAAATGCTTTCGACGTTGCTGGTTCCGACCAGTGGGCAAGCCCGGATCGAAGGCTACGACGTGGCCGCGCAGCCGCTGGAAGTGCGCCGCCGAATATCAATGGTGATTCAGGAAACGGCCGTCGAGTTATTTCTCACCGTGCGGGATAACCTGCGCACGTTCGCGCGCTTTCATGGTCTGAGCGCGGCGGAGGCGCAACACCGCGCCGCCGATGTGATGGAGCGATTCCACCTGGAGCCGGAAGCGGACCGCAAGGCGCAGGACCTGAGCGGGGGATTCCGGCGGCGAGTTCAGGTGGCCAAGATTTTCATGGTCAAAACGCCGGTGGTATTTCTAGATGAATTCTCGACGGGCATGGACCCGATTCTGAAGCGCGCGGTGATGGGTTATCTGCGCGAAGAAGCGGCCGGGGGGCGAACGATCGTGTTGACCACGCAAATCCTGAGCGAGGCGGAAGATTTGTGCGACGACATCCTGATCATGAACAAAGGCCGGCAGGTGGCGCGTGGAGATCTGCATTCGCTGAAACTGTTGTCGGCGGGCGTGTATGAGATTGCCATCACATTTGACGTGCTGCCTGTTTCTCTTGAGGCGGACGTGGCGCGGCTCGCTCCCCTGCGATCGAACATCAATCAGAATACGCTCGAGCTCGCGCTCAAGTCGGACGAAGGACGCGTGATCGAAATTGTAGGCGAGCTCGCGAAGAAGGGAAAAGTGCTCCATGTCGAAATCGGCGGGGCGAGCCTGGAGGATGTCTTCGTGGAGCTGACCCAGGAGAAAGAAACGGAGAATTAGCCGGGAGCGAGGAGGGTTCGAGATGTCTGGAATTGCGGCAATGCTGTACCGCGAAGGGAAGATTCGCGCGACGAATTTCATTTATCTCTTCTGGGATTTGATTTATTCGCTCGGCTATTTCCTTCTATTTGGGGTGGGGATGAATCGCGCGATCGGCGCGCCGGCGACGGCCGCGGGCGCGGATTACTTGTCCTTCTTCCTGCCCGGCGTGATCGGCATGGCGGGCTTCATCATCGCGTCGAACACCGCGTGGACATTTTTCATGGACCGGGACAACGGAATTTTCTATGAAATGCTCACGTATCCATTGCGGCGGGGGCAGTTGCTGATCGGCAAGGTGCTCTTCAACGTGTTCGTGGCGGTGGCCCAAGCAGCCGTCACCGTGGCGGTGGCTCGATGGATCCTCGGCGTGACGCTGCTGACGGAGCGGCTGCCGCTGTTGCTGCTCGGGGTGATCGGCGGGACGGCGGGGTGGTTCTTCTTTTTCGCGGTTTTTGCCTTGAAGATCCGGCGGAATGACGTCTTCAATACGCTGACTTCGGTTTTCTATTTGCTGATTCTGGTCAGCTCGATGTTTTATCCCCTGGAGCCGCTGCCCGGCTGGCTGCGCGTGGCGGCATTTATCAATCCTATTACCTGGCAGGTGGACTTTCTACGATTCTGTACGCTGGGAACCGGCGCGCCGGGGCGAATCCTGTGGGAGACAGTACTATTCGTGGCGTTTTCGTTCGCGTCATTCGTAATTGCGGTGCGCAATTTGCAGCAGCAGTGAGAGACGCGAACGAACTATGAGATCAAGAAATCGGAATTGGAGTGATGTCAGGCGCTGGTTCTCTTTTGCTCTTCTTGCGAGAACTGGATGAGCGCATCGAGGATTGCGCGAGCAGCCCCGGAATCAATCGCTTTCGCGGCGACGCTCACGCCGCCGGCAAAATCGGCGGCGCGGCCGGCGGCGACGAGCGCGGCGGCAGCATTGGCCAAAACAATATCGCGGCGCGGGCCGGGATCACCTTCCAGAATCCGCCGAATGATTCCGGCGTTGTGGCGCGCGTTGCCTCCGGCGATGGCCTGCAGTGGCGTGCGCGAAATCCCGAAATCTTCCGGCGTGACGGTGTAGCTGCGGACGGCGCCATCTTTCAGTTCGGCAACTTTGGATTCCCCCGAAATCGAAATTTCATCGAGGCCGCCGGCGCCGTGAACAACGAACGCCCGGCGCACTCCGAGTTCGCCAAGAGCTTCGGCTAGCATGGCGGCGCGCAAGCCGTCGTAAACGCCTACGATTTGGGCGGAAGCGCCCGCGGGATTTGTGAGCGGGCCGAGCAGGTTGAATATAGTTTGCCCGCCGATTTTCCGGCGCGCGGGCATGGCATGCTTCATCGCGGTGTGCACCGCCGGTGCGAGCAGAAAGCCGAATCCGATTTGCTCGATCGCGGCTCGAGTGCGTTCGGGAGAAAGCTCAATGGCGACGCCGAGAGCCTCGAGGACATCGGCCGAGCCGCATTTCGAACTGACGGAGCGGTTGCCGTGCTTGGCGACGCGAACTCCCGCCCCCGCGACGACGAACGCGGCGGCGGTGGAGATGTTGAACGTGCCCATGTGATCGCCGCCGGTGCCGCAGGTGTCCACCAGAACTTGCTTTGGACCGGCGCCGCCCTGACGTTCCGCGGGGAAGATCGGCGTGGCGTGTGCGCGCATTACCGTGGCGAAGCCGACGAGTTCCTCCACGGTTTCGCCTTTCTCCCGGAGGGCGGTGAGAAGACCGACAATTTCGGCCTCGGTGGAGCGGCCGGTGAGGATTTGCTCCATCGCGGCTTCGGCCTCGGCGCGCGAGAGATGATGGCGCGCGATGATTTTTTGTGTGGCGGTGGCGATCATAGAATGGTTATTTCTTCCACAATGGACCAGGAGGTTCGCGTCAAGTCCGCATATTGTGCGTTGTCGCTCGTCGCTGCCTGGCCTTCCGGCGAGGCCCAGGCCGCTTGCATCGACAGGAAATCATCGAAGTAAAGCTCGATGATGCCGTGCCACTCAGGCGCTGCTCGCGTGGCATCGTCCAGAACAAGGTTGTAGATGCATCGGCGAAGCCCGGGGACTTTTCTCGCCAATGGCGCATGGATCCGGAGGAGATAATCACGGAATTGTTCGAAAGCCATGTCCGGGCGCTTGTGCTGGACAATCGCGAATTTGAGCATCAGTATTCCCAATCATCGAGCAAGAGGCCCTGCAATTTCGAAAGCAGCCGCTCGGCGATGAATTGTTTCATCCTGGAACAGCCGGATGGCTCCTTGCCCGAGTTTCCCCTTCCGAGTAAACTTGGTCGTTTTGATTGCACGGAAATTCTAGCATTGTTTGTGCCAAGTCTGGCGAGGACCGATAGAGCCGGCAGGATGCCGACTTTCGCGAGAAAGAGATTCCTACAGGTGAACGATGAAGATTCACGAGTATCAAGCGAAAGCAATTCTTGCGAGGTTTGGAGTGCCGGTACCGCGCGGGGAAGTGGCGTTCAAGAAAGAAGAAGCCAGAGCGGTGGCCGAGCGGTTGGGCACTCCCGTGGTGGTTGTGAAAGCGCAGATTCATGCGGGGGGACGCGGCAAAGCCGGCGGCGTGAAGCTGGCGCGATCCGCGCAGCAGGCCGAGGAACTCGCTGGAAACATTCTGGGAATGAAATTGGTGACGCCGCAGACCGGCGCCGAAGGCCGGATTGTGCACCGCTTGCTGATCGAAGAGGGACTGGACATCAAGCGCGAACTCTACCTGAGCATTCTGGTGGATCGCGCGGTGGCGGCGCCCGTGATCATGGCGAGCGGCTCCGGCGGAATGGAAATCGAAGAAGTGGCGCGCGAACATCCGGAAGCGATCTTGCGCGAAACGATCCAGCCGGCGGTGGGCTTGCAGCCGTATCAAGTGCGGAAGATCGGATTCGGATTGGGGCTTGCGCCGGAAACCGTGAACGCGGCAGTGCCGTTCTTGCAATCTCTTTATCGCGCGTTCCTGGAGACCGACGCATCGCTTATCGAAATCAATCCGTTGATTGTGACGGGCGATGGGCGGCTGGTGGCGCTGGACGCGAAGATGAACTTCGACGACAGCGCCTTGCCGCGGCACCCGGATCTGCTGCCACTGCGCGACGTGGATGAAGAAAGCCCGCTGGAAATCGAGGCTTCGAAATTCAAGCTGAACTACATCAAGCTGGACGGGACCATCGCCTGCATGGTCAACGGAGCCGGCCTGGCGATGG
>JBGPTK010000144.1:0-9803 GCA_041490605.1 Terriglobia bacterium | reverse complement strand
GCAGTTGCAGTGACGCGCGGCCCTGGGCTCGTCGGCTCGCTGCTGGTCGGCTTGACCTATGGCAAAGTCCTGGCGATGTCGCTGGGCAAGCCCTTGATCGGCGTGAATCATCTGGAAGGTCACGTCCATGCGGTGTTCCTCGAAGCGCACAGCGCGGGACGGAAGCCGCGGACGCCCGCCATTTGCCTGATCGTTTCCGGCGGCCACACCGTTCTTTATGGCGTGGCGGCTTCGCAGGTGAATGGAGATGAAGCCGCCGTGCGCTTTGCCTACTCGCGAATCGGACAGACGCGAGACGATGCCGCAGGCGAAGCTTACGACAAAGTTGCCAGGATGCTCGCGCTCGGCTATCCCGGCGGGCCGGTGATCGATCAGCTTGCCATCCACGGCAATCCTAACGCCATGAAATTTGGCGAACCGAAAATGAAGGGAAATCCCTCCGATTTCAGCTTCAGCGGCATCAAGACCGCGGTGCTGTATTACCTGCGGAAGCATACCGAGCTGAACGGAGAGATCGAGGCGCGTGAGCAGGCCTTGGCGCGCGGCGAGCGCAAAGCGGAGCAGTTGCGGCCGCTCGCCAGCGCGCAGACGCTCGACTTGATTGCCAGCTTTCAGAAGTCGGTGGTGAATGATCTGGTGACGCGCACCCTGGCCGCAGCGGAGCAAAACGGCGCGCGCACCATTCTGGTTTCCGGTGGCGTGGCGGCGAATCGCGAGCTGCGCCAGTCGTTTGAGAAGGAATCCGCAGCCCGAGGGATTGCCGTCTATTTTCCCAGTCGCGCGCTTTCGACGGATAATGCTGCGATGATTGCGGCGGCGGCGTATCCGAAATTGATCGCCGGCGAGCACGATGATTCCTCGCTCAACGCCGAAGCCAACTTGCCTCTCGCCTAGTGGTTCCTTTGCTGGTTCGGAAGTGGGTCACTTTCCGATAAACGCTGCGAGCTCAACAGGTCGATGCAACACCATCTAGTCGGTTGATCCGGCAATACTTCCCCTAGAGAACCGATCTGTCTGGCTGAACTCAATCAGAACTAAACAGGGTAGTGATCCGTTTGAATCAACGCTCACGAACGACTTAAGCTTTTGAGACTCCTGCAAGTAGACTTAGAGCTAGTGTTGCGTCGACCCATTGAGACCGCCGCGTTAACCAGGCATTGCAAGGATAACCTTGCGGATGCAACGCACCTAACTTAGCGTTTCCTCCAATAGGAAGTGGATCGTACGCAATGCATCTATGGCATGTTTGCCCCAATGCGAGTAGAACCCTAGCCGCCACTCCCAAATATTGTCTTCTGGAAGTGCCTGCTGAGCTTCGTTTAGGACGAGTCCTTCTTTCACATCACGGTAAATGTCAGCGATGTCGTCGGCCAATGTCCCGTGGATTGCTTCGTTGTCTTTTGTTGGGTCCCAAACTTGCCAATATAGGTCCCAATCTGCAAGTTTTTCTTTGAGACGCGCATAAAGGTGACCCCACTGTGCGTCGCTCAACCTAGCCCTTGCGCGGAGTACGGATTTTTCTCTTTCCTCCTCTTCGTTTTCACTGTCACTCAATTCCACACTCGGCAAACTAATAGCCTCGCTAATCAGTTGAGGAAGTATTCGGTAAACTTGGACGAGCAGTTCAATTCTGTCCAGATTAGGCGCGGAGTCAACCACACTACAAAATCTTTGTGCAACTGAACCAAAGCGACTGGCCACTTCCGCATTGTTAGGCGGGATGTTCATCTGACTAGCCGAGCTTGGAGTCTCATTCGGTTTGGTGCCAACCCTTGCGAGCATGGCGAGCAAAGCGTTTTATATCACAGAAGGGGGCCAACTCCCCGTAAGTCGGATTATCGGAAACTGGCACACTGCCCTCGCTTCTCCTTCCTTTTCACTGGCGCGCAAATTCTATAGAATCGCGCGGCGTGTCCGGTTGCGCGCGAGTGGCGAATACTCGCCAGGGGGATTTGATTCATGCAAGAGACAGCGGAGCAGTACATCAAACGCATCCTCGGTCACATGGAAGGGAAAGACGCGATGAAGAGCCAGGCTGCCGCGCCGCGCAAATTTGCGCGGCTGATCCGCGGCGTGCCGAAGAGCCGCTTGATGCGGAAGCCGGCGCCGGGGAAATGGTCGGTGGGCGAGATTCTGGCGCACCTGACCGATACGGAGCTGGCGGTTGGCTATCGCATTCGCAAGATCCTTGAGAACAGCGGAACAAACGTCGAGGCTTATGACCAGGATCGCTGGGCGGCGGAAGGGAAATACGGCAAGCGCGATCCGCGCGAATCGCTGGCGCTATTTACCGCTCTGCGTGAATCGAATCTCAGGCTGATGCGTTCGCTTTCGAAAGAGCAATGGACGCGATACGGGATGCACGCGGAACGCGGCAAGGAAACCGTGGAGACCATTCTGCGAATGGCCGCCGGGCATGATTTCAATCATCTCGAACAGGTGGAACGCATTCTCGGGAAGAAGCGCTAGCCAGTCTTAATCGGTCTGGTAACCGTTGCCTGCGGCAAATGATCGCGGGAAGATTTATGGTCGACCGGAGCTTCAGAGTCCGCGTGGCAACGCCGATTAGGATCGGTTGTGTAGCGCCACCCTTCAGGGTGGCATCTCTAAATCTGACCAGTTCGAAGCACATCGATGCGAATTGCGATTGATACCGGCGGGACATTTACGGATTGCGTGTTTGTGCGCGACGGGCGGCTCGCCATCCTCAAGGTTCCGTCGACGCCGCATGCCCCGGCGCAAGCGATTGCCGATGCCGTGCGCGAAATATTGGAGGGTAGCAAGCCATATCCGGACGAACTCGACCTGGTCTGCGGCACGACCGTGGGAACGAATGCTCTGCTGCAACGGCGCGGTGGCAGCGTGGCCTTGGTCACTACGGCGGGATTCGAAGATGTAATCGAAATCGGCAGGCAGGCGCGGCCGCGGCTTTATGATTTTTTTGCGGACCGCCCGGAGCCGCTGGTGCCGCGCGGGCGGCGCTTCGGCCTTCGCGAACGAGTGGCAGCCGGCGGGCGCCCGATCCTGCGGCCAAGCGCCGCAGAGCTCGATCGAATTGTGCGCCTGGTCCGGCGCAGCGGCGCAAATTCAGTGGCGGTATGCCTACTTTTTTCCTTTGCGCATCCGGCGCACGAACAGGCCATCGCCCGGCACCTGCGCGCGGCGGGGCTGCGGGTCTCCGTCTCGCACGAAATTCTTCCAGAGTTCCGGGAATTGGAGCGCACGGCCACCACGGTTGTCAACGCCTACCTGGTTCCCGTGATGAGCGATTATCTCACTGTGATCGAATGCATCGCGGAACTTGCCACGCGGCGGTCGCAGGTGCGCATCATGCAATCGAGCGGGGGAATTGTCTCCGCGCGAGTGGCTTCGCGCGAGCCGGTCCGCACGATTCTTTCGGGCCCGGCGGGGGGCGTACTGGGCGCGCAGTATGTGGCGGAACGCGCGGGCTTCCGCCGGATCATCGGATTCGATATGGGGGGCACGTCCACGGATGTGGCGCTGCTCGACGGCCCGCTGCGCACCAGCAATGAGTCTTCGGTAGCCGAGCTACCCGTCGCCGTGCCGATTCTGGATATTCATACGGTAGGCGCGGGAGGGGGCTCGCTCGCCCGGTTCGATCGCGCAGGCGCGCTGCGTGTGGGGCCGGAAAGCGCGGGCGCTGATCCTGGGCCGATTTGCTATGGAAGCGGGGAGCAGCCCACCGTCACCGACGCGCATTTGATTCTGGGACATCTCGCGCCCGAAGGATTGCTGGGCGGCGCATTTCGTTTGGACGCAACCCGCGCAGGGTGCTACATGGACCGCGCGCGCGGACAAATGCGCAGCGTGGAGGTATTTGCGCAGGGAATTCTCGACGTCGCCGACGCCACCATGGAGAAAGCCATTCGCGTGATCTCCGTCGAACGCGGATACGACCCGCGCGATTACACTCTGGTGGCTTTCGGGGGCGCTGGCGGATTGCATGCCTGCGGCCTGGCCGCCGCTCTGAACATGCCCGGCGTGCTGATCCCGAAATTTCCGGGCGGGCTTTCCGCGCTGGGAATTTTGCGCGCCGACGTGGTGAAGGATTTCTCGCGAACGATTTTGCTCGCCGTGAATTCGGCGCGCGCCGCTCGCCTGGCGCTGGAACGGGCTTTCACAAGGCTTGAATCGCGCGGGCGTCGGGAAATGGCCGCGGAAGGTTTTGCTCGCGGAGCCGCGCGAGTGGAACGGCTCCTCGACATGCGCTATGTGGGCCAGGCGTTTGAATTGACGGTGCCCGCCGAAGGGGATTTCCTGAAGGAGTTTCATCGCGCGCACGAGCGCCGATACGGCTACTCGAATCCGGCAAAGGCGGCGGAGGTGGTCAATGTGCGGGCGCGATTAATAGGCGCGACGCCCAAGCCCGAGCTGCCGCGCACGCGCTCGGGCCGCGCGTATGCGAAGGCCGCGGTGGTTGATATCCGTCGCGTTTTTTTCGGTGGCAAGCCCCTGGCCACCCCTCTCTACAATCGCGAAAAGTTGCGCGCCGGCCATCGGTTCTCTGGTCCTGCGATTATCGCGGAATACAGCGCAACGACGATTGTGCCGCCAGGATGGCGGGCGCGTGTCGATGCGTTTGAAAATTTGATTTTGGCCCCAGGTAGATAATTCGAGCGTAGCATTTTGTATTGGATGGTGAGACGGAATGAAATTTGATCCGACGCGGCTGGAAATCTTCAAAAACCTGTTTCACTCCGTGGCGGAGGAAATGGGCAGCGCGCTTCGCCGAGTTGCGTTTTCTCCCAATATCAAGGAGCGCCGTGACTATTCGTGCGCGGTATTCGACGCCCAGGGTGAAGTGCTGGCCATGGGCGATCACATGCCGGTCCACCTGGGGTCGATGCCGATGTCCGTGGCTGCCGCGATGCAGGCGCTCACGCTCGGCCCCGGCGATGTGGCGCTGCTGAACGATCCGTATGCCGGCGGCACGCACTTGCCCGATCTGACCATGGTGATGCCCGTCTTCGTACCGCGGGTCAGCAAACCGTTATTCTACGTGGCGAATCGAGCGCATCACGCGGATATCGGCGGCGCGCACGCGGGTTCGATGGGACTGGAGCGCGAAATATTCCAGGAAGGCCTCCGCATTCCACCAATCAAGATTTTAGAAAACGGGCGCGTGGTGCGCGATGTGATGGAACTGCTGCTGGCGAACGTGCGCACTCCGCGCGAGCGTGAAGGCGACCTGACCGCGCAGATCGCGGCCTGCCGGATCGGCGAGCGCCGCTTGCATGAAATCACCTCGAAATACGGACGCAAGGAAGTTGAAACGTACGAGCGGTACCTGTTGGATTATTCCGAGCGAATGACGCGAGCCATGCTTCGGGAAATTCCCCGCGGGCGATACCGCGGCGTCGATTACCTGGACGATGATGGGATCGCGGCGAAACCGTTGCGCATCGTCGCCACGATCACGATTGACGGCTCGACCGCCATTGTCGATTTCACCGGCTCCGCGCCACAGTGCGCGGGCAGCGTGAATGCCGTGCGCGCGATCGCCGAGTCGGCGGTGTTTTATGTTTTTCGCTGCTTGATCGACGAGCAGGTGCCGGCCACCTCCGGGCTGATGCGGCCGATTCGGGTGATCGCCCCGGAAGGCACCATTGTGAACGCCCGGCCGCCCGCCGCCGTGGCCGGGGGCAATGTCGAGACGTCGCAGCGGATGGTGGACGCTCTGCTTCGCGCCCTTTCCCGGGCGATTCCCAATCGCATTCCCGCGGCGAGCCAGGGAACGATGAATAATCTGACCTTCGGCGGCATTGATCCGCGGGATGGCGCGCCCTTCGCTTACTACGAAACCATCGCCGGCGGGATGGGCGCGCGTCCCGGCAAAGACGGCGCGAGCGGGATTCACACTCACATGACCAATTCGCTCAACACGCCCGTGGAAGTGCTCGAACACACCTATCCGGTGCGCGTGCTTCGTTACGGATTGCGGCGCGGCTCGGGTGGCCGCGGCGGATCACGAGGAGGCGACGGCGTGGTGCGCGAGATCGAATTACTCACGGACATGCACGTCGGCTTTCTCTCGGATCGCCGAAAAATTCCGCCCTATGGTTTGCACGGCGGGTGGCCCGGCGCCACGGGGAAGAATGAATGGATCACGCCGGAGAAACGCACAGCGGGAAAGGGAATTGGCCGTGGCCGAACCATGCCTTCGAAATGCGGGTTCTATGCCTCGGCGGGTTCAATTATTCGAATTGAATCGCCGGGTGGCGGAGGCTGGGGGAAAGCACGGCGAAAGAGGATAAAAGCTGAACCGGGAAAGAGTTAGCAGCAAGCGCGCCACGAGCCCATCAAAAAAAATAGCCGGGGGCAGCGCTTAATTCCATCTTGCGCTGCGCTCCCGGCTGGAGCCTAGGATAACGACGAAACGCTAATCTGCCTGCGCCTGGGTCAGGTTTTCCGGCATTTGCAGACGAGCCTTGGCGAGCGCCTTAACCACCGAGGACTCCGTATTTTGCTCCGAAGAGTTCCTCGCCGTAGCGAGCTCGCTGATCAGCAGAAACTTTGCCCTTTCCAGCATTTTCTTCTCGCGGAAGGAAAGCGGCTTGGTCCGGCTCAAAGCGACCAGCCCCTTCAGCACTGCGGCCACTTCCATCAGGGAACCGGTGCGCATGCGCTCGGAGTTTTCCTTGAAGCGATGCTTCCAGTCGTGGTGGGAAGCGGAGCGGCCCTTTTCGAGGTAAGCCAGTACCTGTGTCGCCTCGTTCGTGCGAATTACAGATCGCAGGCCTACGTTTTCGATGTTGGTTTGCGGGACCATGACCTTCAGCCCGCTGGATACGATGCGCAACATGTAGTACCGCTCGGAGCGGCCATTCATGTAACCGTAGCTGATCTGTTCAATTACACCGACACCGTGATTCGGATAGACAACCTTCTCGCCTAACTTGAATTCCATGTTTGGCAATCCCCCAGTTGTTACAATCCGCTCGAGTGATGAAAGTGGATGTTTCAATTTTAGGCACACGCTCTACCTCACGTCAAGGGATTCCCACTTTAGAACGACGAATTGTAAATGCCGTAAAATCCATAAAATCCGTGATTTGGCACGATAATTGCCCTCCCGCGGTGCACCTTGGGCTAGAATTGCCTCCATGCTGATCCTTGCAGTGGATACCAGCACCCAGGCAGGCAGTGTTGCCGTTTTGCGCGACGAGCGTGTTCTGGGAGTGGTATCCACGTGGGTGGAAGAGACCTATTCGTCGCGCATGTTTCGCCACCTGGAATTCCTGCTGGAGGAATTGTCGATCAAAACCGGGCAATTCGACCTGTTTGCCGTCGCTGCGGGACCGGGTTCCTTCAGCGGCCTGCGGGTTGGCCTGGCGGCAGCCAAGGCTTGGGCCGAGGTGCATCAAAAGCCCATTGCCGCGGTCAGCGCCCTGGAAGCGGTGGCGGCGCAGGTATATTTGCCGGCCATCGGGGAAGGCGAGAGAACATTGCTGGTCCCGATGATCGACGCCCGCCGCGGGCAAGTTTATGCGAGCGTTTATCGCCCAACATTCGAGGACCCAACAGCCAAGGGATTGATTCGCCAGGGAGATGAAAGCGTGATGGAGCCCGGTGAATTTCTGGCGGCTCTCCGCGATCGGGCGCTCGATGCGCCGGTAATCTTCGCAACTCCGACGCCGGAAATTCTGACCGTGGCTCTGGCCGCTTCATCTTTTCGCGGCTCTCCGGTATTGGCCGTTTCGCCCGTTCTCGCGCCGGCGATTGGAATTCTGGGGCTCGCGCACGCGCGACGGGGAGAACTGGTGGACGCACTCCATCTGGAAGCCAATTACGTTCGCCGCTCCGACGCCGAGCTGGTGTTCAAAGCCACGCGAGCCTAGCGGGGCGAGATTGCTCCCCGCCGGCAACCCCTGGATGCGGTCGGGAGCGGGGGCAACGAACCACGAAGGTCGCCGAAAAACTACGGGATTATCTCTCGCAGTCGTGATTCAATTGCGGCTGCCGATCCATGATCACCATCCCTGCAATTCGCGGTTTCACGCCGCTCGACCTCGACGCGGTCCTGGCGATTCAAGCGAGCAGCCCGGGAACCGCCGGCTGGTCTCGCGCCGATTACGAACACGTGCTGCGGGGCGATTTCGCGGGCTGGATCGCGGAATGCGAATCCGGAATCCGCGGGTTTGCGGTAGCCCGGCGCATGGCGGATGAAATTGAGATTTTGAATCTTGCCGTCGCGCCGGAAGCGCGCCGCTCGAATATCGGCACGGCCTTGTTGCGCGAAGCCATGCGCTGGGGCAACGAAGGCGGAGCGCATCGGGCATTCCTGGAAGTTCGCGACACCAATTTTGCGGCGATTCTTTTCTACGAGCGCAACGGATTCCTGGGAGTGGGGCGCCGCCGCCGCTACTATTCAAACCCCGAAGAAGATGCCCTGTTGCTGGCTTGCTCGATCGTGCCGGAGCACGCCGCCGCGGTTCGCTGATCCGGGGCGCTCGAGATGATTCCGCCGCGCTCCACCGCGGTACCCCTGGTACGAAAAGACCATTACTCTCCACCACTCACCATCCGGAAATATTTCTCATTTTTTTCGCCGCCCCATCTTCCTTGTGTTATGTTACAGCCATGTAAACGCACCCAACAACCAGGAGGGGAACCTATGGCAGCGACTGCACAGGATTACCGCCAGTCCCTGATCTCGAGCGACGCGGAACTTCAGCGGCTGGCTCAAGAACACTCCCGATGTGAAGGGCAGTTGGAAGAACTTAAAAATCAGTCGTATCTCAGCGCCGAAGACCTGCTTCTCGAAACCACCCTGAAAAAGCGGAAGCTTCATATCAAAGATCAAATGGAATTATTGATTGCTCGCCGGCGTCAGCCGGCCTAGCGATTCCAGTTCGCCGCTCGCCCCGGAACGCGCCCCCACGACAATGGTTTCTGTCGTAGAATGGAAGTGTTCCTCTAGGGTCACCCGTTTTTGAATGATCTTACAAAATGATTAAGGACGGATATAAATTCGCTTTGCCGCCCCTGCTGCTGGGCTTGCTGGCGCTGGTGCCCGGATGGAAATGGATTGCGGGGATTCTGTTTTTTCTGGGCGCCTTTGTGCTGTATTTTTTTCGTGACCCGGAACGGAAGATTCCTTCCGAGCCGGGGACCATTGTTTCGCCGGCCGATGGCCACGTGATGGAAGTGCTTGACGAGCCGCTGGAAGGCCAGCCGGGCCAGCGCATCAGCATTTTTCTCTCGGTCTTCGACGTGCACGTGAATCGCGCGCCGGTGGCGGGAGAAATTCGCCGCATCGAGTATCGCCCCGGGCGTTTTTTCGCGGCCATGCGCGCTCGGGCGTCCGCGGAAAACGAGCAGAACATGGTCCGCATCTCTTCGCCGGAAGGGGATGTGGTGTTCAAGCAGATAGCCGGATGGATCGCGCGCCGGATCCTGTGCTGGAAAGCGGTGGGCGATCAAGTGGCGCGCGGCGAGCGGGTAGGCATGATACGCTTTGGTTCCCGGGTAGACGTTTGGGTGCCGCCGGCCGTGGAGATTCTGGTGCGGCGTGGCCAAAAAGTCGCCGGGGGATCCAGCATTCTGGCAAAATGGAAGGCGACGTAACCGGAATGTTCGACGCGGAACCAATCGAAGGAAGCCCGGCCAGCCGGCTGCGCAATCAGCGCATGCGCCGCGGTGTCTACATCCTGCCGAGCATGTTCACCGTCGGCAATCTGTTCTGCGGCTATTACGCGATTCTCGCCACACTGCGCGGCAATATCACGGATATGGATAACGCCGCGCGCGCCATCGGCATCGCGATTCTATTCGACGCGCTC
>JBGPTK010000143.1:0-9822 GCA_041490605.1 Terriglobia bacterium | reverse complement strand
GATCATGAACATCATGCTCGTCACCGTGACGGAGCGCACCCGCGAGATCGGGATTCGCAAAGCCATCGGCGCCCGCCGCAAAGAGATTCTTTATCAATTCTTGATCGAGGCTTTTCTGATCAGCGGATCGGGCGCCGTGGCGGGAATCCTGATCGCGGTCGCCATTCCGTTCCTGGTGGAAGGCGCGCTCAGCCTTGCCCAAGTGCATGAAAAGATCACCATCCCCATTTCTTGGCTGTCCGTCCTGCTGGCGTTCGTTGTATCTTCTGGCACGGGCTTGCTTTTCGGATACCTGCCCGCGAATCGGGCGGCAAAACTTCATCCCACGGAATCGCTTCGATATGAATAAAACTCGATGGATCGTTTTCGTCAGTGCGCTGTGTCTTTTATTGTGCCTGAGCCGTTCGCTTCCTGCCCAGGAGCCGGAGAGCCTCACCCTGAAGAAAGCGGTGAACCTCGCGTTGCAGAATAGCCGCGAGCTCGCTATGGCCAAGGCCCAGTATGCCGTGGCGCTCGATACCGCCAGGGTCAACCGCGCAGAGTTCCTTCCCAATCTCTACACTGGCTCCGGCGCTGCTTATACCAACGGCTTCCCGCAAACGCCGGGAGGGGCGCCGCCATCCGTTTTCGAAATGTCCTATACGCAATCCATTTTCAATCCGCCTTTGCGGGGACAGCTTCGCGCCGCGGAAGATCGGGCGGAGAACCAGCGCCTCGAGATGGAAAACACGCGGAATGCCGTGATTGTCCGCACCGCGACTTCCTATCTCGAGCTCGCCAAGGTGCGCCACTCGCTCGAATTGCTTCGCACCGAGCGCGCCAGCGCGCAGAAAATCCTGGAAGTTACCCGCCAACGGACAGAGAGCGGAGTCGAGCTGCCGATGGAATTGACGCGGGGCGAACTGAATCTGGCCAGGATCGAACAACGCGTGATCCAGCTCGAGGGCCGTGATGAGATTTTGAGCGAGCAGCTTCGCGACTTGGCCGGCCTGCCCTCTGGCCAGCGCGTGGACGTCTCCGCCGAGGAGTTGCCTGAGGGAGCGGCCGAGCCGGAAGGCCAGCTCATCGATCTGGCGCTGGCGTACAGCCTGAGCGTCAAGGAAGCCGAAAACGAGCGCAGTGCGCGCCAGCATATCCTGCAGGGCGAGCACGGCGGCTATTGGCCGACGGTTGATCTGGTGGGGCAGTACAGCGTGCTCAGCAAGATCAATAATTACGATTTGTTTTACAATCACTTCCAACGCAACAACCTGAATCTGGGAGTGCAGATCAGGATTCCCATTTTTGCGGCCAGGACTTCCGCCAATGTGGCGCTGGCGCGCAGCCAGCTTGCCACCGCGGAAATCAATGTCGGCGCCAAACGCCGGGATTTGCGTCTCGATGTGGTGCAAAAGGTCCGCAGCGTCCGGGAGCTGGACGCCGCCAAGGAAGTAGCCAGACTGGATTTGAAGCTGGCCCAAGAGACGACGGGGCTGACCCAATCCAAATTCGAGGAAGGCCGGGCCACGCTCCGGGATCTCGAGCAATCCCGGCTCGATGAGAATGAGAAATGGCTGGCGTTCCTGGATGCCGAATTCGCCAAGCAGAAGGCGCAATTGGCCGTGATGGAAGCCACCGGCCAGCTCGCCAAAGTGTTCCAGTAGAACCGGTTGGAGAAAGCAAGGCTATGGCTGATATTGGAAATCGAGTACAATTAAAGTTCTGCTCGTTCGCCGGAGTGTGGCTGCTCCGTCCATTTGCTGGGGGTGCATATAGATGCCGTCTGTAATGAAAACTTTATTTCTTAATCCGCCTAGTTTCGAAAATTTCGACGGCGGGGCTAGTTCCCGCTGGCCGGCCACTCGCGAAATTGAGTCCTACTGGTACCCGGTTTGGCTGACGTACCCCGCCGGCATGCTGGAAGGCAGCCGCCTTTTGGACGCGCCTCCCCACAAAGTTACGCCCGCGGAGACGGTCAAAATCTCCAAAGATTACGATTTCGTGGTCCTCTTCACCTCCACGGTAGGCTTCGAGAGCGACTTGAGAATGGCCCGGGCGATGAAGGCGGCAAAACCGGATATCAAGATCGCCTTTGTCGGCCCGCACGTGCAAATCAAGCCGGCCGAAAGCCTGCTGGCCAGTCAGGACCTCGACTTCGTGGTCCGCGGAGAGTTCGATTTTTCCGTCGTCGAATACGCCCAGGGAAAGCCGCTCGAGCAGATTTTGAACGCGAGCTACTTGAAGAATGGGAAAGTGGTTCACAATCCGCCGCGCCCCATGCTGCAAACGGAAGAGCTGGACAAGCTGCCCTTCGCCACGGATATCTACAAGCGTGACCTGACCATCGAAAAGTATAATGTCCCGTTCCTGCTGAACCCTTTCGTCTCTTTTTACACCACTCGCGGCTGTCCGGCGCTGTGCACGTTTTGCCTGTGGCCTCAGACGCTCTCGGGACATTCCTGGCGCACTCGCTCCGTTGAGAATGTGGCCCGTGAATTCCGGCAGGCGCATCAGATGTTCCCGCAAGCCAAGGAATTTTTCTTCGACGACGACACCTTTAATATTCGCAAGGATCGCGTAATCGAGCTGTGCAAATTGTTCCAGCCGGTCGGCTTCCAGTGGTCTTGCACTGCCCGCGTCCACGGCGATTACGAGACGCTCAAGGCCATGGCCGATGGCGGCGCTCGCCTGTTCATCGTCGGTTTTGAATCCGGTGACGCGCAGATCCTGAAGAACATCAAGAAGGGCCAGACGCTCGAAATGGGCCGCAACTTCGCCAAGAACTGCAAGAAAGTAGGAATCAGGATTCACGGTGATTTTATTCTCGGCCTCCCCGGCGAAACCAAGGAAACCATCCAGCGCACCATTGATTTCGCCAAGGAACTCGATTGTGAAACCATCCAGGTTTCCATGGCCCACGCTTATCCGGGCACCGAACTTTACAACTGGGCCAGCGAGAAAGGTTTCCTGCACGGCGAAGCACTTACGGATGAGGGCGGCCATCAGCTTCCGCATCTGGAATATCCCGGGCTCACTCGCGAAGACATGGTCCAGGGATTGAGCCGCTTTTACGACTCCTATTACTTCCGCCCGCGCGTCGTTTGGCGCATCCTGCGCGAAGCTCTGTGGGACAGCCACGAACGGAAACGGCTTTATCACGAGGCCGTCTCCTTCATGCGTCTGCGCTCGGAACGATTGAAGGTCGCTCGCAAGGGGATTCAGGATAAGCCGATGGTCTCCGTGCCGCCCATGGAATCGGGCACGCGAGTTGGCGTCGCGAGTGAATCTTAGAGCGCATGAACGAATCCCACGGCCTGCACGGAAAGACCTTCGTCCTGATATTGCTCATGGTCATTTTTGGACCATTGGGTGATGTCTTGCTGGGCAAGGGCATGAAGCGCGTCGGCGCGATCTCGAGCTGGTCACCGTCCGCCTTCGCACAATTATTTGCGGGAGCGTTTTCTTCCGGATTAATCTGGCTGGGGATCTTTTTTCTCCTCCTGTTCTTCGTCGCCTATTTGCTGGTGCTTTCCTGGGCCGATTATAGTTACGTGCAGCCCGCTTCCGCCTCCAGCTACGTGGTGGTTGCGCTGTTGGGCGCCCTGCTGCTGGGTGAAGTGATCACTTCCGTGCGCTGGACCGGCGTTTTGACGATTTGCCTGGGTGTTGTGCTGGTTGGCGGCACTCCTCCGCGCACCACCGAGCGAGGATGATCACCATGCGCGAAGCATTCTTCATGGCCATCGTGGTTTTCGGCGGGACGGCCGGGGAGCTGTCCATCTCCCGGGCCATGAAACAAATCGGCGAAGTGAAGGATTTCTCGCCGCGGAATCTGCTTCGCGTGTTGGTTCGCGCCTTCCGCGTCGGATGGATGTGGGTTGGCCTTGCGATCATGACGGTGTCTTTTCTCGCGCTATTGGCGCTGCTTTCGTGGGAAAATGTCAGCTTCGTGGTGCCCGCCACCGCGCTGAGCTACGCCATGGGCGCATTGGGAGCAAAATTTTTTCTCGGCGAACGTGTTTCGCCGAAGCGTTGGGCCGGTGTACTGTTGGTTTGCCTGGGCGTTGCGCTGGTCTGGATCGGCTAGGAAAGCCGGAAAATGTCGCTACTCGTCGCTCTTCGTTGGCTCGTGCTCCTGCTCGCGCTCGGACCGTTTGGATACTACCTCCTGGCGATCCTGGCCGCGTTGCGCTTCTTCCGCAATCGTCCGCCCGTTCAGGATGATTTCACGCCGCCCGTCAGCATTTTGAAGCCGGTGAAGGGTCTGGATCGCGAAGCCTACGAAAATTATGCCAGCTTCTGCAATCAGGATTATCCCGAGTTCGAAATCCTCTTCAATGTTCCCGACGAAAACGATCCCGTCATACCCATCATCGAGAAAGTAATTCACGATTTTCCGGATCGCAAAATTCGCTTGCTCGTCGGCGCTGTGCGCCTGGGCACCAGCAATAAAGTCAACAAGATGGTCCGGTTGGTCCAGGAGGCGCAGTACGACATCCTGGTGATCAGCGACAGCGATATTCGCGTCGGCCCCGGCTATCTGCGCGCGGTCGCCTCGCCCTTCCGCGATCCCAAGGTCGGCGCGGTCACTTGCCTCTATCGCGGGCTTACCGACGGTTCCCTGCCATCGCAGATGGAAGCGCTTGGCAACACTTCGGATTTCGACGCCGGCGTGCTGGCCTCCTGGGCGCTGGGCGGTGTGGATTTCACGCTCGGCGCCACCATGGCCACCACGCGGCGGCATCTGGCCGAAATTGGCGGCTTCGAAGCCCTGGTGGATCATTTTACGGACGACTACGAATTGGGACATCGCATCGCCGCGCTCGGCTATCGCGTGGAGCTCACCACCTATCCCGTTTACACCGTCTTCCCCGCCCAGGAATTCCGCGAGAGTTTTGCTCACCAGGTCCGCTGGACGCTGACTTTGCGTCATGCCGCGCCCTGGGGACATTTCGGGCTGCTCTTCACCCATGGGCTGGCCTGGGCATTGCTCGCTGCCGCCGTAGCTCCGACGGCGTGGATTTCCGCGGCGTATCTCGCTGCTTACGTCGTCTTGCGCGGGACAATGGCTTGGACCGTGGGCGTCTGGGGCGTGCAAGACCAACTCCTGCGCCGCAAAATGTGGATGGTTCCTCTGCGGGATGCTTTCGCGTTCGTCGTTTGGGTCACCAGCTTCTTCAAGAAGCGGATCACCTGGCGCGGTTCCGATTATTACATCCGCGATAAGCGCCTGGTGCCCGCCGAACCTCGTGCCGCTCGCGGTTGATCTCCAATCCGTCTCTGCGTCGCTCCGCGCCTCTGCGGTAATCCCTTGCTCTTGAGTTCGGTTTGAACTGTCACCCGCAGTTGACGAATCGCACCTTCCTGATTAAAGTAGATAACGGGTCGCGCCTGTGGCTCTTTTTTGTTGTCTCCCTCCGGCTGGGAGGTCGTTCAATCGGTAGGACATCAGCCTCTGGAGCTGACTATCCTGGTTCGAGTCCAGGCCTCCCAGCCAATCTAGCAAAAGCCCCGATAAATCGCTAAAACCACACAACTGTTGCCAGCACTGTTGCCACTTCCCTCAGATAGCTCGGCTGAGTTTCAAGAACGCTGAGTATTATTCGGTGAGGATCAAGACATGGCACAGCCCAAAGCAAAGTTGTACCAGCGACTCCGCATCAAAGGATTTCCTTGGGTGCTCTGCGAGACTGCCAAGAACGGGAGTCCGAAACCCCGTGCCGATGCATTCCAGTTTGGCGTCCGCTACTCGCTCAACGGTAAGCGAAAACTAGACACCGCGTCCACGCTTGACGAGGCTCTGGTGATTTTGAAAGACCGCCGAGTCCGGCTGTACGCGCAGCAAAACGGAGTTGCGCTGCCGGAAGAGGGCGGCAAGGGGTATGAGTCCGGAACTAAGATTGTGGAGGCCATAACGGAATATCTGACTACCGGAAAGGCATATGAAAAGAAATGGCGCGAGGATACGTGCCGCTGCTATCGTGATTCGACCGGCCTGTTCCTGCAATACTGCAAGGCGAAGGGCGTCGAATACATTCGGGACATCGACAAGAAAGTTGTGCTCCGGTTCAAGCCCTTCCTCCGCGAATCGAAAGACCGCTACAGCTTCCCAATCAGCGACCGCACCGTGTGCAACCACTTCCTTGCCACCATCTCTTTCTTGAACGAGTACAAGGTTGGCCATGACCTGAAAGAAGACGACTGGCCGACATTCGAGGAGAAGGAAGTCTCGGTCTATTCCGACTCCGAGTTCCACACACTGCTCGCCGCAGCCGATGTCGAGGAGAGGGACGTGTTGGAGTTTTTCTTCGGGGTGAACTTCCGCAACGGAGAAGGGGCACATACCGAATGGCACGACATCGACTTCGACCAGAAGGAAGTGAGCATCTACTCGAAGGAACAGAAGTATGGCTGGCGAGTGAAGGATAAAGAAAAGCGCATCGTGCCAATCT
This sequence comes from Terriglobia bacterium, assembly GCA_041490605.1. GTDB lineage: Bacteria > Acidobacteriota > Terriglobia > Acidiferrales > UBA7541 > JBGPTK01. The sequence continues at coordinate 3,391 of JBGPTK010000143.1, read as the reverse complement.
CGGACGCGCTCGTGGAGCGCCTGCGGGACCGACGCAGACGCCATCCCGACGATGTATTGGTATTTGGGAACCGGAACGGCGGGCCGGACGTTCACTTGCTGCGAATAATCAAGCGCGTGGCTTTGCGGGCGGGTCTGAATTGCGCGCACTGCATTGCCAAGACCAAAGGGAAGCACCCCTGCAAGCATCCGGCCTGCAAGGAAGGGCTGTCCTGCAAGCACCATCCCGTGTGCAAAAAGTGGATTATCCACACGTTGCGGAAAACATGGGCGACGAATCGCAGTCGGGCTGGAATGGATGTCGAGACGCTGCGCGATTTCCTCGGCCATTCCAGCCTCGCGACAACGCAGCGATATCTCAAGGCTGCAAAGCGCAGCGACCCCAAGACACGGGAGCAAATCAATGCCGCTGACAAGGTGCTCTCCGCAAAAGCTACGTTGAAAGTCGTGGCGTGACATGCTGAATTTCGCATGGACTGCTTACTCGCCGCAGCCTTTTCGCGGGCCAGAGCGGGGAACCTCAAAATAGTCGCGGAGCAAATTGAAAACCATTCGTATTATATGGAAGCAAAAGAAGTCAATGGAAGTCACCTGATGGAGAGCAGGCAAACTGCCATGACTGAGAGATGGAGCAAAACATGGCGGGAAACCTGTCCACCGTAACAACCTCCGAAGCCTGCGCGATACTCCGGGTTTCGCGTCCCAAACTGTACGACCTCATCCGATCCGGTCAGTTAGAAGCGTCCTTCGTCGCTCGCAAGTGGATCATCCGGCAGTTAGCAATTGAGAAGTACCTCGACAAGATGGCGGTGGGACGATGAGCACCGCCATCGTGAAAGCGGAACCGCTGAAAATAAGCGGTTCTCACGCCGACCGTGAGGCACGAGCGCAGGCGCTTGCCAACAAAGCGGTTGGGGCTGTCCGTCAGTTCGTCACAGGCCACATTGATGAAATCGTTCAGGTCCGTCAGGATTTTTGGGACATAAGGAAAGACCCGGGCAAACTCATCTGTGGTGTGCATGGCTTCGAGGAATATTGCGACGGCGTCATGCACTTTTCGGCGTCCTACATCCGTTCGCTCATTCCTCCTGGCAAGAATCCGGCCAGCAAAACCCACGATGGATCGGCGAATCGCGAATCGAAGCCGTCCGCCGAGGCGTCTCGGGAACCCATCATGATGCGAAAGAACAGCGACGGTACCACGTCCGTAATCCCGTCTGCCGAATACACGGCGGGGGATGCACTTGGCGCTGCAAGAAAGTTCATCGCCAGCCTCGCCTCGCACCTCACCCCCCAGGACGCGGATACCTTCTATCGTAGCCTCTGCTTGCACATCGAAGACATCCTCAACAAGGTGCAAGCGGCATGAGAGAGGGGCCTGAACCTCGGTACGAATACGTTTCCGAGTTCCTGACACGGCCTGAAGCCGCCGAACTTTTCTCTTGTCTTGGGGGATGCGTGGCTTCGTGCTTGAGACAGAGAAGGGGGACCGCCGACCGACGCGCGCCACAATCCAGTACGGTCCCCGCCAGGCCTACGTAGGAAGAGCCTTGAACTCCTACCGTGTCAGTCTCAAGTCAAGCGACAAGATTCCCGACTTCCTAGTGACCCTGAAGCAGAGGATCGAAGAGAAGTACAACTGCTACTTCAACAGCGTCCAAATAAATAAGAATTTTGGCCACAACTCGGTTATCGGTCCCCGGTCAGATGCAGCTCCGGGCCACATTTGCATCCTCTCGGTCGGCGCGGAACGGGACTTCGTGCTTTCGCATCGGCACAACAACGAGCCGTTTGCGAACATGAAACTTGCGGACGGATCACTGCTAACGCTTTTCCCGGAAGGCCAAGATCGGATGCAAATTTCGATGCCTCAGTGTCCGGTCGCGTGCGGCCCCCGGTATGCGCTCATCTTCCGCTACATCCCCCAGATCATGACTGAGAAAATCTTGAAAACCAAGGATGAGAAGAAACAGCGGGATGTCGAGTACGAAGTAGCGCAGGTAAAAGCGAAGGCGGGAGCTTCCGCAGAGCCGATCTTTCCCGACATCGTGCTTGAGTTTTGCTCGCGTAGTGATCCCCGCTATCAGGCCTTCCGGGACCGCGACTACGTCGAAAACCACGGTGCCATCGGTCAGCAAGTGCACTTCCTGATCTGGTACAAGCGACCCTTAGCTGGCATCATCAGCGGCGGCAGTGCCGTATATGGGGTCGCTTCTCGCGACAACTCTTTCTCAATCACGAAGCAGAACCGGAAAAAGTTCATGACCAGCATCATCAACAACAATGTTTTTAGGATGGAGTATCACAACGACAAACGGATGATCACGAAAAGCGGGAGAGACGTTCCCGTGGAAAGCGTGGCAACACGAGTCTTGGCGTTATGGCGAAAGGTCATACCTTTCTTGTGGTTTGACATTTATGCGGCGATTCCCTGCGGATTTGAAACATTTGTTGGCGAGACCGAAAAGCGCAAGGGAAGCGTATACAAGAGCGACAACTGGGAATATGTCGGTCGCACTGTCGGTTCAAGCAAGAGCCGCAAGGGTCTGACGAATGCCCTGGTGCGGGAAAAGGTCGAACCCAAGCTGGTTTACGTCAAGAAGTCCGATGACTATTCTTGTTTCGCCGAGTGCGGCGACCCAAGATTTGACCCCTCCGGTTACAAGCCGTCGTGGCCAGGAAAGACACCAGCAGAGAAGCAGCTTGCAAAAGATAGAGCAAAGCGACGGAAATACCTGGAAGGCAGAGTCTTCTTCCTACACAAGGTGGGCGGATTTAAGTCAGTGTCGTTCACTCGGAAAGAATTTATAATTTCGAATGTGGAAGCTCGGACTGGAAACGAACAAGTGTCGAGTGAACCAATGGTCGTCGCTCCCGCTCAGTGAGGCGACGGGACCAACTTTGTCGAAGCGCGAAACCGAGGCGCAGCAATTTCAAGAATGAAGGGCTAGATTCTGAATCAGCAATCGGCAGAGGGATGTTACTGAACGCTGGCCGCCTGGGCCGCCAATTCGTGCCGGATGGGAAAATACACTGGATTGCAGGGGGTACCCTAAATCTAGTGCAGACGAGACTACCCGCAAGAGAACCCACTTGAACAGAAGAGCTTGGACAGAAATGCGGGTATGCGGGTAGTGTTTTGGCTTTCCCTCTATCTTCATTTCTTACTCTGTCATTTTGTTTTTTAAATACTCTCATGAGAAACAGCAATAGGCTACCCGCAAGAGGATTTAACAAGTTGATGCAAGGCATCTTACTGACCTCCGCATAATATAGGGTCATTCGGGCCATAGGGAAGCCTGCTTCCAGAAGGCGGTGATCAGCGCAGGGCGGCGGCGCATGTTGCGGAGAGCGTGGCGGGCGCCGTGTTTCAGTTCGGCGAAGTCCTTGGG
>JBGPTK010000142.1:0-9862 GCA_041490605.1 Terriglobia bacterium | reverse complement strand
AAAATTCCCGGACGTCGCGCGCCGCAAGATCGTCGTCCTTTGCGGCAAGGGCAATAATGGCGGAGACGGCTTCGTCGTCGCCCGCAAGCTCCGCGACTTGAACGCGCAGCCTTCCGTGATTCTCTTCGAAGCTTTCGAATCGGTGCAAGGCGACGCAAAAACCAACATGGCCCGCTGGCAGGATTCCCGCGGAAGCCTTCGCTCCGTCCGCAACACGGAGGACTGGGAATCGAGCAGGAAAATCCTCGAAGGCGCGGACATCGTCATCGACGCGCTCCTCGGAACCGGCCTTCGCGGTGCGGTCGAAGGCCTCCTGGCCCTGGTCATCACCGATGTGAATGAAGCCAAGCCGGCACTCGTCGTGGCCGTGGATATTCCCTCTGGCCTCTCCGCCGATTCGAACGAAGTTCCCGGTCCCGCGATCTCCGCGGATTACACCATTACCTTCACCGCGCCAAAAGTCGGCATGATCTCGCCGCCCGCTTCGGATCTTGTCGGCAAATTAATTGTCCGGTCCCTCGGCAGCCCGCCCAGCCTGGTCGAAGAAGCCGGCGGCGAAGGGTTGCGCTGGCTTGAACCCGGCGAGTTCAAAAGTCTGCCCTTGCGGCGAAAGCTCAACAGCCACAAAGGAAACTACGGCCACGCCCTGATCGTTGCCGGCTCGCGCGGAAAAACGGGCGCAGCCGTTCTGGCCGGCTGGGCCGCGTTGCGCGCCGGAGCTGGCCTGGTCACGGTTGCGACGGCCGGAACCGAGCTATGGTCCGTCTCGACTTCCGTTCACGAATTAATGTCCGCCCCGCTGAAAGCCACGGACGCCGGATCGGTTTCCTTGCGGGCATTCGAAGGGGAACGCTTCGCTCGTTTGCTGGACGGCAAGAATGTGCTGGCCATGGGGCCAGGCCTTTCGACACACGAAGACACTCGAAATTTTATTCACCGCGCGGCGAGCACTTGTCTGCTCCCCGTGATTCTGGATGCCGATGCCTTGAATGCCTTCGCCGGCTGCGAGCGCGAACTCTCGCGCCGGCAATCGGAGAGCTGCACCATCACTCCTCATCCGGGCGAAATGGCTCGCTTGCTCAACTGCTCAATCGAGGAGGTGCAGTCCCGTCGCCTCGAAATCGCCAAACAAGCCGCCTCGGATTGGAACGCCTATGTTGTTCTCAAGGGTGCTGGCACCATCGTCACATCGCCCAATGGCCGCGTCTGGATCAACTCCACCGGAAATCCCGGCATGGCCACAGCCGGAACGGGCGACGTTCTCACTGGAATGCTTGCAGGATTGGCAGCGCAGTTCGGCCCGGCGCATTGGGAGACAGCGCTGCGCTTCGGCGTTTATCTCCACGGCCTGGCGGGCGATTTGGCGGCTCTGGAAAAGGGCGAACCCTCGCTCATCGCGTCCGATTTGATCCATGCGCTTCCGCAAGCCTACGCTCAGGTGATGGCTGAAATCGAACATGAGTAGCGGAGAGGTGGGCGCCCGGGAAATCATTTCGCATTCCGCCGAGGAAACGATTGCCAAGGGCAGGGAACTGGCCGCGCAAATTACGCCGCCAGTTTTGCTTTTGCTTTCCGGCGATTTAGGCGCGGGAAAAACTACTCTGGCCAAAGGAATCGTCAGCGGCTTGGGCGCTGCCCGCGAAGAAGATGTCACCAGCCCCACATTCACGCTGGTCCATTCGTTCCGGAATCACACGCGGGTGTATCACGTGGACTTGTATCGCGTCACCGATTTTCACGATCTGGAAACGCTCGGCCTCGAGGATATTTTGTCCGAGCCCGCGGTGGTCATCGTGGAATGGCCGGATAAATTGACTCTGCGCACCGATTGGCCGGTCGTCCGCATTCGCTTGGAACACATCGACGACGCGAGCCGTGGCATCAGCGTCTACGACCCGTCTGGTGCGCTGCGCGGTGTCCGTCAATAGGCGAGCAATAATTAACGTAAAATAAAAAGGAAAGGGCGCATCTCAAAATATGGCTCCTGAAACCATCCAAATGAAGTCGCGAGGCTTCATCTGCGTCAACTCTCATCCCGAAGGCTGTCGCCGCAACGTCGAGCGCCAAATCGAAGTTGTCAAAAGCGGCATTCCGGCCAACACTGAAGGCCCACGCAATGTCCTGGTCATCGGCGCTTCCACCGGCTACGGCCTCGCCTCCCGCGTCGCTGCGGCATGGGGATTCCAGGCGCGCACTCTAGGAGTTTTCTTCGAGCGCCCGCCCGATCGCGGCAAAACGGCCTCCGCCGGCTACTACAATTCCGTGGCATTTCACCGCGAAGCGGAAAAGAGCGGCCTCTTCGCCGCCAGCCTCAATGGCGACGCTTTCTCCGACGAGCTGAAACGCAGCGCCGCCGAAATCATCCGCAAACAGATGGCCCCCATCGACCTGCTCGTTTATAGTCTTGCTTCCCCCAAGCGTGCCCATCCGCGCACCGGAGAATCGCATCAATCGGCTCTGAAGCCCATCGGCGCCCCCTACACAAATAAAACAATTGAACTCGATTCCGAGAAAGTAACCGAAATCACGATTCAGCCGGCGGACGAAAAGGAAATTGCCGACACAGTGGCGGTAATGGGTGGTGAAGACTGGCGCTTCTGGATCGAAGCCATGCTCCAGGAAAATCTGCTCGCGCCCGGCTTCCGCACTCTGGCCTATTCCTATATCGGCCCCGAACTAACTTGGCCGGTTTATCGCGATGGAACCATCGGCTGCGCAAAAAAAGACCTGGAAGAAAAAGGCCACGCGCTCGATCACATGTTGCAGCAGCGCCTGGGTGGCCACGCCTGGGTTTCCGTAAATAAGGCAGTCGTCACGCAGGCATCGGCCGCGATTCCCGTCGTCCCGCTGTATATAAGCCTTTTATTTCGCGTGATGAAGAAGAAAGGCACAGACGAAGGCGCCATCGAACAAATGGCTCGCCTCTTTCGAGATTCGCTCGCCGCCGGAAAGACGCCTGTTTTCGACCACGAGGGCCGAATCCGTATCGACAATCTCGAAATGCTTCCCGATGTTCAGTCCGAAGTAGCCGGCCTCTGGCCTCGCGTCACCACGGAAAATCTCCACGAACTTTCCGATTTCGCCGCATTCAAGCGAGGCTTCCGCAATCTTTTCGGCTTTGAAGTTTCCGGCGTGGACTATTCCCAGCCCACGGAAATCGAACTTTCGCTCTAGCTGGCTGCGGAAAAGCTCCTACCGCAGCCACCGCAAGATCATCCGAATCGCATCCACCACTAGCGGCCACAAAACCGCCCCCACGCCTACCGCAGCCCAGAATCGCTTGGCCGGAATTCCTGCCGCGATTGGCGCGCCCTCTGGATCATGTCTCGCGCAATATCCATTCTCGCGCGCCGGGCGATCACATCTCTCCCCGCGCGGCCCAAAATAGAGGCAAGGCCCATGGGGCGCTTCCGGTGCGTTCGAGGTATTGACGGGTACGGTGCTCATCCTTCTCTCGCCTGATCATTCTGCTACAGTGGAATGGGGAATACTACGTATCGCCAATGGATCTTCCGACCACGCTCCCGTTCGCGCCGGCTCGTTTGAAACTCAAGCCGTATACCGTCGAAATCCGCATTGATTCGCTTGCCGTCGGCACCGACAATATCCATTACGACGTCTTCTTAAGCCCTCGCTTCTCCGAGTTCTGCCGGAAATACCTGCTGGACCTGGTCCGGCAAACCGCGAACTTGGCCATGCTCTTCGGCGCCGCTCAGGATTCGAAAAAGTCGCCGGAAACCGGCAAATTCCGCAAGATGATCACGGAATTGCTCCAGGGATCGCTCACCGGCGCGAAATACGGCAAAAATATCGAGCAGGATTTGCTCCTGCGGCTCGGGCTCCTGAAATATCTGACCGCCGAAATCGGCAATCAATTTTCGAGCCTCATCGTCGAGTGCAAGGATTACATCCGCAGCCGCGGTTCGCTTTTCGAGCACAGCGAGCAGGCGCACATCATGCGCGCCCGGATTGCCGAGCTCCAGGCCAATCGCAAGAATGTCTACCGCGAAGTGGGGCAGTCGCTGGTTCAGCTCTTGCGCGAAATCGAAGAGAGCGCCATCTCGAACTCACGCCGGGCGCTCTTCGGCGACGACCACGCCCAGCTCTACGACCTTCTTCTGAATCGGCTGCTGTTCGTCGAGGGCGGCTCCGACGATCATGTTTTTCTCGAGCACTACGTTTTGCTCGGGAATTTCTCGAATGACTTGGACCGCTTCGAAATCTTCGAAACCTTGCTGCTCGATTTCATCCGGGAGTCTGTCTCCCCGGAAGATTCCAGCGACGCGACGGCCAAATCCTCGGGCACATACGAAAACTTGCTCGAACGCGCCCGCAACGCCCGCGCGGAGATTGCTCTCATCGAAGAAGAACAGTCCGGACTCCTGCGCAAGATCGGCGGAGAGGACGAAGGTTTCGCCTGGCCCTGGAAGAAGAACGATGGCAATACCGTCGCGATGCAGAAGGAAGATTCCTCTCTGCGCAAGCGCCAGGCGGAATTGCAGCGGCAAATCGAGGAACTCGCTCCCCAGCTCGCTGCCGCGAAAGACCGCGTCGAATTCCACGCCGAACAGCACAAAAGCCGTCTGGGAGATTTTCTCAACGAGCCCGAAAACGCCCGCCGCCTGCTCGATTCAAAGGCGCCGGTCGATGCCGATTCTCCCTCGAACGGGCGCGACCGCTTGCTCGACGAATGGGTCAGCCGCCTGGAGCAGCGCGACCTGCTGCTCAACATGCTCGCCAGCTACGAAGTGCGAAATCTCTACCGGGATTTTTGCCCGCCGGTCCATTTGCAGCAATTGAAAAAAGCGCTGGTCAACCGCGAAGAAGCCAAGCGCGTGGAACAAATCCTCCAGCAATTTCCCGCGCGAACTTTTGCGCCGAAACGCATCGAGGAAGCGTCCCGCGCGATTCGCCGCTGCCCGCGCGAGGAAATCCGAGTGGTAGCGCTGCGATTTGCCGAAGACTTGATGCGCCTGCGCCGCGACCGCCGCAATTGCCAGCACGTCACCGCCTGGATGGAACGCATCAACCTGGTGCGCTCCGAGCGTTCCCGCGAATTATCGCGCGCGAACCGCAGCCTCTACGAACTCCTGCTCGCCGAGGAAGCCCGGCCCACCGATGATCCCGTCGTCTCCCACGCCATCATCAAAGCGGACGTTCGCGGCTCCACCAGCATCACCAAACTTCTGCAATCCCGCGGCCTCAATCCCGCGTCTCATTTCAGCCTGAATCTGTATGAGCCGGTCAAGCGAATCCTCGACCGCTACGGCGCCGCAAAAGTTTTTCTCGAAGGCGACGCCATCATCCTGGCGATTTACGAGACCGAATCCACTCGCGCCAGCCAGCGAGCCGTCGCCAAAGCCTGCGTGCTCTCGCGCGAAATCCTGGCCGTCGCGAATGCCTATAACAACGGCGCCGAATCGAGCGATCTCCCGCGCCTCGAGCTTGGCCTCGGCGTCGCGTTCCAAAATTCTCCGCCCTCCACCTGGATGGACGGCGATTCGCGCATCCTGATTTCCCGCGCCATCAACAATTCCGATCGCCTTTCCAGCTGTTCGAAGGTAGCCCGGCGCCTGCTCGGAAATAATTCATCGCCCTTCAATGTTTTCCTGCTCGAAACCGTTGTCGAAGGCACGCCGGAAGAAGAAGGCGATGAACTTCTCCTCCGCTACAATTTGAATGGAATCGCGCTTAACGAGGAAGGTTTCGCAAAACTCGCCGCCGAAATTTCGCTCTCCCCGCTCGAAGGAATATTCCCATTCCCCTGGGGAAAGGAGCGCGCTCAACTTTTCTTCGGCGAAGTTCCCATCGGCGAAACGCTCGAACCGCTCGTCCTGCGTCGCGGCATCGTGCGCCGCCTCGAGCCCGGCGGAACAGTCGGTGCCGCCGGCACGCGCGCTTACTACGAAGTGTGCACCAACCCCAAGTTGGTGGAAATCGCCCGCCAAAAAGTATCCAATCCTTCCCGCCAGAATTCCTGACCGGCCATCCGTCCCTGCACATTGCGCAATTCTAAAAGGTCGACGGCCCGCCCGCCGCCACCATCCCTCAACCGCGGTCATTTCGAGGCGCTCCGATAGGTCTTAATCGGGGCGCCGGGAAATCCCGAACAAACGCCAATCGTCCCGAACCCGCGCCTTCATCCCTGCGCCTCTAATCCCGCTCCATATCCGCTCTGGTGCGCCTGAATTCGATCCGCATTATTTCCCCCAAATTTTCCGCTATACTCCTTCACGGAGGCGAAAGGGGCCCGGTGGTCTTCGTGGCCTTCAAAGCCATTGATCCGGCTCTTCGCGAGCCGGATGGTGGGTTCGACTCCCACACGCTTCCGCCAACTTCATTTTGTTTCAAGAGCTTGCGAAGAACTTGGCACCAATTCAGCGGGTTGGCACCAATTCAAGTTCACAACACCCGGTTTGCCAGAGAAGTCATCGCCTGTCGCTGTGCATCTCCGATGATGTGACCATAGCTCTGTAGCGTGATCCGCGCGTCACTGTGACGCATCTGCCGTTGAACTACGGACGGCGCTGCACCGCTCTCCAGCAATTCCGAGGCTGCCATGTGCCTGAATGCGTGAAACGCGGCTTTCTCGATTCCTAAGTCGCGCAGAGTGTCTTGCAACTTGTAAGTTGCCTTGTCACGCTGCATCGGCTTGCCCTTGCTGTTAGAGAAAAGCAGGTCTGTCTCATTCGCCTGCCAGTTTTCGGCAAGGAATTTTTTCAGACGCTTCTCTAAGGCTTCTGGCATAGGAAGATCGGCGGATGAAGATTTGGACTTTGGCGCATGTGTCAGCCGCGTTGCGCCGTCGAGCGTGCGACGGATGCGGATAAGCCGCTTTTCAAAATCCAGGTCACTTCGCCTGAGTGCCAGAATTTCTCCAGCCCGACATCCAGTCAATGCCAACACCGCCCACAAGGTAGAGTAGGGCTCTTCACTGGCCGTGATGATTCGCTTCACCTGCTCGGCTGTGAAAAACCTTTCTTCCGTTTTTTCCTGTGCGCGTGGCAGTGACAACGCCGAACGGTCGAACACTTCGAGAATGTAGCGCCATGCCTTCGCCGTCTTCACCAGACTGGAGAGAGTCTGCAAAACATTTTCGCAAGACTTCCTGCTCAGTCCGCTTGCGGACATCGAAGAAACGAACGCCTGCACATTCCGCGTAGTGACTGCCGTTAAGGGAGCATCGCCCATTGCGGGCAGGATATGAGTTTTCAAGTGGCTCTTCGCGGCTCGCACCGTCGAGGGTTTGAGCGTTGGAGCGACACTGCCTTCCCATTCCTGCACAAATGTTCGGAGCGTCTTGCCCGCTTTGGGCTTGGGAATTGCAACAAGGTTCACCGCGTCGAGATAAGGCTGTAATGCTTGGATGGCTTCAAGTTTGGTCATGTGCTTGACCCGTCCGAGAACCAGCTTACGTCTCACGCGATGAAGGTTTCCGTCTGCGTTCACGCGGTCTTCTCTGAAAACTCCAATCCAGACCTTCCGTTTCTTTCCTCTGCTTAGAACCATTCCACGTTGATACCGTCTCCTAGGCATGTCTGATTTCTCCATGCCTACAGCGGTCAACGGTGCTGCTGGAACGATAGCACTGGTGTCAAGCTGCCCCGAATGGACGGGACTATTTTCCAGTTGTGGAAATGGCGACGGAACGGCTGGATCAAAGCAAGGCTCTAACGCGATGGAGGAAGAAAAATCTTCGGGCATGAACGCACGTCCCGCAGAATCGAGAGGCGCGCGCTGTGTCTAGCGTAGCGATTTGCAGACAAATCGTTAAGTCGAAGTGTCTTTGCGGGACGGGTACTGAATCCGCGTTCTCTCAATTGGCGGGATACCCTTATCTCCCACCTGAAAACGGAAACCCGTAGTTTGTCGAGAGGTTTTCCGAGGCACCAGAAAACTGGAGAAGGTCTCGCAGCCTATCTTGCACTCCGTCCACATTATATCGCGGGATGCTGCAATTTACAATCTGATACTGGTGGCTTGCGAGTACAACGTAATGTGATATTGTAATGTGATATTCTCGCTCTAGGTAGGAAACCAGACATGGACGATGTTCAGATTCACAAGATTGCCAACGAAATCGTCGCGCGAATTCAAGCCGAAGGGCGAAGCAATCCCGCTAGTGTCTCAGCATGGCTTTTTTCCGCCCTCGATGATGACCTCCAGAAGGGGCTTGACCTAACTTTATCCCTTGATGCATATGCGCCCGTCTTGAAGAACGGCGACAAACTCCTTGCTGACATCAAGTCAATTCTGAAAACCGAACTTTTTAGTGGCGGCGGAGCCATGAATGATGACGTGCCTGAGTGTGAGCCGATTGACTCAAAACTGGCCCCCGAGAAGATAGTTGGAGCAATCGCTGAATCGATGAACACGAGTCTGCGGAAAACATCTTGCTATTTTCGAATTTCTCGCAACGAGACCGATAAGCCACTGTTGCCGCATCCATTGCCGCGTCTTCGTCTCTCTGTCAACAACAATTGGTTTAATCAACTGGAATCCGAAGAGGGGGAGAAGCAGGCCAAGCTCTTACGTGTTGTTGAAGTTTTAACAAGAGAGCCTTTCGAATTCTGCGGGTTCACTCCCAAGAGGGTACGGTGAATTGGAAAAACGTAGTTCGCCGAATCCGATTACACTCGCCTTGAGAGCCTGCCGATTTGAAGTCTAGCCGTGCTTTTATGGAGAGAGCGGAATGTTCAAATCTCGATTTCAAACTCCCCCTGAAGGAGATTAAAGCGGACGTGTTGCAGGCGGTCGAAGAAACCGTTTTGACCGAGAGTCCCTATCCCCATTTCATCGAGAGCATCTGTAAAACCTGCGTAAACCGATGCCTTAATCAACCCCTCTATCTCAATCACGATGTCGTGAAAAAACATTTTTGGTTGACCGCCGATTCCAGACCCAAGACTCGGCAACGCGGCGGAAAGGGTGATGTTAATCTCGGACATGAACGATAGGGGGAAAAGCGTGTAGTCACATCCAGAGTCTACCAACGCAAAGCATGATAGATGGGAGTCTCCGTTTATGAGAGCAACCCTCAAGAGTGGGCGCTTAGCAATGATGCCGCCAGGGAACGCGGGGCAGGGTTCAACAGGACATTCCGTGTAATTGAACGTGTGTATCGGCACTGAAAAAAGTTCCTGCCCGAACTACGACAGGATCATCTTCTCCGCTCTCTCTGGCTTTTCGTAGAGCGGCTTTAAGTTCTACATCGTAAGACACAACATGCGATGCATCGTGAGATAGAGCAACCCAAGAGCCTTTTGGAATATTCGAGAGTAGCCTCGGCAGTCCGTTCAAATTTGACATCTGGTTTCCTCTCCCGTGTCTTCTGCTTGTTCCACGGTTTCGTCTGACTCTTCGGCCTTCGCAAGAACAGCTTTCTTTCCCCGAGTCCTGCCCGTCGAATTCAAAACCCCCGCACATTCTGCGCACGAAAAGGAAACTGACTCGGGCAGAGACATACCGCGCGGGACATTCAGCGTCCGGATTCCGGATGTTCCGCAGATTTTGCAGCGAAGAGACAATTCTACCGCGCGAAATTCCCCGTTCAATTTGAAGCTCCATTGCGCGCGCGATGAGACTGGAGTTGCGGTGTTCCGAGTCTTTTGGAAGCTTGCCGCACAACTTCCTTTTCAATTTCGTCCTGCTCGCCCTTCGGCTCGTCCGCGGATTCTTCGGCGGGCTCGGGTGCGGGCACGTGCGTTTTCAAACCTTCGATTTTTGAGAAATCGAGGACTCTTGTTTTCTTTGCCATGATTGTTTTCCTTGGATTGGATTTTAGAAAAGTGTGGCGGAAGACTGGAGAAGCAGATGCCCGTCTGCTTTCCGCGCGTTCTTCCGCCGTTTGCGCGGAACTTTT
>JBGPTK010000141.1:0-9865 GCA_041490605.1 Terriglobia bacterium | reverse complement strand
TTCATATCGCTGGAGGTTGAGAAGCGCGATGCCTTGATTCACCCGGGCCGCGAACAAGCGCGGATCGAGCGCGGCGGCCTGCTCGAAATACTTCAGGGCTTTTTCCATTTGCTGCTGGTTGAGCGCGGCGACGCCGAGACTATTCAGGCGAAAGGCTTGTTGCAATTTCGAGGGAGCGGCCGGCGGCGGTGCTGCTGATTTCGGGTGCTGGGACGAGGTGGATTGGCCGGTGAATGCGGGAGAGATCGAGACCCAGGCCAGCGCGGCCAATGCGATGACGAAGACAATTCGCCGCGGAAAGTTCGCATTCATTCTCATCAATCTCATTATCGAGGAAGCATTATACGCGGCCTTTAGGGAGACGCGTGCTTGTTTAAGGGAAGGGAAGCGGTGAGGCCATAGCCTTCTTTCACGGTGATGATTTGGCCGGCAGCAATTTTCGCGAGCTTGTCCACCTGGCCGCTGGGCCATTTAATTTCAATGGAATCGGCCTGAGGATGCGAGCCCAGGCCAAACGTGAGCACGAGCTCGCTGGAGGATAAATAGCTCGAACCGCTGCGCAACATTTGCGATTCGGAATCGCTTCCGGCGAGGATTCGCACGACCGCGCCAATTCCATCGCAATTCGATTTGGTTCCGATCAACTTCACGCGCAGGCTGTGATTGGTGGCGCCGGTATTGCGGAAAAGCAATGCAGGGCCGCCGTTGGTTGTCATGAGCAGATCGAGGGCGCCGTCATTGTTGATATCTCCGTAAGCGGCGCCGCGAGCTACTCGCGGCTTATCGAAAGCGGCGCCCATTTTCGCGGTGACTTCATCAAACTTCCCGCCGCCCTGGTTGCGGAAGAGATGCGGCGGCTCGGCGAAATGGACTTGCTGCTGAACACGCTCGATGCTGTCTTCGATATGGCCGTTGTTGATGAAAATATCGGGCCAGCCGTCGAGATCATAGTCGAAGAAAAAGCAGCCGAAGCCGAGGGTGAGCAAACTGGCGCGGCCGATCTCGGATTGCGGCGCTTCGTCGACGAACAGGCCGTTCTTTTCGTTGTGATAGAGCGCGAGCATTTGATTCGAGAAATTGGTGATGAGAATACCGGGATAGCCGGTGCGATCGTAATCGGCGGCGTCAATGCCCATGCCGGCGCGCGCGACGCCATCCTCGCTGAAGGCGATCCCGGCGAGCACGCCCTTCTCCGTGAACGTGCCGTTGCCGTTGTTGATGTAGAGCTTGTTGGGCTGCGTGTCATTGGAGATGACGATATCGGGCTCGCCGTTTTGATTGGCATCGAGAATGGCGATGCCCAAACTCTTCGAAGTGGCATCGTAGAGGCCTGCCTTGCGGGTGGCGTCGGTGAAACTGCCATTGCCATTGTTCCGCCACAGGCGGACGGAGGTGCCTTTGTAGGATTCCGGCGTGCAATAGGATTTTGATTTGCCGTCGAGCGTGCAGAAGAGATCTTTTTCGATGGACCACTGGACGTAATTGGCGACGACTAGATCGAGATTGCCGTCATGGTCGTAATCGACCCAGGCGGTGCTGGTGCTGAATTCATTGGGGCCCCAGAGGCCGGCTTCCTTGGTGACATCGGTAAAGGTTCCGTTGCCATTGTTGCGGAACAAATGGCTTTGGCCGAGCGTGGTGACGAACAGATCATCGTTGCCATCATTATTGTAATCGCCGGCGGCGGCGCCCATGCCATACAGCTCGACGGCGAGACCGGCTTTGCGCGTGACGTCGGTAAATGTGCCGTCGTGATTATTGTGGTAGAGGGCGGGCAGCGAGTGATGCTGGCCGTGGCCGGGCCAGTCCATTCCATTGACGAGGAAAATATCCTGCCAGCCGTCGTTGTCGTAATCGAGGAATGCTGCGCCGGGGCCCATCGTCTCGGGAAGATATTTTTTGCCGAACGCGCCGGTGTTCTGAGTGAAATGGATTCCGGCGGCGCGAGTGATGTCGTCAAAATGGATTCCGGCGATGGCCGCAGCTGGAGAGCGATCCGCGGCAGGAAAGGCCACAGCGGCGAGCGTGACAAGCAACGAAGCTGCAAATAATAAATGAAATTGGCGAAAGCGCATCAGTTACCGGCCTTGGTGTTGGGCGCGCGATACGCTACGCGCTTTGGCGGCGCGGTGGCCAGCGGAACCGAAACGTGTTCGTGAACCGGCTGGCGCTCGACGTTGTCCTCGGGATGAATTTGACGATAGGGCCCGGTCAGGGACTGCGCGGATTCATCGGCCTTGAAACGCAAATAGCGCGTTTGATATTCCCTGGCGCGATTTTCCTGCCGCAGGCCGTTGTAGCAGAGCATCAAATTGTAATTGGCTTGCAAATCTTCGGGATCGATGGCCAGGGTGGCGTTGAATTCCTGAATGGCGTTGGAATACTGGCGTTTGAGGAAGAGGATGCGGCCGAGTTCGTTGTGGACCACTCGATCGCGCGGATATTGCTGGAGCACGGAGCGCAGATGGGCCATGGCATCGTCATATTTGCCTTCGCTGCGCAATGCCTTGGCGTAGAAAAAATTGGCGCGAGCGAGGGCTGGATTCAGGGCCAGCGCGCGTTGCAACACTTCCTTGGCGCCCGAAATATTTCCTTCCTGCACCAGCACGCGGCCGATATTCACCCAGCCATCGGGATTCTTTGGATCGATTTCCGTGATTTTGCGGAAAGCGGCTTCGGCGCCTTTCAGATCGCCTTGTAGCAGTAAGCCGATGCCGTAATCATTCCAGCGAGTCCAGTCTTCCTTGTTCAGGACGATATGAGGAGCGGGTTCGGGGGCGCTTGAGGGGAGCACGCGAAGATCAACCTGATCGTGCGACATGGTAATAACCGGCAGATCGGGAATCTGTTTGAATTTTCCGGAGACGATGGATGTGTCGCCGGCGAAAGTGAAGCGCCGGTCGTCATGATCGTAGGCAACACTCGAAGGCGGCGCGCCCGGTTTTTCCGGAGTTGGGATGCCGGCAAAAGAAAACTGGGTGTTCCACCAGGAAAATTTGCGGTAGTGCAATTTTGCGTCGAGATGAATGCGTTCGCCCGCATTTTTCGGGATCTGCAGGCGATAGTGAACCGTGTCGGCCGCGCCGGGAGGGATCAAATGGACGTAAACGACGGCGCGCGTGGCCCAGGCATTGCGCTTATTGATTGGATTTCCGTGCGAATCGATCTGGAGCGAGCGATAGAAATGCGCGCCGGGTTCGACCGGACCTTTTCCGCCATCCTGAAGCGAGCCGCTCCAGAAAATTGTTTGGCCTTTGTCGTCCACGGCTTTTAATTCGAGCCATACGTCATAGGCATCGACTGTGCCGGCGGGGAAAAAGTGTCCGACCTTGCGGGTGCGCACGACTAAATCGACGCGCACCGTATCGCCGCGACGCACGGAAGGATCGGCGCGATTGAGTGGCGCCGTCACCGGAGAGGCGGCGATGGCAGCGCCGGGATTCGTTTTCAATTCCGCTTCTTCTCCCACTGCGAACGTGGTTTGAAAATCGGCCCCGGGGATTTGGCCTGCTTCGACGGGGGCGGGAGAGCGGTCCGGCGAAATCGCAAACAGATCGACACTCACCACGCCGCTCTCGAGGAATTTCCGGGTCACCTCGAGCTGCGTTGCATCGCCATTCTGATAAGGCACGGCGGTATTCGCGCCAGGAAATCGGTGCGAGTGAACGAAGCCATTCACATTTCCGGCATCCTGAGAGGGCGCGAGCGGCATGTGACAATCGGCGCAGTTCTGCGACTTCGGCGGATAGTAGAACGATCGCGCGCCTTCGCCGGAGACGCCGCTGGCCTGCCAGTTGTCGTATTCGTTGAAGCCGCGAATCCAACGGTAATGGTTCACGGGCCCGTCGAGATGGACTTTGTGGCAAGAAGCGCAGAATTCGGCGGTCTGCGCGCGCATGAAAGGTTTGAGGAAAACGCGGCGGTGCGGTTCGGGATTCAGCTCGACGATGAAATCGTGCAGGCGGCGAATGACGGGATTTTTGCTTTCCGCCAATTTGTGCAGCTCGGGATATTCGAGCGTGTAATCGCCCTGGCCCATGGTGCTTTTCACTTGCGAGATGGAATGGCACATCATGCAGCCCATGCCTGCTTGCGCCGCGGGCGTATTCACAATCTGCTTGATCGGCGTATCCATCTTGCCGCTGAAAATCAGCGACGGATCGTGGCAGCCGGCGCACCATTTGGAAGACTGGACGCCGTTGACTTCCTGCATGTATTCGATGCTCTTGCGATACCACTGATTATTGAACGAGGAGAAATGGTGGGCCGAGCTGTTCCACTGGTTGTAGACGTCGGAGTGGCAGCGCTGGCAGGCGCCGGATTCCATGAAATAGTTTGAGGGAATCATCACGCCGCCTTTGGTCTGCGCGGAACTGGGGAAGAAGGGGCCATTCGAGCCATCGCCTTCGGAATCCATGCTGGCAGGCGCGATGGCGGGATTTTTGATTTGATTTGCGGCTTGCCACGGCACCGTGCGCACCCACCACGCGCCGGCCGCTAGCACGGCGGCGCCGAGCAGAAAAATTGCGCATCGTGCAAGGGCAATTCCCGCGCTCCCCGCAAGCCAGCGGCGCTTCGCTCCCCATTCGGAGGCGAGCAGCGCCGCTCCCGCCAGGCAAGCGATGATGTGGGCGTAGAGCAGAATCCATTCGGTGCGCCTGCCGCCGGTGAAAATCAACGCGATTCCCAGGGCGGCGCCCACGATGAGCAGCGTCCAAGCGATGCGGCCGATCCAAGTGGCTTCTCGAAAGATTTTCAGCAGCGTGAAGAGGAGAACGATGGCCAGGAGGATGCCCAAAAGAACGTGGAACAAGTCGATGCCTGCGTAGACGACGTTGGGCGAGGGCCATGCATATAAATAGATAGCCGAGAGGAACAGCAAGACCAGCAAGCTGGATCGGAATCGCGTCATTAATTTTTATCTTGCCGGGGCGCAGGTAAACGGCTCATTCATGGCCAGTTAGTTGAGCCGGTCCCCTTCAGAATCGCAGATTTTCTCTGGTGGATGCAACAGAGTCAATAGTATGAAAACATTACTGGCGTGCTGGCTGATTTTGGCGCTCTGGTGCGTGATAGACTCTTCGACTCTCTGTTCATTTTTACGGGAGAAACCATGGGTGAATTGACTTCGCTTTCCGCTACGGAAATGGCGGAAGGTGTCCGGCGGAAGAAATTTTCGCCGAATGAATTGACGGAGGCGCATCTGCGGCGGATCGGGCGCGTGAATCCGAAAATCAATGCGTTCGTTACGGTGGATGAAGCCGGGGCGCTGGACCAAGCGAAGCGGGCGGAATTCTCTGTGATGCGGGGGGGATGGCTGGGACCGCTGCACGGCGTTCCGGTGACGGTGAAAAGTTCGATCAACGTCTCCGGATTTCGATGCGAGACGGGAACGCGGCTGCGCGCGGGGGCGACGCCGGATGAGGACGCCGCGCTGGTGACGCGGCTGCGAGCGGCGGGCGCGATTGTGCTGGGGAATACCAACGCGCCGGAATTTTTGATGGCCTACGAAACGGACAACTTGCTGTACGGGCGCACCAACAATCCGTGGGACCTGGAACGCACGCCGGGGGGATCGAGCGGCGGCGAATCAGCGGCAATCGCGGCGAGATGTTCCGCGGGAGGAGTGGGCAGCGATGGCGGAGGCTCGATTCGCGTGCCGGCGCATTTCACCGGGATTTGCGGATTGAAGCCGACGCCGGGGCGAATTCCGGCGAGCGGACATTTTCCTCCGTCGCAGGGGCCGTTCTCTTTGATTGGAGTGGTGGGGCCGATGGCTCGAACCGTCTCCGACGTGAAGCTTTTATTTGAAGCGATGGCGGGGCCGGATGCGGGCGATCCGAATTCCGCGCCAGTGCCCATCCGTTGGCCCGCGGAAGAGGATTTGCGAAAAATTCGCGTGGGCTATTTTGAAGATGACGGCCGGACGCCGGTGACGCCGGAAACGCGCGCGGCGGTGCGCAAAGCGGCGGAAGGATTGCGCGCGCAAGGATTTCGCGTGGAGCCGTTCCGGCCGGCGCGGCTGGAAGAAATCCGGCAAGTGTGGTGGAAGCTGTTTGGTCCGGGCGTGCAAGTGCTGCTGCGGCCGATGATTGAAAGCCGGGAGAACGATCTCAGTCCATTCCTGAAAGAAATGCGCGAGCTGGCGAATCGCGAAGAGCCGCTGACGGTGGAAAGCTTGCTGGACGCGCAAATCAAGCGCGATGTGCTGCGCGAGCAATTCCTGATGGAGATGGAGAAATTTCCGATTTTGCTCTGCCCGGTTTGCGCGGTGCCGGCGTTCCGCCATCGCGAGCGGGAGTGGACGATCGACGGGAAGCGCGTGGAATATCTGGACGCGATGAGCTATTCGCAGTGGTTCAACATCCTGGGAAATCCGGGAGTAGTTGTGCCCGTCGGGCGGTCTCCCGAAGGCTTGCCGATCGGAGTGCAAGTGGTGGGGCGGCCGTGGGAGGAGGAAATTGCGCTGGCGGTGGCGGAAAAAGTGGAGCAGGCCTGCGGCGATTTGCGCGAGCCGGGAATTTAGGAGGATAGCCAGCCTGCATTTGCAGGCTTCGTACACTTTAGGCTTGCCCTGGATTCCTCTCCCGCAGGAGCGGGCTCGGAATGACCCAAAGGCGAGGCTAACCGGCCTGGGAGGCCCAGGCGACAAATAGAATGGCCAGGAAGTAGGACACGAACATTAGCGAGACGTAGGTTTTTGCTTTGGAGTTGGCGCCGGCGAATTCCTTCCACACGAATACCCCCCAGAGAGCCGCAACCATCGGCGCGGATTGCCCGATGGCGTAGGAGATTGCCACGCCGGTAAAGTTTGCCGCGACGAGATTGAAAACCGTTCCCACGCTCCAGATAACGCCGCCAAGGACTCCGAGCAGGTGGCCACTGGCCGGAGCCGAAAAGAATCCGCTGAAATTCACGGGATTTCCCACCAGCGGCTTCTTCATGAAATAAATGTTGAAGATGAAGCAGGAAAGCAGCGCCCCGAGCGTCAGAAAAACGGCGAAGCTGTAGGGGCCGAGCACTTTTCCGCGAGTCATGGCGTGCGCCGCGGCCGGAGCCCACAAGCCCATCAGCACGCCGGAGACGATGCAAACGATAATGCTCTTGCGGCTGACGGTGCGGCCGGTGCTGCTGGCGAGATGTCCGTAGGCTTTTCCATCCAGCACGACTGCGACGATCGCGCAGGCCACGCCCAGGGCCAGCAATGCGGCGTTGCCTTTGGCTTGTTGCGCGTAGCTGAGCACCACGCCGACGACCAGCGCGATTCCAATCGAAACGGGGAATGCGACGGCGAGGCCAGCCATGTCGATCCCCGCGACCAGAAGCAAATTGGCGATGTTGAAAATGGCTCCGGCGATCAACGCGTAAACGATGTTGGAGGTATCCGCTGAACTCACATTGGCGGCAAAGCTGGAGGCATCGTGGCCGGTGCTGCCCATGGTGAGGGCCAGAACGAGCGCGGTAAGAAATATCCCTACCGCGTAGTCCCAGTAGAAAAGTTCGAACCGGTAATTCTTGACGCCTTTGTAGGTGTTGGCCCAGGAACCCCAGCAGATCGGGCTGACGATCATCATCAGCAGGGCGACGTCGAAGCTGTGCGGTGTGAACATTGGTGGCTACCTTTTTGTCAAGATTTGGCCAAAGTCGCTTCTACTTTTCGTTTTCCGCTTACTCTGGATCCCTCATCCCGAGCAAAGGCACCGGGAAGCCGAAAACGCGCTTCGTTCGGGATGACGGCAAATTTCGCGCCGCGGAACTTGAGAGTCGCGGCGAGCCTAAATCCAGTCAGAAACTTCCGCTCTAATCCCGAGGATGAAATGCAACCCACTCCCGGCACGGCGCTAAAAAGCGGCAGCGGCGGCGGGGCGCTGGGCTTTGATGAACGACACAACATCTTTCAATTTTGACATCGCTCGGGCGCCCACCTTGGTGCAGCACAGCGCGGCACAAGCATTCGCAAACGTGCCCACCTGCTCATGCTGCCAGCCTTGCAGCAGGGCATAGGAAAGCCCGCCCATGAAGGCGTCGCCCGCGCCGGTTGTATCCACAACATCCACCTTGAACGAGGGAACGTGGACTGATTTATCGCTGGTGGCGATCAAGCAGCCGTCGGAGCCCATGGTGATGGCCACCAGCTTGGGGCCCAGCGCCAACAATTTCTGCGCGATCCTGCTGTAATCGGCCTCGCCGGTCAGCTCCCGGGCGGCGGCCTTGCAAGGCTTGAGCACGTCCACATCGCGGAGAGCAGCGGCCAGATCTTCCTGCTTGCCTAGATTGGACTGCTGGAAAAAACTGGGTGAAACATCCAGGTCGAAGATCACTCGCACATTCGCGGCCTTGGCGATTTTCATCGCTTCGTGCACCGGCTCGAGGGGGAGCTGCGAGGCTTCGGTGTGGAAATGCTTGGCCTGTTTGATGTGCTGGGCGAAGCGATGGTGGACCTGATAGACGCTGATTTTTCCGGTGATGTTGGGAAACATGTAAATGCACCGCTCGCCGGCCGCGTCCACGGGAATCCAGGTGAAGGAAGAAAGCGCGCCTTTCACGATTTCGATCCCGCGCAAATCCATTCCGTCGTCCGAAAATGCTTTCTGGATGATGCGGCCGTTCTCATCGTCGCCGATCAAGCCGAGCCAGCCGGTGCTGGCGCCCAGGCGGGCGACCTGAGTAAGGTTATTGGCGGTCACTCCGCCGGCATGGATTTCCAGGCGATCGGCGTTGATTTTTTCTTCCGGTCCCAGCAGGCGCGGCACGATGGCGAAATAATCCACGGTGCAGCTCCCGATTCCCACGACGCTAGTTGCTTGCGGCATCTTTTCCCCCTGTGGTGGACGCGGACGCGCTCGATTTCGGCGCGGACTGCGTCATCAGTTGTATGAACATGCTGTAAAACTTTTTTGCGTCGAGATCGACCGGAACATGAACGAATTGCTCACCCAGGCCGGGCTGGTCACCCTTGGGCCACACGATCGTATTGCCGTAGCTGGCCCCATGCGAGTAATCGATGTCCATATACATCTGTATTTCCTTGGTGATGATACTGGGATCGATCCAGGCCAGCACCGCCAGCTCGTCCCACATGTATTCTTCGTCGGCATATTTTCCGAAATACTGGCCGATGGGGGTATTGGAGCGGGCGATTTCCTGGATCATATCCTTGGTGAGCCTGGTTTTTACGGAAATGTCGACGGTGGTGACGGTCACCTTGTGCCAGGGAGCGCAGAGAACCATGTGCGTGGCTTCGGGATCCCACCAGAAATTAAATTCCCTCCGATTGGTGGTGATCCAGGGCATTGGCACGTCGGGCGCGATGCTGCCGCCCATCACCACAAGCTCCTGCGCCAGATCGGGGACTTGCGGGTCGATGCTGATGGCTTGCGCCAGATTGGTGAGCGGGCCACCGGCGTAAAGCGTCACCTGGTGCGGATATTTGTGGAGCATGCGAATGATGAAATGCGCGGCGTCTTCGGCGGCGGGTTTCGTGGTGGGATTTCCTTCGGGCAATTGCGGCACCACGAACGCATCGTGATAGCTCTCCTGATTCCACTGGCCGGTGTACGTTCCCACCTTGCCCTGATTCCAGGCGCCCTGGTAGGAAACCTTGCCATAGAGTTTTTCCCAACGCGCGATCAATTCCTTGCTGTTGATGAGAGGAAAGACGGCGCCGGGCACGACCGGAATCTCCGTCCGTCCAATCAGCTCGAGCATGCGCAAGGTGTGCGCCACTTCCGTGTCACGCCACTGGTCGCCGCTGACGATGGTGATTCCCAGCGTCTCGATTCCGGGCGCCTGCAGAAAAATCATAATGGCCTGCTGGTCGGTGGTCGCCGGCCCCCGCGCATCCTGATCGATGATCACTTTTCGG
>JBGPTK010000140.1:0-9915 GCA_041490605.1 Terriglobia bacterium | reverse complement strand
CTAAGCGAGCGCCCCGGCTCCCATCGCAGCAGAGCGGAGAAAGGCGAGGAATGGCTGGATCAACAACGGGCGCGAAAACCAGGATTGACCGGCGATTCGAGGAATTGTCTCGCGCCGGCGAGATGGGCCTGGTTGCCTATTTGACGGCGGGCGATCCAACGCTCGAAGCGAGCGAGAAAATTCTGCTGGCTGCGGCCGAAGCGGGCGCCGATGTGATCGAACTGGGCGTGCCGTTCAGCGACCCGGTTGCCGATGGGCCAACAATTCAGCGCGCCAGCGAACGGGCGCTGCGCAGCGGGACGACGCTGGCCGGTGTGCTTGCCCTGGTGCGGCGTTTGCGGGCGAAAACGGAAGTTCCAATGATTCTTTTTTCTTATTTCAACCCCATTCTGCAGATGGGCCTGGAAAAATTCGCGGCGGCCGCGGCTGAGGCGGGGGCCGACGGCGCGCTCGCAACCGACCTGATTCCCGAAGAAGCCGCGGAATACAGCGCCGCCATGCACGCCGCCGGCCTGGACACAATCTTCCTGGGAGCGCCGACATCGACGGACGAGCGATTGAAACGAATCGCCGCGTGTTCGAGCGGCTTCCTCTACCTGATTTCGCGCACCGGCGTGACCGGCACGCGGGATGCGTTACCCGAAGAATTGCCCGCGTTTGTGCGCCGCGCTCGCAAGTTCACCAGTCTGCCGATCGCTGTTGGATTTGGAATTTCTTTGCCGTCTCACGTTTCCGTCCTCGGTGGAATCGCGGACGCCGCCGTGGTGGGATCGGCGCTGGTAGCCGAAGTTGAAAAAGCCGCGTCCCCCGAAGGCGCGGCGCAAGCGGTCGCGGAAAAGATTCGCCTGCTCAAGCTGGCCGGGCGCCAGGGCGTCAGCCGGAGGGAATCGAACGCATGAGCGATCCCGGAGATAACAAAATCCAAAATGTGCGCCGTCGCATTAGCCGTTCGAGCGGAGAAATCGAAAAGGCACAATGCCCACTCTGAAAAGCAGAAAGCGACTTGACTATGCCTGACGCGTCATTTTCCCGCATCGCAATTCTCGGAACCGGATTGATCGGCGGATCGTTCGGCCTCGCCCTGCGAAATCAGGGTGTGGAAGGGCGCATCGTCGGATGGGATCGCGAAGATCCGCTGCGCCGTGCATTCGAGCGCGGCGCGGTGGACGAAAAGTCAATCGACCTCGACGGGGCGTTGCGCGGCGCCGATCTGATTTACATGGCGCTGCCGATTGGAGTGTCAATCGATCTGCTTCCCGCGATTGCCGCGAAGGCCGATCCGGACGCGCTGGTCACCGATGCCTGCAGCACAAAAGCAACCATCGCCAAAGTCGCTGAAAACTATTTTCAACGCGGCGCTCGATTTCTGGGCGGGCATCCCATGGCAGGCAAGGAAATTTCGGGCATCGAACACGCCGATCCGGCTATTTTTCATGGCGCGCGCTACGCATTAATTGCCGGGGAAGACGATCGCGATCCACGGGTGGAACGATTCGCCACGCTCGCGCGCCGAATCGGCGCCGAAGTGATTTGGTGCGACGCCGAAACGCACGACTGGGCCGTGGGAATCGTTTCGCACCTTCCGCAACTGGTGAGCGTGGCGCTGGCGCGCATGGTGCTCGAAGAAACCGATGAGACCGGCCTGCCCATCACGCTTGCAGGCCACGGTTTGCGGGATATGCTGCGCATTGCCGGCAGCCCCTACGACGTGTGGCGCGATGTCTGCTTGACCAACACGGAAAATATCGCGCGGTCCATCGACCGCCTGCTGCAAGTTCTCGATCACTTGCGAACGATTCTGAAGAATCGAGAGCTGGAAGATGAGTTTCACTCGGCCAACGAACTTTACAAAATTCTGCGCGAGATGAAGTAGACTTCTTTCCGGCTGTCCGCTCCGCAACCCGCGAACAGGATGGCTCTCTCAAGGAGCAGGGGATGGATAAACGTGTTGCCAATGCCGGCGTGGCGATCGAGCGCCTGCGCGACGGCATGACGATTCTGATGGGTGGATTCGGGGTTTGCGGAATTCCCGAAAACCTGATCGAAGCGCTGCGGCGCAAGGGCACAAAAGATTTGACCGTGGCTTCGAACAACGCCGGCGTGGACAATTTCGGCATCGGGCTGCTGCTCCAAAACAAGCAAGTACGGAAAATGATCGCGAGCTACGTGGGCGAGAATAAAACTTTCGAGCAACTGGTGCTGAAAAAAGAGCTGGAACTCGAATTGAATCCGCAGGGCACGCTGGCGGAACGCATCCGCTGCGGCGGCGCCGGAATTCCGGCATTTTATACTCCCACTGGTTATGGCACTCTCGCTGCCGAGGGGAAAGAAACGCGCGAGTTCAATGGGCGGAATTATGTGCTGGTGCCGAGCCTGCGCGGCGACGCGGCCTTCATTAAAGCCTGGAAGGGCGACCGCTGGGGCAATCTGGTCTACCGGAAGACCGCGCGAAATTTTAATGCCGTGATGGCCACGGCCGCGGATTACGTGATCGCCGAAGTGGAAGAGATTGTCGAGCTGGGCCAGCTTGCTCCGGATTGCGTTCATACCCCCGGAGTTTTCGTGGATGCGATTTTTCAGGGCACTCATTACGAAAAACGAATTGAGCGCCGGACCGTGCGGAAACGGTAGCGGCCGAGGAGCAGCGGAATGGCAGGCGCGGAGATGGATAAACGCGAAATCATTGCCCGGCGGGTGGCGCGCGAATTGCACGATGGAGATTACGTCAACCTCGGCATCGGCTTGCCTACGCTGGTGCCCAGCTTCTTGCCGCCGGATATTGAAGTCGTCCTGCAATCGGAAAACGGCATGCTCGGCGTGGGCCTCTATCCTTACGAGGGCGAGGAAGATGCGGACCTGGTGAATGCGGGGAAAGAAACGGTCACCGAAGTCCCCGGCACATCCTATTTTTCGAGCGCGGAATCTTTCGGCATGATCCGCAGCGGCCGGATTGATCTGACCATCCTGGGCGCGCTGCAAGTGGATGAAAAAGGAAATCTGGCGAATTGGGCGATTCCCGGCAAAATGCTCAAGGGAATGGGCGGCGCCATGGATTTGGTGGCGGGGGCCAAGCGGGTGATCATCGCGATGGAGCACACCACCAAGGAAGGCGAGGCGAAGATTTTGAAGAGTTGCACCTTGCCACTCACCGGCCTTGGCGTGGTGGACCTGATCGTGACCGATCTTGGCGTCATCGAAGTGACTCCAGACGGACTTGTGCTGCGCGAAGTGGCGCTGGGAGTAACTCCCGAGGAAGTGGAAAAAGCCACCGCAGCGCCGTTGCGGCGCGCGCCCAAGATTGAAACGATGAAGGTGTGAGAGCGAAGCCGAACGGGAGGTTGCGCAGCACTCTTGCACATCTCTTCCATGTTTCACCCGCGGGCCGGCTAAGGTACCATCAAGCGCAGAGGAAGCTTGGGATGCAACCGAATTCAATTGTGGTCGTCAGCCTGCACAGTCCGAAGGAAAAAGTTTGGGGCGAACTGCTGGAGATGAGCGTGGCCGGCGTTTCGCTGCGGGGGATTGACCTGGGCTCGTTCGACGACTTTATCAGTCAGGTCGTTCATCCGGAAGGTGAGCGGGTGGGATTGCCCACACTCTTTTTCCCCATGTTGCGAATCGAGCGAATCGCGCTCGACGAGCCTCGCGGCTCGATTCCCTCGCTGGCGGAAATGTTCGAGAAAAAAGTAGGACGCACGCTGCGCGACTACCTGTCCCTGTTCGCTTGATCCCGTTCACGAGCGCAACCCATGAACAAGCGCATTCTCTCGGTCCCCAACCAGATCACTTTCCTTCGCCTGGGATTCCTTCCACCTTTTCTGATCACCATTCGATACGGCCACTACGGCTGGGCTCTGGGAATCCTGGTTGCCGCGGGATTGAGCGACGGAGTAGACGGCTGGCTGGCGCGGCGCTGGAATCAACGAACTACACTTGGCATGTTCATCGATCCGATTGCCGATAAACTTCTGCTGTCGTCTTCTTATTTCATGCTGGCGCTCGAAAAAAAGATTGCTTGGTGGCTGACAATTCTGGTGCTGGGGCGCGACGTAATCCTTCTGACGGCGTCGGCGGTGATTCTGCTGGTGGTCGGTTATCAGACGTTTCCGCCCAGCATCTACGGCAAGATCAACACTTTCGTGCAAATCATTCTGGTGTTTCTGGTGCTGATTTCGGAGTTGACTCCGTACCCCGGGCTCAAGCTGCTGCGGCACATCTTTATCGACCTGGTGGCCTTCTTCACTGTTTTTTCCGGCTTGCACTATAGCATCATTGTCGCGCGGCGCTTAAGTAGCTCACACGCGGCGCAATAGATTTGCAGCGGGTTCTTCTTTCCTTTTGTTCAGAGGAATAACCTGAAGTTGAATTGATTCAAATCGGATGGAAAAACCGGTAGTGGCTCATTTTGATTTTCAGTCTTTGGTAAAAGTGAAGCCTTCTGACCAGCCGTCACGATTCAGCGAATGAGGGTGAATCTGGAATCCAGTTGGGCAATCTACAAATCCAGGCTTACTTTTTAGCCGCTCGATAGCTGCATTTGCCTCTTGCTGAGTGCTATAGACACCAATGAGCAGCTCATCTTCGCTGCCCTCTACCTCACGGACATACCAGAGCAGAAAAACTGAATCCATGCGATGGTTCCTCGTCCTGATTGCAAGGCATTTATTATCTCAAAATGAATTACTACAAGAAAACGCTTAACTTGTGGGGGGAGCAAAAATGAAAAGCGCCGCGAAACTCCCAACAATTGCGAGCGCCGCAATCCAGCCCATCGCGTAGGCCATGGTGCGCTCGCTCGAGGTCACCGGCTCGCGGTCGGCCATCACCTTCCCAAGCAGGAAGCCCGCAACCAGGCCACCGAAGTGCGCTGCATTATCGATGCCAGCGAAGAGGAATCCCAGCACGCCAATATAAATAATCCATTTGATGAGCTGGCTGCGGAGCATTTGCATGGAAGCACCGCCGCGCCGGGTGGTCACCGCCAGCAGCACGCCGATCAATCCGAGCAGCGCGCCGGAGCCTCCCACGCTGAAGTGACCCAAGGCTGAACTGAATACATAACCGAATGCGCCAGTGAGAACATAAATAAAAAGATAACGCGCCGAGCCGTAGAGCTCTTCGATCTGCGGGCCGATATCCATCAGCACCCACATGTTGAAGCCGATGTGCATCAGGCTGCCGTGGAGAAAGACGGCGGTGATAAATCGCCACGGCGCGCGCAGGTTATAGGGCAGCGGTTCCGATGCGCCCAATTTATCCAGAATCTGCGGAGCAATGCCTCCCAGATTCATCAGGCTGCCGAGTCCACCGCCTCCGCCCAAGCCGCCCCCTAGCTGCATCGAGCGCAGCAGGCTCACGCCATAGAGCAGGCAACTGAGGGTGAGAATCGCATAGGTGACAGGCGAAGTGGCCGGCATCAACCGGCCCAGTGAACGGCTGGCAGCCGCGATCGAAAACGTCATGCTGGCGCCGCACTGATGGCAGCGCGTGGAAGTTGCGCCAACCAGCATTCCGCACGCCGGGCACATCTTCGGGCTGGCCGGTTTCGGCGGGCTGGATCGAAGAAGGGCGCGAGCGCTTTCGCGCCAGCGATCGAGCTTGTATCTCCAACGAACGGGTAGAGGCAACGGGTATCCTTGCTATAATTTCTTTCGCCACTATAATACCGGAAAATGAGGATGAAAACTTGAATCGGGAAGCGAAGTGAGGCTCACGGGCGGTCAATCGTATTCATCCCCTAATCCATTGATGATCCGAGCGCGGATCAGCTTTTCGCTGGGAGTGGTTTTGTTTGCAATTCTGGCCGGCCCAGGCTGCGCGCATAAGACTGTTACATCCCGGCCTCCCGCTCAAACTCCCGCGCCGACTCCTGTTCCTCCGGCGCCATCCGTACCGCTGGCGCAGACCCAGCCGCCCGAGCCGGGGCAATATTTGGAGGAAGGCGTAGCCTCCTGGTACGGGCTGCCGTTCAACGGCCGGCGCACCTCGAATGGCGAAATCTATGACATGTATCAATTGACCGCGGCGCATCGCACGCTGGCGTTTAACACCGTCGTGCGCGTCACAAACCTGACCAACGGCAAGCAAGTGGAAGTCCGCATCACCGATCGCGGCCCATTCGTCAACAATCGGGTGATTGATCTATCGCTCGCAGCCGCTCGCGCGATTGAGATGGTTGGATCGGGGACGGCTCATGTGCGGCTGGAACTCCTCTCCGGGCAGGCTGCCGCGACAATCGGATTTTTTGGAGTGCAGGTGGGAGCATTCCAAAATGAAGAGAATGCCGAACGCCTGAAAAATCGCCTCAGCCTGAGCTATTCGCCCGTGGTCATTCAGAAAGATGATTTGCCTACAGGAACATTTTTCCGCGTTCGCGTCGGACGCCTGCCCAGTGAGGCTGCCGCCAATCAGCTTGCGGAACAATTGCGCGCCAACGAGCAATTTGCCACGTTTGTTGTTCGCCTGGATGATTGAGAAGTTTTAGCCAGGGTGCTGAATTGTAAATTCCTTGCATATCGTCGGCGGGCCTCAGGGGTTAAAACCCCTGAGTCTCCGGCTCGCCCATGCCGGAGCTGAAGAATGTGTGTGGCAACTCGGTTTTGCTTCATGTAGCGCCCGCCTTCAGGCGGGCATGCTTTTGATTCTAAAGATGCCGCCCTTAAGGGCGGCGCTACAAGTCCGCCCCAATCGGCGTTGCCACACAGACTCTGAAGCTCCGACCGCCTAAAAATCATGCAATGAGTTTCTGACCTAGGACATTAGCTAATCTCAGTCTGCGAAAAAACACAAGAAATCAGCGAAGCTACTTGTGCTTCATTACGTAGACGCCATCCCATTCCGTCGAGGGTTCGTCGGCGAGGTACTCATCGCAGCGCGCGATAAACACCTGCGAGGGACGGTCGGCAGGCCATTGTTGAAGCACGGCTTCGAATGAACTGCGAGCCTCGCGCCAATCGCGGCGTTTGTACGCCTCGCGGCCCTTCATAAATAGGGCGCACATTTCGGCTAGTTGTTCATCGCTGTCGTTCAAGCTCACCAGCTCATAAATTGTCACCGGCTCAGCTTTTCCTTTCACGCGAATCCAATCGAGTTCGCGGAAAAGCATTCCCGCGCCAACCACCTTTGCGTGCGTGGTTTCCCCGACGATGATGCGCGTGCCATATTCCTTGTTCAGTCCTTCGAGGCGTGACGACAAGTTCACCGCGTCTCCCATGGCGGTATAGCCGTAACGCAGCGCCGAGCCCATGTTTCCCACCGAGGCGATTCCCGAATTGATGCCGATGCCGATTTCCAGCACCGGCTGCCCGCGTTCGCGCCACTCTTTTTGCAATTCGCCGAGACGATCGAGCATTTCGATCGCGGCCCGGCAGGCGCGCCTGGCGTGCGCCGGCTCTTCAAACGGCGCGCCCCACAAAGCCATCACCGCATCGCCGATATATTTATCGAGCATTCCCTGGTTGCGAAACACGATCCGAGTCATCTCGGTGAGATACTGATTCAACAGGTCGGCCAATTCCTGCGCGTCGAGTTTTTCGGAGATGCTGGTAAAGCTTCGAATGTCGCTGAACATCACGCTTACTTCCGTTTTGCGCGGCTGAACCTTCTGGGGATCATCCAGCAGGCGGCGGATTACTTCGGGGCTGACGTATTGCTGGAACGCGCCGCGCACCTTGCGCTTCTCGCGTTCCTCGATCAACACGCGATAAAGCGCCACCAGGCCGACATTGGGCAAGAGCGTGAACAATGCCGGCGTGACGAAGTTCAGCCACCAGCCGTGCACGAACGCCACATAGACCAGCCATCCGAACGGCGCCACCAGCAGCAGGGGCAGCGCCATCCAACGCGGCTGCGCCAGCGCCATCCACAATCCCACCGGCAGCCCAAAGAACAGGATGAACGCCAGGTCCGCAAGTTGCTGATCGGCGCCACGCAAAAGAAGATGCTGATTTAAAATATTGTCGATTACGTTGGCGTGAATTTCGACGCCCGGAAAATTGAGCCCGCCAAACGGCGTGGCGCGGAGATCTCCGATGCCCGTGGCGGAAGCGCCGACCAGAACCAGCTTGTCGCGAAATAATCCCGGAGGGAAATTCCTGTTGGCGACGTCCGCCAGTGAAACATAAAGGTAGCTGTAAGCCGGGCCTTGATAATTGACCATCATTCGTCCCACGTCGTCCGGCCGGACGGAAAGCTTCGGGCCGAACTCGATTCCGGCGACTCCCGCGGGGCCAAAATTGAGGACGGTTTGTTCGTTCGGCAGGCCCAGATAAAGCCGCAACGCTTGGACATCGATGGATGCGTAGAAATCCCATTGCTTGCGGTCCTCATCGCGCCCGTAGGGAAGGACCAGCAACGCGCGGCGCACCACTCCATCCGCATCCGGCGCCACATTGAAAAACCCGCAGGCGGCCTTGTCCGCCGAAAGCGCGCCGGTCAGAATTTCCGTGTTCGCCTCGGCGCCTCGATAGATCAGATCGAGATCTTCAAAATCCTGGATCAGGCGGAGGCGGTCCTGCTCTCCCTGGGAAGCCCGCGTTGGGCGCACTTCCGGAAAAGGAAAAAACGCGATCAGGTTGGCATAGCGATCGAGAGTCGCGCTGTTCACTCCCGCAAGGTCTGCCTCGGTGCGCAGAAAAAAGTTTCCCAGAACCACCCGGCCGAATCTCTTGATGGACTCCGCGAATAGTTTGTCGTAGTTGTACTGCTCTTCGAGTTTCTTGATCTGCTCCAGCAACTGAGGGTTCGGCGGGTGGCCTTCTTTTTTCTGCTGTTCGAGATTGGCGCGGAGCGTCCGCAGCGGCAGCGCGGTGGCATCCTGCTGGCTGAAGGTGATGTCGAACGCCACCACGCGCGCTCCGTCGTCGTGCAGCGCGTCCAGCATGTGCGCAAAATGGATGCGCGGAAACGGCCAGCGGCCCAGGACTTCCTGCGAGCGCTGGTCAATATCGATAATCACGATGCGCGGATCGGGATCTTGCCGGCCCCGGACGCGAAACCGGTAGTCGAGCGAGTTCAGTTCCAGCCGGCCGATGGCATCGAACACCGGGGTCGGCCGCTCGCCCACAAATGTGGCGAAATAAATCACCAACGCGGCGATGGTGACCGCCAAGCTGATCGCGAGCGAGCCTCGGTGCCGCCACCAGGCCCGCCACATCCCGGAAATTCTTTGGGTGATCGTCATCACAGAGGGACGCCGCGCGGAACGAGCGCGCCAAATTGCAGATCGTTCCCGCCAGCAACTGCGGCGTTAGGCTAACAAACTAACAAACGGGTTGCGTCAATTCAAGGCGCGCCTGGATGGCCCCCGGCCGCGGCCAAAAGCGCGGAACGATTTCCCCGCTCCTCTTTGGCTATATCTGCTCAAAGCATTGCACCACTTGGGAACTCCGCATTTTAGGCAGAGTAATAACTTACCCATAAGTTCAATGAACATAGACAGTTGGGCCAGTCCAGGTACAGTATCTTCTTTGTTACGCCCTCTTGCCCTTTAATCCGCCTCCCTGCGGCAAATCGCTATACTAATGCGATAGAAGTCTCGGGTTCCTGTCTACTGAAATGCAGGCAAAGTCACAAGTTCGCTATTTCAAGGGCTCTCCCGCTGAGGCTTTGGCCAAGCCGCTGCGCGGTCACTATTCCTTGCTAGCCCTTCCTGATACAGCGGGAAACGGCGCGCTGCGATCCGCCGCTGCGCCAAACACTCCGGAAATCGCGGACAATGGAGCGCCCGCCGTTTGGCTGGTCGATCTGTTAGCCGATCGTTCCTTCGACTGGCTCAAAGCGGTTCGCGAAAATTCAGAAGTCCGCTTGATCGGCGTGGTGGATAGCAACAGCGCCGCTCCCTCGGCCGATCAAATCTCTCCCGAAGATTCGCAGGTGTTCGCGTATCTGCCGCGGCAAGCCCCGCAAGAACTGGTT
>JBGPTK010000139.1:0-9928 GCA_041490605.1 Terriglobia bacterium | reverse complement strand
GTCACCGGCTCCGGCAAAACTTTCACCGTGGCCAAGGTGATCGAGGAAATGAAGCGCCCCACGATTGTCCTCGCTCACAATAAAACCCTGGCCGCGCAGCTCTATCACGAATTCAAATCCTTCTTTCCGCAAAATGCCGTCGAATATTTCGTCAGCTACTACGATTACTACCAGCCGGAAGCTTACGTTCCTTCCAGCGATCTCTACATCGAAAAAGAAGCCACCATCAACGACGAGCTCGATAAATTGCGCATGAGCGCCACTCGTTCGCTCTTCGAGCGCCGCGACGTCATCATCGTCGCCTCCGTTTCCTGCATCTACGGCCTCGGCTCGCCCGAAGCCTATTACGGAATGATGCTGATGCTCGAAAAGGGCCAATCCATCGCCCGCGAAGCCATCCTCCGCAAGCTGGTGGAAATCCTGTACGAACGCTCCGAGGAATTGCGCCGCGGCACTTTCCGCGTTCGCGGCGACATGATTGAAATTTATCCGCCCTATGACGATCTCGCCGTGCGCGTCGAATTGTGGGGCAGCCAGATCGAAGCCATCCGCAAAATCGATCCGCTCACCGGCGAAATCCGCTCGCGCGAAGGCGAAGTCACGCGCCTTCCCATTTATCCCAAAACGCACTACGTCCTGCCCAAGGAACAGCGCGAGCGCGCCATTCAGACCATCATCGAAGAGCTCGAATGGTGGAAGCCGGAGCTCGAGCGCCAGGGAAAAATCGTGGAAGCGCAGCGCATCCAGCAGCGCGTGCTTTTCGATATCGAAATGATGCGCACCATCGGCTATTGCCACGGCATCGAGAATTATTCGCGGCACATGTCCGGCCGCCTTCCCGGCGAAGCCCCGCCCACTTTGCTCGATTACGTTCCGCAGGATTATTTGCTCGTTGTCGACGAATCCCACCAGACCGTACCGCAGCTTCACGCCATGTATCACGGCGACCGCTCGCGCAAACAAACCCTGGTCGATTTCGGTTTCCGCATGCCTTCCGCTCTCGATAATCGCCCGCTCACGTTCGAAGAGCTCGAACACCGCGTGAATCAAGCGGTCTACGTTTCCGCCACTCCCGGGCCGTACGAACTTACCAAAGCCGCCGGTGTCGTCATCGAGCAGGTGATTCGCCCCACCGGCCTGGTCGATCCCCTGGTGGATGTGCGGCCCGTGAAGGGCCAGGTGGATGATCTCCTCGAAGAAATCCGCGTGCGCACCGCGCGCAACGAGCGCATCCTGGTCACCACTCTCACCAAGCGCATGTCCGAGGATTTGGCGGAATATTTGGCCGAGGTCGGCATCCGCTGCCGCTACCTCCACTCCGAGATTGAAACCCTCGAGCGCGTCCGCATCCTGCGCGATTTGCGCCGCGGCGAATTCGATGTGTTGATCGGCATCAATCTGCTGCGCGAAGGGCTCGATCTTCCCGAAGTTTCTCTCGTCGCGATTCTCGACGCGGATAAGGAAGGCTATCTCCGCAGCGCCACCTCACTGATCCAAACCATGGGCCGCTCCTCCCGCCATCTGGAAGGGAAGGCCATTCTCTACGCCGACGTGATGACGGAATCCATGCGCAAGGCCATCGGCGAAACCGATCGCCGCCGCTCGAAGCAGCTCGCCTACAACAAGGAACACAACATCGTGCCCGTTTCCATCGTCAAGGCCATCGACATGCAGCTTGTCAGGATTATCGAAGCCGATTACCTCACTGTTCCCGTTGATAGCACCGCGCTCGACGACATTACCAGCGAAGAACAGTTGCGCACGGCCATCGAGCAACTCGAAATGCAAATGCGCGAAGCCGCCAAGAAATTCGAATTTGAGCGCGCCGCCGCTCTCCGCGACCGCATCCGCACCTTCAAACAGCGCGACTTCACCGGCATATTCGGCACTCCGGCAAATCCTCAACCCGCTTCCACGGAACTAACCGCTGCCGTGGAACCAAAGACAAATCAATGAACGTCGCGCGGATCGCCCGTCGCCGTGAATTCACAATCCTAGATTTTTGTCCGGGAAAATTTGACTGGATCGAATTAAACCACGCCGCGCTTCAGCTCATCGAGAGGATAAAACGTGTTGCGCCAGATCACTCCTCGCTGCCACAGCGTCACAACCATCGAGCGCAGCAACATGTAGCAGGCAATTGCCGCGCCCAGCGGATGCGTGAGCGCGTACCACGGGGAAATACGAGCGGGGAGCGTGAGCGAGACATGCAGTCCGAGCGCCAGCAGCACGGAAATTGCCGCCGCAATTCGTGCGACGCCGCTGGTGAACGGCAGCGCCAGGAACGGCAAAATGCTGATCGCGAAAATTCCAAAAATGCCGAACAGCGCGCCCCACACGTTGTAGCCGAACGCCGCAAAAAGATTTTTGGTCAGCCCGTTCACCAAATCGCCCAGCCCATTTTGCCAGCGCAGCCGGATGAACGTATCGCTGCTCGCGACGCCCGAACGGAATCCGCCATGCTTCACCAGCTTGCCCAGCTTCATGTCGTCCACCACTTCCATGGCCAGCCGCCGGTGCGTTCCAACGGCCTCATACGCCGAGCGTCGCAGCAATTGAAATGCGCCCACTCCCATGTAACTTCCCGTGTCGGGATCGCTCACCCGCCACGGCTGCACCCCGAACACGAATCCCACTCCCAGATAAATCACCGCCGCGGTTTCCCAGAAGCCCACCAGGTCGATTACCGCCAGCAGGCTAAGGTGGTCCCAGCGCTTGGTTTCCGCCAGAGACATCGCGCGTCGCAGCAGATCGGGTGCGAAGCGAACATCCGCGTCGGTAAACACCAGCCAATCCCCGGTTGCCTGCCGGTAGGCCAATTCCAGCGCATGCGGCTTGCCCAGCCAGCCTTCGGGCAGCTCGCGGACGTGCAAAACTTTCAAATGCGAATTCTGGCGCGCCAGGGCATCCAGAATTTCAGGCGTGGCGTCGCTCGACCGGTCGTCTACCGCGATCACTTCGTAGTTGGGATAATCCTGCGCCAGCATGGAAGCCAGCGCGGCAGGCAATTTTTCGGCTTCGTCCCGCGCCGCGAACAAAATCGAAATCCGCGGCCATTCACTGCCCTCGCGCGGCTTCACGTCCGCCAGTTGAGGGATGGTGGACATCCCTCGAAACGCGCGAAATCCTTGGACGAGCCAAAACAGCGCAATCAATTCCAGAAACGCAGTTCCAATCGTTTGCAGCGTATATAATTCCTGACTGCGAATTAGCACAACAGGCTTATCCTACCATGTGCGATGGTTACAACGGTTGCGATTGTCGGCGCCGGGCGCGTAGGGCGCACGCTGGCCCGCAAGTTGCGGGGCCTGGGATGGAGCATTGGAGTGGTGGTCACGCGCTCCAAGACCTCTGCCATTGCCGCCGTGCGAGCCATCGGTGCCGGCGCCGCCCGGGGCGAATTGACTCGCTTCATTCTGGCTGCCGACATAGTCTTGATCACTACGCCAGATGATGCGATCGCCAAGGTCTCGGTTGCTTTGGCACACATGGGTGGAGAGGAGTGGAGCGGCAAAATTGTGCTGCATACCAGCGGCGCGCTCGATCGCTCCGTTCTGGCTCCCCTCGCTCGCGCGGGCGCATCCACCGGCTCCCTGCATCCCTTGCAGACGTTTACTGGCCGGTCTGCGCCGCGTCTGGAGGGAGTGGTCTTTGCCCTGGAGGGAGATCGCGAGGCCTTGCGTGCCGCGCGCCGGATTACCCTTGCGCTCGGCGGAGTGCCAATCGCCGTTCAAGGCCGGCACAAACCGGCTTATCATGCTGCTGCGGCCTTCGCGGCCGGACACCTGCTGGCCGTATTGGAAGCGGGCACGCAGATTCTGATGAAGATCGGGTTTACCCGGCGAAGCGCGGCGCGAGCCCTGATTCCCCTGGTCCGGCAAATGCTCGAGAATTTCGAGAGGATGGGCCCGCGAAATTCCTGGACGGGGCCGCTCTCGCGCGGGGACTACGCAACGGTCCGTAAACATTTGGACGCCCTGCGGCGTTTTCCGAAGGAGATGCGGGAGGCTTACATGGGGTATTCGCGGCTCGCGGTTCGATTGTTCGCGGCCAACCCCGAAGCAACGCTTTTAAAATTGAAAAATATCTCGCAATCACAAAAGGGAAGGCCACGTTGAATCGACTTCAGATCCCAATCGAAAGCGCCACGCTCGCCAACGGCCTGAAAGTGGTTATCTCACCCGACCATTCGGCGCCGGTGGCCACCATTGGCGTGTATTACAAAATCGGTTTTCGCCTGGAACCCAAGGGCCGCAGCGGATTTGCGCACTTGTTCGAGCACATGATGTTTCAAGGCTCGGAAAATGCCGGCAAGATGATGCACATCAAGCTGATCAACGCATCCGGCGGAGTCCTGAACGGAAGCACCAATTACGACGTGACGAACTATTACGAGTCCGTGCCGTCCAACGCGCTCGAACGCGTCCTGTGGCTGGAAGCCGACCGCATGCGCTCTCTCAAGGTCGATGACGAGAACCTCCGCAACCAGCGCGATGTCGTCAAGGAAGAAGTCAAGGTGAATGTGATGAATCGCCCTTACGGCGGTTTTCCCTGGCTGGACCTGCCGCCGGTGGCGTTCCGCAATTGGCCGAACGCCCACAATTTTTATGGTGATTTCGCCGATCTCGACGCCGCCACGCTCTCCGATGTGCAAACGTTTTTCAAAACTTACTACGCGCCGAATAATGCGGTCCTGCTGATGGTCGGCGACGTGCAACCGCAAGAAGGATTCGCACTGGCCGCTCGATATTTCCAGGACATTCCCGCTGCCGCGCTGCCGCCGGTGGTGGATGCCAGCGAGCAGCCGCAAACTGAGCAGCGCCGCGGCGAAGTCGTGGAGAAATTCGGCACCTTGCCGGTCTTCGCCATCGGCTACCACATGCCCGCGCGCCACACGGCCGATTGGCACGCGCTGGCCATGCTCGATAACGCGATTCATGGCGGCCGCGCCGGCCATATTTATCGCACTCTGGTGCTCGAGAAGCAGATTGCGGTGGATGCTTCGGGAGGAATCAACTACGGTTCGGGCGACGTGTTCGATTACAACGGCCCCACCCTGATGACCACCACCCTGTACTACAAGCAGGAATTCACGCCCGAACAGGTGCTGGCCGCGTTCGACGATGTAATTCGCGAAGTGCAGGAAAATGGCATCACTGCCGGGGAGTTGGCGGCGGTGAAAGTCAAATTTCAGTCCGATTATTTTTCCTCGCTCGAGGGCGGTTCGGGATCTTCCATCCCGCGCTTTGGCCTGATGCATTATCTCGCTTGCTTCACTTTGTTCGATCATGATCCGCAGCTTGTGAATACGATCCTCGACGGTTTTCTGGCCGTCACGCCCCAGCAGGTGCAGGACGCCGCCCGAAAATATCTGGTGCCGCGGAACCGGGCTTTACTTTTGCGCCGCCCCGCAAAGCAGGGAGGTGCGCAGTGAATGTAATTTCAGCAGAGACCCTGCGTTCCACCACGCCTCCGGCTCTGGCTGCGGAGCGGCCCGTCGAATGGCCGCGCCGCACCGTCCGCACTCTTGCCAACGGACTCAAAGTAGTCCTGGCGGAGCTGCGCACGTTTCCGAAAATCAGCGCGCAGCTTTTCTTTCGAAGCGGGAACGCGGCCGTCGCTCACACTTCGCCCGGTCTCGCGGAAATGGCCGCCAGCGTGGTTCGCACCGGAACCGCCTCGCGTCCCAGCCGCCGCATTGAAGAGGATCTCCGGCGCATGGGCGCCGATTTAGGGACGAATGCGGGAGCGGACACCAGCGCGATTTCAACCGCGGGCCTGGCCGAATGTTCCCAGGAATTGCTCGAACTCGTCTCCGACCTGGCGCGCAACGCAATCTTTCCGCCGGAAGAATTCGAACGCGAGCGCCGGCAGCGGCTGGAAGAACTGCGCATCGAGCGCACCACCTCCGGCTTTCTAGCCGGGGAACGGCTGCGTCACGTCCTTTTCGGCGCGCATCCTTATGCGATCGTCGCGCCTACGGAAGCGCAGTTGGCCGCCTATCGCCGCGAGGAACTCGAATCGTTTTATCACCAGCACTACGCGCCCGCGAATGGATTGCTCATCGTGGTCGGCGATTTTTCGGCTGACCGCATGCTCGAGCAAATCGAAAATATCTTCGGAGCCTGGCAAGCTCCCAAGCCGCCGGCAACCTCG
Organism: Terriglobia bacterium; assembly: GCA_041490605.1. Classification (GTDB taxonomy): domain Bacteria; phylum Acidobacteriota; class Terriglobia; order Acidiferrales; family UBA7541; genus JBGPTK01. The sequence continues at coordinate 3,772 of JBGPTK010000139.1, read as the reverse complement.
GCGCCCGATCCGCCCGATCTGCGCGGCCGCCGCGTCTATCTGGTCCACTTGCCGGGAAGCGTCCAGACCGATGTGCTGGTGGGCAATCGAGCCATCACGCGCCGCGATCCGGATTGGCGCCGCCTGGTTCTGGCCAACTCGATTTACGGCGGCGCATTCCATTCCCGCCTGGTGATGAATATCCGCGAGCAAAAGGGATATACCTACAGCCCGCGCAGTTCGGTTCACCCGCTGCGCCAGCACGGCTATTTCACGATCCACGCCGCCGTCCGCAATGAAGTGGCCGCCGCGACCTTGACGGAAATGTTTTATGAAGCGGACCGGATGCGCTCCCTGCCCGTCGGCGCGGAAGAATTGGCCGACGCGCAGAGTTATTTGTGCGGAGCGTATTCGCTGGGCCTGGGCACGCAGGATGGCTTGATCGGCCAGCTCTCCGGTATTTATCTGAACGAATTGCCGGAAGATTACCTCGAGACCTACCGCGAGAAAATCCGCGCTCTCACCGCCGGGGATGTGCTGGCCGCCGCGCGGAAATATTTCGATTCGCCCAACGCGCAAATCGTGGTGGTGGGCGATCGCGATCAAATCAGCGAGCAAGCAGCCCTGTTCGGCGAAGTGGATTCGTTCGACGCCCTCGGCAACAGGATATGAACAGCCGCATGATCATCTCCGCGGGGGAGGCAGAAACGCCGTGAGGCCGTCTCACAGGGTTATCGTCGCGCTGACCGCCATTCTATACTGCTACATCCTGGTGGTCGCCGCCGGCGACACCAAAAAGCATCTGCCCGCGCAGCCGCTCGATCTGAATACGGCGACGATGGAACAGCTCCAGCAGTTGCCCGAAGTAGGTCCCACCACGGCGAAATCGATCATTCGATTCCGCGAAAAGAGCGGCCCCTTCCGCCGCGTCGAAGATCTTCTTGCCATTCGCGGAATCTCAAAACAGCGCCTCGAGAAATTGCGGCCCTATGTCACCGTGGCATCCGCTTCCGCCGATTCGAAAAAACCGGAATAAACGCTACAGAGTTTGGTGGGAGACTTTCGGTTTTGAAATTGCCAGGGGCACTTGGTCCGCGATCTCCAGGCCGTAGCCTTCCAGCGCCACAACTTTTCGCGGATGATTCGTGAGCACGCGAATTTTGCGCAGGCCCAGATCGATTAGAATCTGCGCGCCGATTCCGCTTTCGCGTTGCACCAGGCGCTGGCGGTTCAAGTCCTGATCGATCTCTCCGCGATCGTGAAAACGAATGCGCGGCAAGCCTTCCCCTTCCGCGGCGCCGCTGAGGGATTCGATCTGGAATCCCCGGCCGGTGTGGTGCAGATAGACAAACACGCCGCGATCTTCGCGCGCGATCGCTTCCAGCGAGCGTTCGATGATGTCGCGGCAATCGCAACTGGTGGCTCCAAAAACGTCGCCGGTCAAGCAGTGCGAATGCACGCGCACCAGCGGAGCGGCAGCGGCCTCGGGCTCGCCGCGAACCAGCGCCACATGCAATTCGTTATCCGCTTCGCTCGAAAAAGCGATCATCCGGAAATCGCCGTAGCGCGTGGGAAGGATGCTTTCCGCGATGCGCTTCACGTAGCGCTCGTGATGCATCCGGTAACGGATCAAATCGGCGACGGTAAACAATTTCAATCCGTGCTCGATGCAAAAAGTCCTGAGTTCGGGCGTGCGCGCCATCGTGCCGTCGTCGTTCATCACTTCGCAGATCACGCCCGCGGGCACCAGCCCGGCGATGCGCGCCAAATCCACGGATGCTTCCGTTTGTCCCGCGCGCACCAGCACCCCTCCCCGCCGGGCGCGCAGGGTATAGACGTGGCCGGGCCGGGCCAGATCCTGCGGCCGTGTTTTCGGATCGGTGGCGGCCAGAATCGTGGTGGCGCGGTCAGCGGCGCTGGTGCCCGTGGTGGTGCCCAGGCGCGCGTCAATGGGTTCGCAGAAGGGCGTTCCGAAGAGCGAGGTATTGCGCTGGGTGATCGGCGAGAGGTTCAATTGATCGCAGCGCTCTTCGGCCAAAGCCAGGCAAATCAATCCGCGCCCGAATTTCGCCATGAAATTGATGGCCTCGGGCGTCACTTTCTCCGCCGCCATGGCCAGATCGCCTTCGTTCTCGCGGTCTTCGTCGTCCACCAGGACGATCATGCGCCCTTGGCGGATTTCTTCGATCGCTTCTTCCGCCGCCGCAAAGGGAGCGGGAGGTTCCGTCATTTCGCACCCATGTGAAGAAATATTTTAAAGAAAATCGCGCCCATTAATCCAGCGCCGGGAATCGTCAGAATCCAGGCCCACACGATTCTCCGCGTCACTCCCCAGTGTACCGCCGAGAGCCTTCGGGCGGCGCCCACTCCGGTAATCGCTCCGGTAATCGTGTGCGTGGTGCTGACTGGAATTCCGAAATGAGCCGTGGCGATCAAGGTCAGCGCCGCGCTCGTCTCCGCGGCAAATCCGCCGAAGGGCTGCAACTTGGTGATTTTCTGCCCCATGGTTTTCACCACCCGCCAGCCGCCCGCCATCGTTCCGCCCGCGATCGCCAGGTGACAGCATAGAATAACCCACACCGGCACGTAATACTTTGCCTGCGATCCGCTCGAAATCAAGGCAGCCGTAATAATTCCCATTCCTTTTTGAGCGTCGCTGGTTCCGTGGCCGAAGCTGAATCCCGCCGCCGAAAGCATCTGCAACCGGCGAAACCACTGGTCCACTCGCCTGGGCGCCTGCCGCCGCACGATCCAGCTGGTTACCACCGTGACCACCAGGCCCACGAACAGCCCGATACAGGGCGCCACAAAAATGAAAATAACCGGCAGCACCCACCCATGAAGAACGATCGCGCGAATCCCCACCGCCGCGATTGCCGCCCCTCCGTATCCGCCCATCAAGGCATGCGAGGAACTGGCGGGCAGGCCCAGACGGATGGTGGCGTAGTTCCAAAGGATGGCTCCCAGCAGGCCGGCGAGCAGGACATATTGATTCACCATTTCCAGGTGAACCAGCCCGCTTCCCATGGTCTTGGCCACCGCGGTGCCAAAGGCAAAAGCAGCGACAAAATTCCAGAAAGCAGCCCAGATGACGGCCACCAACGGGCGCATCACTCGCGTGGAAACGATCGTGGCGATGGAGCTGGCTGCGTCATGCCAGCCATTGGTGAACTCAAACGCCAGAGTCACGAAGACGATCAAGCAAAGCAGGCTGAAGCTTTGCACTCCAGAACTCTCCTCATACGAACATACGATGCCAGCGTTGGATTCCGGCCTGCTGGTGGATGAAGCGCCGGCTTACGCGTTCTTCAGGGTGACGGTCTCGATCACGTTCGCGACGTCCTCGCATTTGTCCGTCGCGATCTCGATCACTTCAATGATTTCTTTCCACTTGATGATCTCCACTGGATCTTTTTCAGTCAGGAAAAGGTTGGCGATCAGCGCGCGGCACTGGCGGTCGGCCTCATTCTCCAGGCGGTTGATTTCGATACAGTGGTCCAGAATCCCGTTTTTCTTGTTGAGCCCGCGAATGGCGGCGGCCACCTGTTCGGTGGCCGCGCGAAGCACTTCCGCCATCTCCGCGACGCCGGGGCGAATGCTCTGCACGCCATAGAGGACCAGGCGGCTGGCGGCGGCATCGGTCAAATCGAGCACGTCGTCGATTTCGCTCGCCAGTTCGTGAATGTCCTCGCGGTCGAATGGGGTGATGAAAGTCTGGTTCAGCTTGGTCATCAGGCTGTGGACGAGCGTGTCGTTTTGGTGTTCGAATTCCTTCACCTTCTCCGCGCTGCCG
>JBGPTK010000138.1:0-9958 GCA_041490605.1 Terriglobia bacterium | reverse complement strand
CTTTTCGACATGCATTCATATTCGATTCCTTTTGTTCTTCTTGTTTCTGTTCATTCCGCTATTGGCGGAGGCGCTTGCCCGATGGGCAGACGCTTATAAGCCCGAGAAGGATCTGCGCCTGTTAAATGCCGCCGTCATGGCGCTTCTGGTATTTGCTGGAGTGAAATATCTGTCCCATCCCGGCAAGATTGCCAGCGAATTTACCAAGTCCTATCCGGCCGGGGCTGTCGCCTATTTGAAGGAGCATCCGCTCAAGACGCCGCTGTTCAATGATTATGGCTGGGGCGGGTATCTGATTTGGTCGCAGATGCCGCGGAGCAGCGTCTTTGTCGATGGGCGCGCAGACTTCTACGAATACGGCGGCGTGCTCGCCGACTATTTGAGCATCACTCACCTCAAGCAGCAGACGCCCTTCCTCTTGCGCAAATACAGCATCGGTGCCTGTCTGATTGAGCCCGAATCACCTCTCGCAACTTACTTATCCGCCTCGCCCGATTGGCATCGCGCTTATGCGGATGGCACAGCAGTTCTTTTCGTCCGCCAGCCCCAACCCGGCGCGGGAAGCCTCAGTCGATAAGCTTCAGCTCAATCCGCAAAGACACCGCTGCGTACTTTTCAAGAGCCTCGGGTTGCTTCGGTCGAATCGTGAGTCCCTCCGATCCTCCCGGTGCCGCGAAGAATCGGGAGATGACTAAAACTACTAGTACTTAAATTCGAACCCTCATCAAAACCCTGACCACGAAAACAAACATGGCCTTGTGGCAAGTGTCCACAAACGTGGACTGTTCGAGACAGTGCCCCTTTCCCGCTCAGCCGACGAAACTATCGGTGGCAATTAACCAGCTTATTTTCTGTGTGGTAGGAGTAATCCGCACCTGCCAAGAACAGGCCCTTCAACCCCCAGATTCAGGCTTCTTTGGCATTCCGCCTGCACTTGGCATGTCGGGGCTATCTGTCTCGGCCGTAGAAATAAACTTCGCGGAGGATATCTCGATGAAAGAAACACTTATGCGCCTGTGGCGGGATGAGGCTGGCCAGGACCTAACAGAGTACGCTCTGCTGATGGTGCTCGTGGCCCTCGCCGCAGTAACTACGATGGGCACGCTCGCGACGGCGATCAGTAAGGTGTTCTCCAACGCCGCAGCGAACCTGACCACCGCCACCACGTAAATCGATCAGGCTCCCAGCTCTTTGGCCGCCCTCGCGACCCGGGTACATGGTCACCAGCGTTCGCGGCCAAAGAGCTTGAGCGCTCTTGGTGTGCCCGGATGAATGTTCGTTTGGGTTCCCGTTGAGAATCGCCGGCATTGTTTGGAGATGACGTTGCAGCACTGAGCGGCGCGAACAGGAAGTTAGGCAGATCGGCCAGCGATGAAATTGGAAGCAGATACGGCAGTCTGCAAGCGTGGCTGAACGGATTGGGAGGTAAGGGTAGTGCGAGAGGTCACATGGGTGCTGGCGGTAATCTTGACCTGCTGCGCGGGATGGACTGACGCGCGCTCCCGCAGAATCCCCAATTGGCTGACTCTTTCCGGCCTTGTTGTTGGCATTGCCGTCAATTCGATCGCCAGCGGCTGGCACGGCGCACTCTTCTCGCTGGAAGGAACGGCGGCGCCGCTTCTGCTGCTTCTCCCCCCCGTCCTGATGCGCGGACTGGGAGCCGGGGATTGGAAGCTGATGGGGTCGCTGGGAGCGATCCTGGGAATCGAACGCGTGCTGGTGGTGCTGCTTGCCACGATTTTATTGGCGGGCATGGCCGCGATTTTCCTGATGATCAAGCAACGCAGAGTGCTGGTCACCTTGAGAAACATGTGGGAGATTTTGCGAGGAGTTTTTGTTTTTGGAGTTCGCCCCAATCCTGGCGTTAATTTGGATAATCCGAATGCGAGCAGTCTTCCATTCGGAGTGATGGCGGGCCTGGCCACGGTGCTTTGTTACTGTGCAGGAGCCCTGCGGACTTAGTCTGGGTTCAAGGAGGTTCCGAAGATGAACCGAAGCCGAGTCTTAATTGCGCTGGCTGTGGCGATCGTTTTGGGCTTGGTCGTCAGCAACATCGTCTACCGCGCTCTCACTCGCACTGTCGTCCAAACGGTGGCGCCCGCGGTGCCTCATGTGGACATGGTCGTGGCTGCCTCCCGGCTTCCCCTTGGGTGGAGGTTGCAGCCTACTCAACTTCGTGTGATCCAGTGGCCGGGAACCAGCCCCCTGCCGGGAAGCTTTAGCCGGATCGAAGACTGCGCGGGAAGGGCGCTTATCGCCCCCACGGTTGAGAATGAACCGATTCTGGAAGGCAAACTGGCGCCGCGGGAAGGCGGGGCCGGGCTTCCGGCAAGGATTCCCGAAGGGATGAGAGCAGTGTCGGTGCCCGTGAATGACGTGGTGAACGTTGCCGGCTTCGTTCAGCCGGGAACCATGGTGGACGTTCTGGTGACAGGGGCGAGCGCGGGAGGTTCCAATACTCGCACGATTCTCGAAAACGTCCGCGTGCTCGCCGCCGGACAAAGGATCGAGCAGGATAGCGACGGCCAGCCACAATCCTCATCCGTGGTCACGCTACTGGTCACTCCCGAGGATGCCGGCAAGCTGACCATGGCCAGCATGGAGGGACGAATCCAATTGGCGCTGCGGAATGTGATCGACACGGGAAAGATCGAGCCGCCTCCGGTTTACTCGGCGGTACTGTTCGGCGGGGAAGCGCCAGCGATGCCGGTTAAGCACATCGCCGGCCTGGCTCCGCGAGCCACGCCGCCGCCTCCGCCAAGCACCTTCTCCATCGAGGTGATCCGAGGCAGCAAGCGGGAAGTGGATAGCTTCCCAAATCCGTGAAAAGGCGGAGGTGAAACCGATGAGTGAAAACTCGAAGACATGTGCACCTCGGATTGAAAAATTATCGCGAATAATTACTCTTGCGGTGGTCTTGCTTCTTTCGGCCGGCGCCGCCCGCGCGCAGGAAGCCGCGGCCGGAGCGGACAGTCATGACACGATGCACCTGCTGGTTGGGCGATCCCTGGTGATCAATTCGCCCACGCGAATTCGGCGCCTTTCCATCGCCGATCCGGCGATCGCCGATGCCCTGCTGATTAATCCGACCCAGATCCTGGTGAATGGGAAAGCGCCCGGCGGCGTCTCCCTTGTCTTGTGGAACGAATCCGACCAGAGCCAACTCTTCGAGTTGTTTGTGGACATGGACATTCTGGGGCTGAGCGAAAAGATTCACGAAGAGTTCCCGCTGGAAAAGGTGAAAGTGGAGGCTTCCAAGGACCTGGTGATGGTGTCGGGGCACGCTTCCACCAAAGCCATAGCGGATAAAATCATGCAGGTTGTCACGGGGGTGAGTCCGAAAGTTGTGAACTTGATGGATTCGCCCGGCAAGCCAACGACTGGGGAAGTGCTGCTCGAGGTGAAATTTGCGGAAGTGGATCGGAGTGCCTTGAGCCAATTGGGAATGAACCTGTTCAGCATCGGCGGAGGGAAGGGAGCTGGAAATACGGTCGGCTCCACCACCACGGGGCAGTTCGGCCCCGGACAATTAGCCGGCGGGCAGCTGCCCCCCACGCAAACGACCAGCCTTTCTACCAGTTCCAGCACCACTACCTTTACGACGCCCTCCCAGCAGGGCAACTTTTCGCTGAGCAGTATCCTGAATATTTTTGTATACCGGCCCGACATCAACCTGGGACTCACGATTCAGGCTTTGCAGCAGCACAATCTGCTGCAAATTTTGGCCGAACCGAATCTGCTGACCCTGCCCGGCAAAGAAGCAAGCTTCCTGGCCGGCGGAGAGTTCCCCTTCCCCGTGGTGCAAGGCGGAGCAGCGGGCAGTGTTCCCACCGTCACGATCCAGTTTCGCGAGTTCGGAGTCCGGCTTACCTTCACGCCGGACATTACGGAAGAGGGCAGGATTCACCTGAAGGTGAAGCCCGAAGTGAGCGCCCTCGATTTCAGCAATGCGGTGAATTTCGCTGGTTTCACGATCCCGGCGTTGTCCACCCGGAAAGTCGACGCGGAAGTTGAGCTTTCCGACGGCCAGGGATTTGCGATTGCCGGACTGGTGGACGACCGGGTGACCTCGGTGGTCAGCAAAGTGCCCATCCTCGGGGATCTCCCAGTGCTCGGCCAGTTCTTCAAGAGTAAAGCCACCAACAGATCGAAGACGGAACTTCTGGTTCTGGTGACGCCGCATATCGTCAGGCCTTACGATCCTGGCCAGGCGCCTCCGGGACCCCAATTTCCCAAGCCCTTCATGGAACCAGCCCGGCCGGAGTCACCGCAGCCATCCACGCCCGAATCGGTGAAGCCGGGAGGCCAAAAGTAGCCAGGGAAAACCGGAGGTAATTGGAGGAAGCTCTGATTCAGGGAGGAGATTTAAGACCATGTTGACTGCAGCAGTTTTAAGCGGGAACTCGGAAAGCTGCAGCGCACTGCAAGTAAGCCTGCAACAAACGGGGCTCGTCCACACTGTGCGCGGTTGGACCGGGCCCTTGCTTTCGCATCCGAGCCAGGGAGAGGGGATTCCCGACCTGGTTCTCCTGGATATCGACGCGGACCCGGCTGGTTTTTTCGCCGCGGCGGCGAATCTGCGGCGCTTGAAGCCCACGGTGCTGATCATCGCTTACTCACCGATTCAGCATCCCGATTCGCATTTACTTCTGCAGGCCATGAGATCCGGAGTGCAGGAGTTTGTTCCCAAGCCGGTTGACCCGGGAACGTTGCGCGAGATGCTGCTGCGATTCATCCGGGAACAAGAAGTGGCGGTGGCGAGAGCGCAACAGAAACTGATTATCTTCATGGGTTCCAAAGGCGGCGTGGGAACCAGCACGATTGCGGTGAATCTGGGCGTCCAACTGGCGAAAGCCGGCAGAAAAAGAGTGGTGCTGCTCGACCTGGCCCGGCCGGTGGGCCACGTTGCGTTGCTTCTGGATCTGAGGCCGCGATTTTCGATCCGGGACGCGGTGGAAAACGTGGAGCGTCTGGACGCGAATTTCTTCGGCGGCCTGCTGGTGCATCACTCCACGGGCCTGGAAGTGATGGCCGGAACCTCGCATCCGGAAGAATGGGAAAAGATTCCGGGCGGCGACCTGGTGCGGGTAGCGAATGTTGCGCAGAGCACGAATGATTTCGTTCTGGTGGACGGGGGAGTGCAGGGTTCGGGCGACTCCGCGGCGCTGCTGCAAACGGCCCGCGCCGTGGTGCTGGTGGCGGAGACCAGCGTGCCGTCTTTGTGGGCGATCGAGCGGCGCTTTGCGGCGATTGTTTCCATGGGCATCGATCCCTCGCGAATCCGGATCTTCATCAACCGCTGGCGGCGGACGGACGATGAGGCGCTGGCGAAATTGGAAAAGAACATGAAGCATCCGATCTTCGCGCGCATTCCCAATGATTTTCTGCATGTGAGCCACGCCGTGAATTCCGGCGCTCCGGTGGCCGAAAATCACAACAACACGCTGGTCACAAAATACCGGCAGATCGCGCTGCAATTGGCCGGCATCGATCCAAATTCGACGGAAAAGCGAACCGGATTTTCAGGGCTATTTTCCTCCAAGAGGCAATGAAGATAAATGTCAGCGACTAATCCAGCGCCTCGCGCCGATTACACAGCGGTTAAGACCGCCGTCCATCGAAAGCTGATCCAGAAGTTGAATCTGGACCGGCTGACGCAGTCGGACCGCCAAGCCGTGCGCCGGGAGCTGACCCAGATCATCGAGGGAATCGCGGCGGGGGAAGTCACCCCGATGACCTTCCATGAGCGCGAGCGGCTGACGCAGGAGGTGCTCGATGAAGTATTCGGGCTGGGCCCTCTCGAGGCATTGCTGAAGGATCCGACGATCTCCGATATTCTGGTCAACTCGCCCACCTCCGTCTACCTGGAACGCAACGGCATGATCGAGAAGACCGGAGTGCAGTTTCGCGACGATGCGCACTTGATGCTGATTATCGATCGAATCGTTTCCGCCATCGGCCGGCGCGTGGACGAATCCTCGCCGATGGTGGATGCGCGCCTGGCGGACGGGTCCCGCGTCAATGCAATTATCCCGCCGCTGGCGCTGGACGGGCCGTGCTTGTCGATCCGGCGATTTGGCCGCGAGCGCCTGACGTCGGAAGATATGATTCGCAATCGCACCTTGACGCCCCCGATTCTCGAGCTGCTCCGGGGGTGCGTGCGTGCGCGATTGAACGTGGTGATCTCGGGCGGCACGGGCGCGGGCAAGACGACGTTGCTCAACGTCCTCTCGTCCTTCATCTCCGAGAAAGAGCGAATTATCACGATTGAAGACGCGGCCGAACTGCAGTTGCGCCAGGAGCACGTGGTCCGTCTGGAAACGCGGCCCGCGAACATCGAAGGCAAGGGCGCGGTCCGGCAGCGGCAACTGCTCATCAACTGTCTCCGCATGCGCCCCGACCGGATTGTGGTGGGCGAGGTGCGCGGCGAGGAAGCATTGGATATGTTGCAAGCCATGAATACCGGCCACGACGGTTCCTTGACCACGATTCACGCGAACTCCACTCGAGACGCGCTCAGCCGCATGGAAACGATGGTGGCCATGGCCAGCCTGAACCTGCCCGAAAAGGCGGTGCGCCGCCAAATCGCCTCGGCCGTTGATCTGGTTCTGCAAGTGAGCCGTTTGAGCGACGGGACACGAAAGGTGATGACCGTTGCCGAAGTGACCGGCATGGAAGCCGACATGATCACCATGCAGGATATTTTCGTATTCGAGAGAAAGGGAATCGGACAACATGGCGAAGTGATCGGAGAATTTCTGCCGACGGGGATTCGTCCAAAATTCGCGGAACGCCTGTTGATTGCCGGCATCCGTTTGCCCGGCGAGATGTTCGAGCGGCCGGTGCGCAATTAAGGGGTAGCAATGGCAATACTCACTGCAATTGCCGTCTTCGTTCTGATTCAACTGCTGGTGCTGGCCGTCGCCATGGCCACCCGCCGCAGCGACCCGGGCGAGATTGTGAGCCGGCGGCTGAGCGAAACGACAGCGGTGAAGAAAGCGGAATCGCTCGAGATCCGGGATGGACTGATCCGCGACGAACAACTGAGCGGAATTCCCATGCTGCATCGCCTGCTGCTCCGCTGGGCGGGCATCGAAAGGTTCAATCAATTCCTGGCGCAGGCCGGAGTGAGAACCAAGCCGGGAAAGCTGTTCCTGCTCTGCGCGGTGCTGGGGTTCGGCTCGTACCTTGTGGACTTCACATTCTCAGGCAAGCCCCTCTTTGCCCTGCCGGTGGGAGTGGGGACGGCCTTCCTGCCGATCCTGTGGTTGTTGATGAAGCGCCGCAAGCGATTGAACAATTTCGAGCGATTCTTCCCCGACGCCATCGACTTGCTCGGCCGGGCCGTCCGCGCCGGCCACGCCTTCACAAGCGGAATGGAAATGATTGCAAAAGAATTGCCCGAGCCCGTCTCCGGCGAGTTCCGGACCACCTTTGAGGAACATAACTTTGGAATTCCTCTTCGGGAGGCCCTGACGCACTTCGCGGATCGCGTGCCACTGGTTGACGTACGGTTCTTCATCGCGGGACTTCTGGTGCAGAAAGAGACCGGGGGCAACCTGGCCGAATTGCTGGATAACCTTTCTCGAGTGATTCGCGAGCGATTTAAGATCCAGGGAGAGGTGCGAGTTCGCACGGCCCAGGGGCGGCTGACGGCCGCGTTGCTGATCTCTTTGCCGCCCGGTCTGCTGGTGTTGCTCAGTTATATGAATCCCGCTTATATCCAGGTGCTTTTTACCGACCCCTGGGGAACCTATTTGCTGGCCGGCGGAGGCTCGCTGCAACTCCTGGGAGCGGTGATCATCTGGAAGATTGTAAGCATTGAAGTCTGAACGCTGAGGCGGCGAGGCGATATGATTTTGGTAATTACCGCGATTACTTTTCTGGCCACCGCGCTCATCTGCCTGGCTGTCTCTTACGCTTTTCTGCCCGCCGGCGGAACCATCGGGCAGAGGCTGGGACAACTCTGGAAGCCGGCCACTCCCGCTCAGGAAACCAAGGGCGAGAGCAAGATCGAAAGAGTGGAGCAAGTTCTCTCCGATATTGGAAATATACTGCCTGCTTCCCAGAAAGATCAGAGCCGCGCCCAACGCCAGATGGTTCGCGCCGGGTTTCGCCGGCCGGAACTGCTCTCGGTGATGCAAGGGTTCAAGGTGCTATTGCCGCCCTTGCTGGTCGCGGTGGTCTTTTTCACGGGGGTTTACCAATACAGCCCTATTCCGATCTTTCTGTTTGCGGCAATCATTGGTTTCGCCCTGCCTGAATTCTGGCTGAGCAGGCGAGTACGTCACCGCCAGCGGCGAATCTTGTTCGGCCTGTCCGATGCCCTGGATCTCCTGGTCATCTGCGTCGAAGCCGGGCTCGGTATCGACCAGGCCATCTTCCGCGTGGCGCAGGAATTGCGGATTCCACATCCGGCGCTCAGCGAAGAGCTGCAACTGATCAATCTGGAGATGCGCGTGGGAAAGAGCCGGGTGGAAGCCCTCCGCTCCGTGGCAATTCGCACGGGAGTGGAAGAGATGAAATCACTCACGGCCATGCTGATCCAGACCGATCGCTTTGGGACTGACCTGGCGCAGGCGCTTCGGGTGCATTCGGACAGCCTGCGTACCAAGCGCCGCCAGCGGGCCGAGGAGCTGGCGGCCAAGACAACGGTGAAGCTGCTGCCGCCGCTGGTTTTCTTCGTTTTTCCGGCGTTGTTTGCGGTGTTGTTGGGCCCTGCTGTGATTACCCTGGTGCACCAATTGCTCCCGGCTTTGAGCGGCAGCAAGTAGTCGCTAAGGGAATTGAAACCGAAAAGGCCTGGAAACACAGGAACTAAAAAAAGAGGAGGATAGCAAAGATGAACCCTATTCAAATCGCGGCAGGTATTCTGGCGGTAGTCGTGCTCGGCATCATCATCTGGCGCCGCAAGCGGCAGGCATCGGAATAGATCCCCCTGGGCGGGGCGATCTGAAAGTTTCCAGTTTAGAGAAGGGGCGAACTCGTGGAGAATGACTCTGGTCGTGTCTATGTTTACAACCGGAGCCGGGAGAGGTTTGTGGCCACCGATGTGACGGTGGCGGACAGTTACTTCCCACGGCTGGTCGGTTTGCTGGGGAAAACGAAACGATGGGCGTTTCCAGGCCGCGGCTTGTGGATCGTTCCCTCTCGTGGCGTGCACACCATCGGCATGCTGTTCCCGATTGACGTGATCTTCCTCGACCGGGAGAAATCGGTGGTCGCCGTGGAGGAGCATCTGAAGCCATTTCGCATCTCGAATGTGCACCTGAAGGCACAGACCGTTCTGGAGTTGCCGGTTCACACGATTTTCCGGACCGGTACTCGCATCGGGGATCGGTTGGAGATCGCCCCTCTGAGCTAAGACCGCGGGACGCAGCAGCTTCTTCCGGCTTCGCGCTGAACGCGAACCGGATGATATAATTGTATTTAAGCCATGCCCGCCGGGTTATGCGCAAGAGCAGCAGCTAACCCTTCGTGGTCCTTTTGGCGGCGCTGCCGCCGAAAATTCCCATAGCTTTTTCCTCGCAGTCATGGTAGTCTGCAGTTGCGTTTGTTGCTCTTGTAACACCTTTAGATTCGTTTAGAGGGGCTGTGAGCTAACACTTGCGGCCTTTTTTGTTTTACGGCTGGAGGCGGTCGAGAAGCGCAAATAGCTCAAAAGAAAAGAAGGATATACAGTGAAAGAACAAGGAACAGTTAAGTGGTTCAATGCCAGCAAGGGATTCGGGTTCATTCAGCGCCAGTCCGGCGAGGATGTTTTCGTCCATTTCTCCGCCATCCAGGCGGAAGGATACAAGTCGCTGAACGAAGGCCAAGCCGTTGAATTCGAAGTGACCACCGGCCCCAAGGGCCTGCAGGCATCGAACGTCACCAGCCTCTAGCCAATTAGCGCGAGCTCCTCGCTTCGGCGAGCGGGCTCGCGCTTTTTCTTTTTAGGCAGCCTGAATCGTTTGCT
>JBGPTK010000137.1:0-9972 GCA_041490605.1 Terriglobia bacterium | reverse complement strand
TATCCTTCAGCTTGGCAAGAAGATTGATTCGGTCACTCCCGCGGGCTCGTTGCGGCGGGGCAAGGAAACAGTGGGCGATCTCGATTTCATCATCACGCTTCCAGGCCGCGCGAGTGAAAAGGCCGTCGAGGAGATCGCGCAACACGTGCTGAAATTCCCCGGCATCGGGCAAGTGCTGGCACACGGCGAAAACAAAGTGAGCTTCGTGCTGGAAAGCCAGATGCAGGTGGACGTGCGCTTCATCGAAAAAGAAAGCCTGGGGGCGGCGCTTTTATATTTTACCGGCTCCAAGGAACACAACGTCGTCTTGCGCGGCCGAGCGAATAAAATGGGCTATACGTTGAATGAGTACGCGCTCACGTCGCTCGAAGGCGGGCGCATCATCGCGCGGAAGACCGAAGAGGAAATTTACGCCAAACTGAAACTCAGTTACATCGAGCCGGAATTGCGCGAGAATACCGGCGAAATCGAAGCCGCCGCGGCCGGCAAGCTGCCGCATCTGGTCACGCTCGCCGAGATTCGCGGCGATCTGCAGATGCACACCACCGCTTCCGATGGAAAAAACTCGATCGAAGAAATGGCTACGGCTGCCCGCGAGCTGGGCCGCGAATATATCGCGCTCACCGACCATTCGAAAGCGGTCACGGTGGCGAATGGCCTGGATGAAAAACGCACCTTGGCGCAAATCGAAAAAATCCGCGCCGCGCAGAAAAAGATCAGCGGAATTCGCATCCTCGCCGGCAGCGAAGTGGATATTTTGAAAAACGGCGCGCTCGATCTGGACGATGAAGTGCTGGCGCAGCTCGACGTGGTGGTTTGCTCCGTGCACTCCTACATGAATCTCGATCGCGCGGCGATGACCGAGCGCATTCTGGCGGCCATCGAAAATCCCTACTGCCAGATCATCGCGCATCCCACCGGGCGGCTGCTGCTGCGGCGCGACGCTTTCGATTACGACATGGAAAAGATTCTCGACGCCGCGAAAAAACATAATGTGGCGATGGAGTGCAATTCCTATCCCGACCGGCTGGACTTGAAAGATACGCATCTGCGCATGGCCAAGGAGCGCGGAGTGAAAATCGTCATCTCCACGGATTCGCATCGCGCCGCGAATCTGGCCCTGATGAAATACGGCGTGCTGACCGCGCGCCGCGGCTGGCTCGAAAAGAAAGATGTGGTCAATACCCTGCCGGTAGAAAAGTTCCTCGAGGCGCTTCGCCCCAAGCCGCATGGTTCGGCGGCGGCCAAGCACGCGGCGGCTTCCGCGGGGGCCGCAGCACCGCGCCGCCGCAAAAGCGCGCGGTAATTCCCTGCGTCAGTTTCGCCGGCTCGAACCAACTGCGTAGCGCCGGCTTTCAAGCCGGCAGCTTTTTCATTTCGATGTCACGCGCCGCTATGCGACTACGCGTTTGCGCCTTTGGCCGTCATTCCGACGGCCAGCCTCACCGGCCGGAGGAATCCCGAGCCAACCTCCAGAGAAAACAAAAACAAAGATGCCGCCCTAAAGGGACGGCGCTACATTCCGGAAGACTCCAACAAACCACAAGACTATTCCCCGAGGCTGGCGTCAAATAGCCATCGGGAACGGAACATTTCGCTTGTAGCCAGCGTACTTTGAGTCAGAAGCAGATACGGAGGAACACCGATGCGCAAAAATTGGCTGATGGGACTCGTCCTGCTGGGATTTGCCGTGGCACTCCCGGCACGCGCCGATGACTGGTCCAAGAAGTACGGCATCACCGGGCGCCCCGACTTGCACGTCAACGTGAACGACGGCAAGGTCGATATCCTCTCCTCGGACTCCAAGGAAATCGAGGCGCACGTGTGGACCTCCGGCTGGCGCATCCCGCAGGACGTCAGCATCACGGAGAGCCAAAGCGGCGATCGCGTCACGATTGATGTGCACGTGCCGAACCTGCATTTCTCCTTCGGCGCCAACCATCACTCGCTGAATATCGAGCTGCGCGTGCCTCGCAACATCGATCTGGACGTGCACACCGGCGACGGCAGCATCACCTCCCAGGCTCTCTCCGGCCGCATCCATCTGGATAGCGGGGATGGAAATATCGAGGCGCGGGGCTTCAAGGGAGAAATCAAGCTGCACACCGGCGATGGACACATCGATGGCACACAATTCGAGGGCACGCTCCTCGCCGATACCGGCGATGGCCGGATCAATATTCGCGGACGATTCGATGCGCTGGACGTTCACACCGGCGATGGAAATATCGAAGCGGCGGCCGAAAGCGGCTCACAAATTTCAGGAACGTGGTCGCTGCGAACCGGCGACGGGAACATTATCTTGCGCGTTCCGGAAACCTTTCACGCCGATCTCGACGCGCATACCGGTGACGGCCACATCAGCCTGGATTTTCCGGTCACAGTCTCGGGCTCGCTGAGCAACTCGACGATCCGGGGAAAATTGGCGGGCGGCGGCCCTTCCCTGATGCTGCGGACCGGCGACGGCTCGATCCACCTGGAACGCTTGTAGAGCGCGCGAAACGACCCGATCTCGTTTGGCAAACTGTAGTTCCAGGCAGACACTTGTCCGCGCCGGGCAACACTCTCCAGCATTCACTTCGCACGTTCAGATTGACAGCAAAGCAGATAGACAACTTGCGCTCTGGCACGGTTCTTGCACTCCCTCCTCGTGGGTCGGAGGTGCAACGTGCTCTACTTTTTTGCGATCGTGCTTGCGCTGCTGGTTTTCGTTTGCGTGGCCAGTTCGCTTTCTTCCTTTAGCGGCAAGCGCCGCTGGTAGCGGGCTGGCGAAGATGTGCTGGGTTAAATCGAAAAGAGATTCTTTGCCGGCTTCGGCCAGCTCAGAATGTGAGGTTGGAAAGTTTTGTTTTGCCGCGCGGGATAGGGCGCGGCTGAAGCCGGCCCCTACATAAAGCTCCGCACGATTTCGTTTCTCACCGTCTATCACGCTTACCGGCAACAAGCCGCAAAGATTGCCGCCGCGAGGTACGGCTCTTTTCATGCTGATTTCCTGAATATCGGATTCGGATTGCAAAACTTCCTTGCTTCGCGCATCATGCTTCATTCAGTTTTCTACGCTCATCCGCCGCCACGGGGCGAGGCGGCGGTCATCTTCGCGTTGGGACAAACGCACCACAGGGGGCACGGAATGCGCAAGCCTGCAAGCATCACTCCGCCAAAAGGGAAACTCGGCGTGCTGATGCCGGGTATGGGAGCGGTGGCCACGACCTTCATGGCCGGCGTGGAGCTGGTCCGGCGGAAGCAATCGCTGCCCGTCGGCTCGCTGACGCAAATGGGCACCATCCGATTGGGCAAGCGCACCGAGGGCCGCTCGCCGCGCATCAAGGATTTTGTACCGCTGGCCAGGCTGGAAGATATCGTTTTCGGCGGCTGGGACGTTTTTCCCGACAATGCCTACGAAGCGGCCGCGAAAAGCGGGGTTCTCGATTCCAAAGACCTGTCCAAGGTGAAGAGGTTTCTTTCCGGCATCCGCCCCATGAAGGCCGCGTTCGACCAGAATTTCGTGAAAAACCTGCACGGCACGCACGTGAAGAAGGCCAAAAATAAATTCGAAATGGCCGGGCAGTTGAAGGATGACATCCGGAACTTCAAGAAAAAATCCGGCGCGCAGCGGCTGGTGATGGTGTGGTGCGGCTCGACGGAAAGCTACATACAGGTTCACGCGGTACACAAGACGGTGAAGGAATTCGAGCGCGCGATGAAGGAAAATCATCCCGCGATCGCTCCCTCCATGCTCTACGCTTACGCCGCCGTCACTTCCGGCGTGCCCTTCGCCAACGGCGCGCCGAATTTGACGGTGGATGTTCCCGCGCTGATCGAACTCGCGCGCCAGAACAACGTGCCGCTGTGCGGCAAGGATTTCAAGACCGGGCAAACGCTGATGAAGACCATTCTCGCGCCGGGATTCAAAGCGCGCATGCTGGGACTGCACGGCTGGTTTTCCACCAACATTCTGGGAAATCGCGACGGAGAGGTGCTGGAAGATCCGGGGTCATTCAAAACCAAAGAAGAATCGAAGCTCAGCGTGCTGGAATATATTCTCCAACCGCATCTCTACCCCGAGCTTTACGGCAAGATTCACCACAAGGTCCGCATCAATTATTATCCGCCGCGCGGCGACAACAAAGAGGGATGGGACAATATCGACATTTTCGGCTGGCTCGGCTATCCCATGCAGATCAAGGTGGACTTCCTTTGCCGCGATTCGATCTTGGCGGCGCCGCTCGTCCTGGACCTGGTTCTCTTCTTGGATCTGGCGCAGCGCGCCGGGATGCGCGGCATTCAGGAATGGCTGAGCTTCTATTTCAAATCGCCGATGTGCGCGCCGGAACTTTACCCCGAGCACGATTTGTTTATTCAATCGATGAAATTGAAAAATACGCTTCGTTGGATGATGGGCGAAGAGTTGATTACCCACCTGGGGAACGAATATTACGATTAGAAATTTCCTCTGTAACGGGCTGGGAAGGCGTCCTGAATTGCGTGCGGGGGTTGAATAGAGCGCTGACGAGGGCGAAAACCGCGCTTTGATCGAATGGCCAATCCAGATTTGCGCTGGAAGAACTCACTATTTCTCAAGCATTTGCGGTGGACTCTGGATTCCTCGCCCGGAAAGCGGGCTCGGAATGACCGCTAATTCGATTTTTCGACAGCAGGTAGAGCCCGGCTTGGGGCTCACTGTCGCCGGTGATGGATTCCTCCTCGCCTGCTCTGGCAGCGCCGCGTGATTTGGCTAGGGCTGCTTGTTCCGGCAATTGCACTGTTCTCGAATCCAATATGGAATGTTTCTTTTACGCACACCTGCTTGGCCTCGTTCTTGACGAACCCGCGCGGCCTACGTTATCGTCGGCTACTTCATCTAGAAAGCTGAAAGCCGCAGCCCACTGCGGGGAGGCAGGATGGACCCGAAAAGTGTGATTGAATTTGCCGCAAAACAGAATGCCAAGATCCTGGATCTTCGCTTCATCGATCTTCCCGGCATCTGGCAACACGTTAGCTACCCCATTGAACATCTGACGCCGCAATGCTTCGAAGACGGCTTCGGAATGGACGCTAGCTCGATTCGTGGCTGGGCCCACATCCATGAATCCGACATGCTCCTGATTCCCGATCCGGCGACTGCGATCATGGATCCGTTCCGCGACACGCCGACCATTTCCATGATTTGCAACGCCATCGATCCCATCACCAAGCAGCCCTATCCGCGTGACGCGCGGCACATCGCGCGCAAAGCGGAGGCTTATCTCGGGTTCAGCGGAATCGCGGACCAGGCATTCTTCGGCTCGGAAGCGGAATTCTTCATTTTCGATAACATTCGCTTCGACCAGGCCACGCAGCACGGCTTCTACTTCATCGATGCCGAGGAAGGCCGCTGGAATTCGGGGCGCGAGGAACACAACCTGGGCTATCGCCCGCGCTACAAGGAAGGCTATTTCCCCGTGCCGCCGACGGATCATTATCAGGATCTGCGCACGGACATGACCCTGCAGATGCAAGCGTGCGGCCTGAGCGTGGAGTGCCATCACCACGAAGTGGCCACCGCCGGACAAACCGAAATTGACATCAAGTTCGATACTCTGCTGAAATCCGCCGACAACATGATGGTCTATAAATACGTGGTGCGGAACGTGGCCAACCAGTACGGCAAGACGGTCACGTTCATGCCCAAGCCGCTTTTTGGGGACAACGGCTCGGGAATGCACACGCACCAATCGCTTTGGCTGAAAGGCAAGCCGCTTTTTGCCGGCGATCTGTATGCCGGGCTTTCGCAGACGGCGCTGTGGTATATCGGCGGCTTGCTGAAGCACGCCGCGGCGCTGGTGGCTTTTGCCGCGCCGACCACCAATTCGTATAAGCGCCTGGTGCCGGGCTTCGAAGCGCCGGTGAACCTGGCGTATTCGCGGCGCAATCGTTCTGCCGCGATTCGAATTCCGATGTATTCTTCGAGCCCGAAGGCCAAGCGCGTCGAATTCCGTCCGCCTGATCCTTCGTGCAATCCGTACCTGGCGTTTAGCGCCATGTTGCTTGCTGGGCTCGATGGAATCGAAAACAAAATCAATCCCGGCCAGCCGCTCGATAAGGACATTTACGATCTTTCGCCCGAAGAGCTGAAGGAAGTGCCATCGCTTCCCGGCTCGCTCGAGGAAGCGCTTGCCGCTCTTCAGAAGGATCACAAGTTCCTGCTCAAGGGCGACGTGTTCAACGAGGAAATCGTTCAGCTCTGGATCAATTACAAGATGAAGAACGAAGTGAACGCCGTGCGCATTCGCCCGCATCCGTACGAGTTCGCTTTGTATTACGACATCTAGAGCCCAGCGGCAAGCGCAGCTCCTGGTCCTCAGATTTGGAAGAGCCCGTCGGAACCACTCGGCGGGCTCTTCGCTTTTCCGTTTCGAATTTCCAACCGGCAGCCTTCCCTGCCTCCGGGTGGGTGGCGCGCCCTAAAATTTGCATACGGTTGGATGCTGCACGTGGGTGCGGCACCCACACCCTGCCCCGCCGCAATGACTGTTCGCTGACCTGCAGCGGTGGTATCACGCTTCCACTCTCTTCGTGTCAACAGAAAAACACAGTGCCAAAGCTGCGCCACTCAACTCGCCCACGTGATAAAATGCCGCCACTCGGGAAAGCGAATCCGGAGGCGACAAGGCGTGTTCTCTAAGCAAGAAGTCTTAAGAATGCTCAGGAAGAATAGCGCGGATTGGTGCAGCCACTTGTCACACCTTACGGTAGAACAGCTTGCCAACGTGGAAGAAAGAGTCGGCGAAATACGGAGCGAATTAGAGGTAACAGTCGGTCGCCTCAGTGAAGCTTCATCGCTCGTTCAAACAGAACTTGAGCGGAGAAAAAACCAAGAGGTAAGAGTCGAGAGGAAGCAGAGACGTTCGCAGTCGAAGATTTCTCTTCGAGATTTCCTGAAGCGGCCCAGCGCGGACGTTGATAAACGTCTGGAACACCTTTCGCTCTGCAGTAAGAGAGGAGCGGCGCTCACTCTGCGGAGACTGAACTTCAGAGTCGCTTGTGAGCCTCACGATACTCGGATGGTGAATGAAGCTAGAGCGTTTTTTCAACAAGGTATAGAACCTGATCCTCCTATGTGGGATTTGCATTACGTAGAGGACGGAGAACGATCAGCCGGTTTCGGTTGGGAAAGGCCCTTTCTAGACGAAGTGTTTGTGCTTGACCCGGGCGGCCCTTGATGCGCACAGGCGAATGTTAGGCGAGTGGCTCACTTTAGAGTTTGCGCTCGATTGAATGTTGCAGGTGGGCACCCACACCCAACCCCGCCGAAGTGACCGTTCGGTGAGCAGCAGCGGTATCAAGTCTCCGCTCTCATCGTGTCAAGAGAAAAACTTAGTGGCGAAGCTGCGCCACCCGTCACCCTCCTCCAACGGCCTGCGGCGCTTGTACGGTGATACAATCTCCGAGACATGGCTTACGAATCGGTCGACCAACTGCAAAAGGTCCTTGTTAAGAAAGTGTTCCATTATGCCAAGGACTCAAAGAAGGCGGCGGGCCGGGCGCTAGGCACCCTGGTTGAAGTGATTACCTTTTACATCTTGAAGAGTTGGGGCTTTGAGCATTCAGTGGCGATTGAGCGACCGCTTGCAGAGTTCGGGAATCCCGAAATCAGCCACAACGTCGAATATTCTTTGCACCCGATCTTCCGACAACAACAGCTCGTCTTTCCTCACAAACTGCCGATCAATACGAATCGTATATTTGGCAACATTGACGAGAAGCGCTTCTCGTTACCTCACTTCACGAAATATGACACGGTGTTGCTTACGAGTGGAGGCATTCTCCGAAACTCCTGCGTGATTGCGAATGGCAAGGATGTGCAGTTGGTGGCCACACTGGATTCGATCAAGGATGATCGCGTAAAAATAGAGATTGTGGAACAGTACCGCAGACCATATGCAATATTCGAATGCAAGAGAGTTGGGGTTGAGGAAGGAATGAAGAAAGGCCCGCAGTCGATTGAGAAGGCGAAGCAAGGGGCTTATGTAGCTAAGTCACTTTCCTCCTTGCACAAATTGAGGACGGCTGCTGGAGAACTTCGAGGGCTGGTCTACAAATCGGACAATTCAATTTATTCGAAGCCCTACGTAGAGCTCATGGCCGAGATTATCTCCTCGAACGACGCAGAACTCCTGCGAAACTTTATTCTCACAGTAGGCGTAGTCAGCAATCACGGAAACTGGTTTACTTCGGAAAATCACAACAAGGAACTCAAGGTGCTAGCACAATCCTACGATTGGCTCCTCTTTCTAACCGATGAGGGACTCTCGGAGTTTATCACTGAGTTGCTGCTTAAACCGAAGCCGCTGTTGGAGCCGGCGAGAAATGCATTCTGCTCCAGCTATGCTAAGGGAAAAACTAAAAATCAGTTCACAAAGGTCCAGATGAATTACCTTGCTGACCAAGTGCTGCAAAAATATTTCAGAGACAACGCGCAACGTATCGGAAAGTGGTTTAACGTCATCACGCCAACGAAGGGTACGATGAAAACGCTGCAGGGGGAACTGGCCCAACTGCGCGATAAGGATTGGCTTAAGGTTCATTCACTATGACAGCAGGGCGGAAGGTCGTCGGAAAGAGTAAAGATTGGGGAACGCCCAAGGGATATGTCGACGCTGTACGAGATTGTTTCGGTGGAAGCATCGACTTAGACCCTTGCTCCAACCGATTCTCAATTGTGCACGCGAAAGTGGAATACTCTCTGCCGAAACACGACGGCCTCAGAGAATCTTGGAACCTTCCCACCATCTATGTAAATCCACCCTACGGCCTTGATCGGGAGCATGGCAGGACTATCAAAGATTGGTTGAGGAAATGCGAAGAAGCGCACCGAGTTTTTAGCGCCGAGGTGATTGCCCTAGTCCCGGTCGCAACGAACACGGGGCATTGGAAAAAGTATATCTATGGGAAAGCCACAGCCGTCTGCTTCCTGTATGATACTCGCCTTCGATTTCTCGAAAATGGCAAGGATTCGGGGAAGGGCGCGCCAATGTCGTGTGCGATGGTGTACTGGGGAAAGAGCTTTGAGCGTTTTGTGAATGTCTTCATGCCATTCGGGGCGGTTGTTAGTCTTGAAAATCTTAAGGGCGTTGCGATAGGCGACGCGCACTCACGAGATAAAGGCCAGCACCACATTGAGTTCTCCGAACCTGCGAACGATTTTCTTTCGCAGGCGGCCCGATCATCAGATTAAGCTCCCCACAACGCCTTCCCGCAGATCGAATAAAGCTTGGCAAGAATCGCCTCACATTGTAAAGTCAACTTGTCAAGGGCGCGTTCAGTTTTGCCATAAGTTTCCTGGGCCGGGGCCGAGAGGCTTGCCGGCCCTTTCGTTTTTCAGACCATGCCGCAGGCTGCGAATTTTTGGCAAGAATTTGGCAAGAACGCAGCCCATTTTACCGTTTCCATCGTTTCTACCGTTAAGTGCAATCAGTAAGATACGCGCTTTCAATCCACAGTGATGTACGCCCTGTATTACGACATCTAGTTTGGCGAGTTGTAAATTCCTTGAAAATCCTTGGCGTCCCTCAGGGGTTAAAACCCCTGAGTTTTCAGCGCGTTCATGTCGGAGCTGAAGCTCCGACCCCCTAAAAAACATGCAGTGAATTTCTGACTCAGGACACTAGAACTGCGCGGCTTGCTCAGAGAAGGCGCTGGCGCCTTGATTTATCTTCGATCAACTCCACTCGCTGCTTCGCTTCTCATTCGGGGCGGTCTCGGTTAGGCTAGTGCGCTGCCATGGATGCTGCGTTCACTAGTATTGCTTTTTCGGAGCCGGAGACGGCGGAGACGAATCTTTCGCTGCTGGAGCAGCGGCTGCCGGCGGCGCTGTGGCCTACGCTGCCGGCGCTGCTGGCGCAGCTTCCCGATCCTGATGGGTCGCTGAATTATTTGGAGCGTTATTTGCGCGATGCTCCCGGGCACGTTGTCGCTTATCTGGGGAAGAAC
>JBGPTK010000136.1:0-9997 GCA_041490605.1 Terriglobia bacterium | reverse complement strand
TGCCCGGCAATGTCACTACTCAATACGGCGCGATGACTCCGATCAACACGGACGGTGCGATTGGATCTTGGAATGGCATCTTCCAAATCTCCAATGGCGCCGGCGAAGCACCCACCTTGACTCTGATCGCCGCGACGACCCCCCCCGTCGAATGTCCCACGCCGATTTCGTATACGTCCTGCACGGTGGGCAGTGGCGCGGTTGGCAGTCGCAAAGTGATTGGGTATCAGTATATTTACAATTACTTCCTGACGGCGGTGGGCCAAGCGCGGGGTACCGAGCAGACAAAAATCCAGGATTTTGGGAAACTGATTTTCAACATGACCGTGACGCCGGCCGCCGGCTCAGTAACCAACTTTGCCGCGTGGGGCATGTTCATCGACAAATATGCAGTTTGCAGCGGGAGTTCACTGGTCCAGGGCACGATTAGCGGTCCTGTGTTCACAAACGGCGGCTGGACATTTTCCACCGGATCAACTGGATACATCTTTACCGACCCGGTCGGTAGCGCCTCAGCTAATGCAGGCTTCCTGTTCACGAGTAACGGCGAATGCGATTCACAACCCGCTCCCAACTATACTTGCACCACAACCGGGGGCAGTGGTTGCAAGAGCCAGACGATCGCACCGACCTTTCAAGGGGGCTTCAGCCTCGGTCAGAACCAAGTTCCTCTGCCAACAGACGAGTTCAGCCAGCAGTGGGCAGCGGTGGATGGAGTGGGTACCGGTGAGTCCGATTATAATTTCAGCAACAAAAACTCGGACCTCCATAATTCTTCGCTCAAGACCATCGCGGGCGCATCCTATCCCAGTTCCGGCGCGGCCTCCGGCGTATATGTTCCCTATCAGTCGGTCAGCGGGACAAACACCGTCACTGGGGGAGGGGTTTATGTGGCAGGGGACGCAAGCGTGATTATGTCGATTGGAAGCACAACGATTGCGAGCACTACAGTTCCCACTCAGATTTTCTCGATTACGCAAGGAGGCGCCACGACGACCGTTACCATTACCGTTCCTCCGGATGGCAGCGCCAGCAACCTCTACACCACTACCGTGGCAAAATCCGGCTCGCCAACGCTTACCCTGGCTGGTGTGCCCTCCAATTGTAGTACCGCTCCTCCTGCGAGCGGAACACCCTGTACGTCTACGACGACGGACAGTTCGCCGGCCACGATGTTCTATGTGGACGGCTCGATCACTTCACTCGGCGGCACCCACAATGGCGCGGGCAAGAGCCTGCCGGCGGTCCAGGATGGCTCCGCCCTCACAATTACCGCGAAAAACGACATCGTTGTGACCAGCGATATTCTCTACAACAGCGAGCCGGTTACGCTCACAACCGCCGATTCCCTGATCCCCGCGAACGATCACGGGCAGGTGCTGGGGCTGTTCACGGCCACCGGGAATGTGAAATTGCAGAATTCCCAATCCTCCGGGGATCTGGAGATCGATGCCAGCATCGCCACGATCTCGCAGAATGGCAGCGGCGGCATCGTCAATACCGGCAACGCGATCGGCACGCTGACGATCGTGGGCGGCCGCATCCAGAATTCGATTCAAAACATCAATTCATCCAAGCGCAATGTCTTTTTTGATCGTCGTTTTTCCTCGGGAGGTTTTGCTCCACCGTGGTTTCCTTCGACGACGGTGACTCCCGCGGGCGTGGCCACTTCCACAACGACGATCAGCCCGCCCCAGCGAACGAAATGGGTCGTGGTCTCTTCCAGCTAGAGCTCGTGCGCCCTGATTGAGCAATTTGAGACGCGGCTGGATTCATCCAGTGGATTGCACTCGACCGGCAGGAATTGCGAAGTTTGCTCGCCAATTCAAAGCGGCTCCTGAATTTCGGGAGCCGCTTCCCTTTTCCGCCGCCTCTCGCGCCGGAATGTTTCTCCCTGACGATTCGTCCGGATATGGAGATTTGAGCCGGCGAAATCCTGCCCCGCAGTTTCAGCCCAATGCCGGAAATCATGGGCGGACGCGGACGGTGAAATTCGTATTCACCAGGGGCGCCGTGCACGCGGGCGACACATCACCGCGACAGAGGCGTGCGGTCACGTTGCCCACGTCTGCCGGCTGAACCGCGCCATCGAACGGCTCCGCATAAATCTTGTAATCACGTCCCACGGGTAAATGCCCGATCCGGTATGAGCCATCGAACTGCACCAACGGATTTGCCGGATCGCAGGACCATCCGCCCAGCGTGCCCGCCATCACTGCGCCCGAATCCGCATCCAGCGCGACAATGTGCGCGCCGAAAATTCCCGTGACGAATTCACCGGCAGACGTTGGCGGAAACGCAGCCAGCGCGAAGGGATTCGCGGGAAGGACGCGCCCTGAAATCACGCCGACATTGATCGCGTCACTTGGGTCCGGATAAAGTTCGCGAAGCCCGATGCGGTCATCCTCGGCCAATGGCGCGTCGGGCGATTGCGCCGAGGGGCGCCTGCCCAGAAATGTTCCAGGGACCGGCGCGAAGGGAAACATCAACGCTCTCCAGATTCCCGAATGGTCGAGGCCGAAAAGATGTCCAAGTTCGTGCGCGAGCAGCGATTCCAGGTCGTAAGCGCCAGGCCGGTTGGCCAGCACGCCAGGCGTGGCAAACTGCGCCTGCCCATCGTTTCGAAAGGATATGTCGGCATCGAGGATCTCCCCCGCAAAGGTCGATGGTGCGCCCGCGCCGATGCTGATTCCCGGAGCATCGGCCGTGATGACTCGAGTGAATGCGAGCACGCCGAACGCGAAGGCGGAGCTGGATTGATTGAAACAAATCGTGTTCACCCCGTCGGCATCCGAGCCCTGATCGTTGCTGCACGCATTCTGAGTGGCTGTTCTAGTGAGCGGGGCGAGCGCATTCGGGTTCGTGGAAGCACTTAGAAGTGTTCCGGCCACGCCCGTCCAGATGTCGAACGACTGGGAGATGGCTGCTTCAATTTCATTGAGCTGAGCGGTGGATCCTGGCGCATTCGCCGTGAGAATTGTTGGCTGGCTTGGAAGGGATGTACTCCATTGGCGCTTGGTGGAAGCGCCGGGTGAAAGATCGTGATGTCCAGGCTGAGGGCAACCGCCGCCCGCCGGCGCGACGTAATCGAAGGTGTATCCGGCGGCCGGAGCCGCGAGAAAAGCGTGAATGAGCAGTACAATGGCGGCGAGGGGAAGAGTGATTCGTTTCATCGCGCTCTCCCGCTGCTATCCCCTGCCGCTCGCACCCGCGCGCGAAACTGTTCAATCGGCAAGTTACGGATTCCGCCGTCCTGGATTTCATGTACGGTTGGATCGAAGCCCGCGAATCCAGCGCTATCTTGTGTGACGCGCTCGGCGCCGCTGTGAGGATCACGTCCGATTCGGAATGTTCCCTGCATCCACCCGGCAACCGTAAACGCGCCATCCTGCGCCGGTTCAAGAAATAATACGACTTCTTCGCCTGGATGGAAGCGCGGCACGCCCGAAACCGTCGAGATGAAATGGCCGGAATGCCCGCCGATCAGGCGCACGGAAATCCGGGCCCCCGCGGCGCCTTTCCACACGTCTTCGATCTCGAGCGTCGAGATTGTCCAGATTTCGCCTTTCTCCCAGCGTGATTCGTTCGTGACGCATCGGCCGCGCGCGATGGTGGTGGCTGCCGAAGCCATTTGCTCGATCGACAATCGGGCAAGCGTGGTCGCTGCGGCGCAGTCGCACAAGATCAGTGCGAAAGCCACCGTACAGACGTCAACGATTCCAAACGCAAACCTCGTTTTGTGAGAGTGCATTACTGTATCTCCAGAATTCCGGTTGCTGCCGCCTTGTCATTGTTCGCAGTCGTGATCAACAAAGTCCTAGGGCCGGGCAGAGTTGTGCTGGAAATGATCAGAATCAGATGAACCAGGTTGGGGAATCCGTTGGAAATCGCCGACGCGGCCGTGGACATATCGTTCGGCGATGGTCCGCTGAACTCGTATTGGAACGAGGGATCGAGAAAATTCCCATGCACGCAAAGATTCACCGTTTTGGTTCCCGAGACAGGGCGCGTCACGATGATGGGATTGGCTTGAATCGAGCAACCGGTGCTGCCACTCAGCACGCTCCCGAAATCCACATTCAGCTGCAACGTGGTTGCACCGGCAGTCGTGGGCTCGACCATTGCGACGTCTGCGCCGGTCGCAGAGGTTGCCGAACTGCTCAGCGAGATCGCGCTTTGCGTGTTGACATTGGCAACCACCAGAAACGGCGCCGGATTCGACAGCTCCCCACTCGAGCCGGGATTTTGAATTTGCACGGTATGTGTCGTGGCCGCTGTCGTATCCGCCGGCAGGAGTGTGGTTGTGCAGCGATTGACATTCGCACAGGCAGTTGTCCGTCGAACGCCGTCCACTAAAATGGCGGAGGCGGCGCTGCCGCTACCCGCCACAAAATGGAGCCCTTGCACGGCAAGCGTGAAGCTGCCAGCGACACCTGTGAGAACACTTGAAGGCAGAAGTGTTTCAATTGCCGGCCCGCTAGTGATGGCTACGATGGCTATCCCGAATTGCGTCGGATCGCCTTGGCTGGTGGCGATTACTTCGATTGCGTTCGGTGAGGGTGCAGCGGCCGGAGCACTATAGAAACCCGCGCCGGAAATTGTCCCGCACAAACTGTTCGTGCAGTTCTGTCCGTCAATTGTGGTTTGAAGACTCCATGTGACGGCCGGATTCAGCGTGCCGCTCACCCGCGCGAGGAATTGTTGTGTGCTGCCGGAGGAATTGGCGGAACCAAGGAAGGCGTAAGCCGGCGAGACATTAACAAGGACAGGGGAAGGAGTGATGGTCACCTGCGCCGAGCCGGTATGGGCCGGAGTGGTCTGGCTGGTGGCGGTCAACTGCACATTGCTCGGCGAGGGAATCTGGATTGGTGCGAGGAATTCTACGCTTCCAGAAAGGGGCGCCTGGGGAGCTGCGCAGGGGTTGGAACCAGGGATACAAATCCGCCCGACTTTGGAATTTCCATTGGCGATTCCATTCACTGCCCAGGTGACCGCCGTGCTAGGGGCATTCGCCAGCGTAGCGGTGAAAAGTGCGCGCTGCCCAACTTGAATGCTCAGGATATTGGGGGAAACGTTGACGGAAATATTGTCGGTGACGGTCACACCGGCGGTGGCCGATTGCACGGGGTTCGATTGACTGGTCGCGCGAATGGTGACTGGGTTTGTGGAGGGCAGGGTGCCCGGCGCGGTGTAGGTCGTCGTCCCTGTGCCTGAATTCGTGACAGTGCCGAGCGCGGGGCTGCCGCCGATAATACCGTTCACGTCCCAAAGGATTTGGGTTGCCGCGGGAACACACAACTCCGCGGTGAAGCCTTGCGTTTTCCCAAATCCAACGGCGGCTGCGGAGGGTGCAATGGAATTTGGGCTGCACTCAATTGTCACCGGGGCGTTCGCGATCGCCGAAGGATCGGCCACGCTCTTGGCAGTGACGATCACGGTAGATGGAGATGGCAACACGGGCGGAGCTGTATAGAGGGCTGAAGTGGCACTCGCGGCCACGATGGTGCCCACAACCGAATTGCCTCCTGCTATGCCGTTCACAATCCAGGTAGTCGCCAGACTCGGGTTACCCGAAGCGGGCATGCTCTCGGTGAAGATTTGCGCTGCGCCCAGTCCGAGATTTGCCGAAGCGGGCGACAGGCTCAGTGCGACGTCACTCTTAAGAGTGACTGTGGCGGTGGAGCTCTTTGACGGATCGGCCTGGCTGGTGGCTATGATTGTGACGCTTGGGGGGCTAGTCAGAATTTGGGATGCCGTGAACAATCCAGTAGCGGAAATGATTCCGACGGAGGGATTGCCGTCGGCGATTCCATTCACGCTCCAGGTCACGAGCGAGTTTGTTGTGCCCGTAACAGTAGAGCTGAACTGCTGCGTCTGCCCGAGAAAGAGTGAAGCCGAGATGGGCTCAATCGTGATGGAGACAGTTGCCGGCGGCGGGTTCGTCCCAGTTGAGCTTATGCTTCCGCAGCCCAGCAACAGGGCCACGAATATGAGCATGATGGCCAGAGTCGTGACGCGCGCCCACATTTGCGCGTCTTCCCATCTGAATCTATCCGCGCCATGTTGCGTGAGGGGCATTGCGCATTGCTTATGGCAATACCAGTGCCATCTTGGGGCAGCGCTGGAGGTTGCATAAAAGTAGATGTCCGCACAAATCCCCCGAGCACATGCGAATCGCTAACGCATTCTTTGCCGAAGAGTTATTCCCGAATGCACATGTAATTGTTCCTCTGCTCCCGCAGGCGCGAAGCTTTGCGTCCGAACTGAATGGCGGATCAAGTGCTTCACAATGGAACGTAAATTGGGAATCGCAGCCCATATGGGCACTCATCGAAATGCACGTCCGAGGCTTCGGGCTCCATTTTGAGGCTGTGATTGGGGAGTTCCTGCCGAGTTGACAGTGCATCGGGCGAGCCGAATAATGCGGGGCATGGTCAATCCCGAAACTGTGCGACGAATCAAGAGCTATTCGGCTGCTACAGGCTACGTTTATCAATATCAATTCCAGGAAGTGCAGCCCTCTCGCCGCGGCTTCAGCGCGGGCAAAGACTTCATCTATTTGGTGTCAGTCGACCGTAAAACGATGTTTTCGCTCGGCGTTTTTATCAGCCGCGATGCGGTAGAACGCTGGGCCAAACAAAATGGGCGCCCCTT
This sequence comes from Terriglobia bacterium, assembly GCA_041490605.1. GTDB lineage: Bacteria > Acidobacteriota > Terriglobia > Acidiferrales > UBA7541 > JBGPTK01. The sequence goes on along the minus strand of JBGPTK010000136.1, from coordinate 3,343 downwards.
GTCAGGCACGGAAGAATATGCAGTGGCCAAGATGCGGCTGTTCCAGGCGTTCGATGAGATCGAGAATCTGCCGGCCGGCCAGCATGATTTAATTGTAGACGATTCGAACCTGGTAAACTTCTTGGCTCAACTGGATCTCTAACCTGCAAATTTCACTCTGCCTGCCCGAAAATTTGGCTAAATTGTTGGATCGCGGCGGGATTTCAAAACTTTGGCGCACGTCCCGGCGCCACGGCCCGCATCGCGAGTGACGTGGCCCTTTCGCCGCTCAGGCACGCCTTGCAACGAGAGTGGCACGCGCGGCGTTGAGTTATCGTGCCAGTTGGGAGAGCCATTGCATGAAACGTGGCAAACGGTAGGGAAGAGTGAACCAAAAGAGTGCGTGCGGCGTCTGGCTAGATAGGACGGCGATGAATGCTTTGGTGGACAGCTTCTCTGGAAGTCTTGTGAGTCTGGACCCCTCGCTCGAGCGGGAATTCGAGCAGCGGCTCGCGGATTCGCCCACGCTGGCGTTCCGCGTCGCGTTGGGCGTACTGCGGAATCGCGCGGAGGCGGAAGATGTGGCGCAGGATGCGCTATTTCGCGCCTATCGCAATTTCCACCGGCTGCGCGACCGCGAACGATTCCGAGCGTGGCTGGTGCGCATGACTTGGCGGATCGCGCTGGATCGCATTCGTTCCGCGGGCCGCCGCGAGCGGCGCGAACTGGCGTCCATTGACCCCGGGCCCGCGGCCACGGCGGAAGACCTGGCGGCATCGAGCGAATTCAACCGTCGCCTGCACGGGGCGATCGACGAGTTGCCGGAAAAGCTGCGTGTCGTCATCATTTTGGCGGCAATCGAAGGGCACGATGTTCAGGAAGTGGCGCGATTGCTTGAAGTGCCGGAAGGCACGGTGAAATCCCGGATTTATGCGGCGCGCAAAAGACTGGCGGAGACATTGCAATGGGCTGTCAAAGATATCAAAGCTGGATAACCGACGAGGCACTCGGAGCGCTGGCGAAGAACCGCGAGAGAGAATTGCTCGCGCATGCCGCAGAGTGCGCTGCGTGTCGCGCCGCACTCAATCGCACGCGAGTATTGCACCAGGCCATTGATCTCGGCATGGCGGAAACGGTGAGCGCGGAGCCATCGGCGGAACTCACCGCGCGTGTGCGTCAAAGAATTGCCGAGCCTCCTGAGCCCGCGCGTGCGCGGCTTGCGGCGTTTTTCCCCGCCGTTGCCGGAGCACTGGCGCTTGCCGCGCTGCTGGCGCTTTGGCTGCGGCCCCAAGCGCCGCCGAGGCCGCCCGGTGCAGCGACGCAGTCGCACGATGTTGCCACAGCAGGTCAAATTCCCTCGCAGCCAACTGCAACGATCCATCGGCCGCCAGCGGAACTCCTCCGCGATTCCGGCGGGGAGCCAGCAGAAGCAAATCACAGCGCTGGCCGGACACAAAACCCCGCGCCTGCGTTTGAAGTCCTGGTGCCACCAGGAGAATTGCAGGCGGTCGTCCAATTTGCTGCTGCTCTGAATAGCGCAGGGGTGGTTCGCGCCCAACTCAAAACCAACATGGAAGAGCCGCGCACCCCGCTGGACGTGAAATCTCTTGAATTCCCAGCGCTCGAAGTGACCAAGCTCGAAGAGGACCATTCGGCAAGCGAATCCGGCAGCCGCTGAACGCAAGAGCGGCCAGCGGCGTCTTGCCTTGGAAGAGCAAGTTCAAACGATACTCAAGGAGCAAGCGATGAAGCCGATGCGAATGTTAACGGGAATGTTTGTGATGGTGCTTTCTTTTGCAGCGACCATGCGCGGCCAAGAGAAGGCCCGGACGGTCGAGGATCCCGGGCCGATCACTCAGTTGAAATTGCAAATCGTCCTCACTGAGATGGATGGAACCAAGAAGATCAGCAGCTTGCCCTATGTCCTCCACGTTCTCGCGTCCGAGGGCGATTTCGCTAGCAGGCAGATGTCGACGCAATTGCGCACGGGCTTTCGAGTTCCCATGGCTACCGCTTCGAATAAGGAAAACGCTTCTCAGTACCAGTTTATTGATGTCGGAACCAACATTGATGCCTCGGCGCGATCTTTCGGTGATGGGCGCTACAAGCTTCATCTTACGGTTGACCGCTCTACCGTGGTTCCAACCAGCGGGGAAGACAAGTCTGCGCAAGGAATAGCGAATCAGGAAGCGCGAAACGCAATGCCTCTTATCCGCCAATTTCGGAATTCGTTCGAACTCTTGATCCGGGAAGGGCAAACGGTGCAGGCCACCGTGGCAAGCGATCCGGCGAGCGGCCATGTTTTGACGATGGATGTGACGATCAACGTCGAGAAGTAGAGTGGTGCGATCCTGCGCAGGATATTTCCTCGCTCCTCAATAAAAAAGAGGCGTTCCGGTTCGACAATCGGAACGCCTCAAAATTCTTCGCAACGGTTCGCGACTAAGGCTTGAACGGGCTGACGTTATTGGGATTCTGCGAATTCTCCGCCAGGTTGGCACCAATCGCACCGCCGATCAGGCCGCCGGCAACAAATGCGCCAACGATAACGATCCAGGCATGTGAGGGCACGGGCGGCTTCACCTGAGGAGATCCGGAAGGAGCCCCGGAAGCCATCGTTACTTTAACCGCTGATCCTTCGGGCACCGTCGTGGTTCTACCGTCGTGTTCGGTGGTGATCAGGACCGCGCCCTTTTCTGCGCCTATGATTGCAGTGGTCGGAGTAAGAATGGATACGTAGCCAGCGCCGCCAGTGGCTGGCCGGATGGTCGCATCCGCCAGGACCACTTGGATCGGCGTCAATTCCGTGCTGCGGAACTTAGCAGTGCCTTGCTCGATTTCGAGCTGCACGCCCTTAACGTCCGCGATCTTTCGAATTTCAGCCTGACTATTTCCGGCGAGGTAGAGCTGGGCACCGCCCGGCAGGGATACCCAGGCATTGCCTTGCTGGGCCGTGTTGATTACATCTCCGCTATACAGAGTAGTGCCCTTGATGAGCGCTGAACTGCGTAGAGTCGCGGAGTTGCTGTTTTGCACTGTCCCGACGGGGTTCGACGCGCCCCATCCGGGCACCGCAATCAGAACGCCTAGAATCAATGCTAATAGTCTTCTGATATACATGCAGTCAGCCTCCCCGTGTAACCGGTTAAGAGTCAACGGTTTCTGCTCCAATCGACTTCAGCGGAGATGCTAGCAGAAAGAAGTCCAATGTCAAGCCCATAACGTACAGGTGTCAAGCCTCTTTAGAAATGTCCCCTTCCTTACCTCATTAGAAGTGTCCCCTTTTCTTTTGATTTGCTGTTGTCGTTGGGGTGTCCGCCGGAGCGAAGCCCTGCGCCGCGGTTTGGGCGGCGCGTTTAGGGCG
>JBGPTK010000135.1:0-10157 GCA_041490605.1 Terriglobia bacterium | reverse complement strand
AGATGCACGAACTAATCGAATGATTTCTATTATTCGAACAAGAGCACGGCGACGCGAAACTGTGCGAACGAACCGCCGGCGCCCGCCGAGCAGGCTCCGACCGTGGCGTGATGGTAGAGGCCGGATTTGATTTTTTGCAGAAGGATATCCGGGAGAGCGGACAAATCCGTGGTTGTATAGCGGATCACAAAGGAGGGCACGTGTTTGCCCGCGTAGCCGCGATCCAGGGCGCAGGAACGCCTGGCGTCAGCCGTGTAATCGAGAAGTTGAAAGCCGCGCGATTCGAGAACTGCGCTGAGCTGATGTTCCTGTTCTTCCAAGGATTTAGCGGCGAGTGAATGCGAGAAGTCTTCCACGGCGAAAAGGGTGCCGCCACGTTCGACCACGGCGATGCCTATAGAATTGAAATCGGGGTCGAGCAAATTGCGGTGGTGGGGCGGTGACTTCATCCATTGTTCGTGGATATTTGCTGCGCTGGAGCCCTGGGCCACATTTTCGCCGATGGCGCTGAAGAGGGCGCCGGCCTGTTTCGAACGCGAGGACAAGCCGGGCTCGCCGGGGAATTGATGCGAAAGAGTGTTTTGCTGAGCCATACGGAGGGAATGCTGGTGCGCGGCTGCGGCCAGCGCGGCGTCCCATTTCAGCAGGGGCAAACCCTGAGCGGCGCGATCGCGATTCGCGGATTGGAAGAGGATTTGTACGGGGCTGTTGTCTTTTTTCTGAGCAAAAGTTGACTCGGGAAGATAGAACAGGAAAACGATGAGCGTGCTTGAGAGTTTGAGAGATATTCGCATCACGCGAGTCCTCTATATTTCTAACACGCCCGGGACCAGTTCGAATCGAATGGATGTGGAAATGTTGCCATTCATGCGCCAGGGGAAGGTGGCTGAACCGAGGAGTGCTTCTCTCAAGCGGAAACGGCGCTGCGGTCTTCGGGGATTCCAAATTTCTGGTAGAATAGTAACTGGCCCAGCAGCGTAGAGACAGATTGGGATGAAGTTGTTAACACCCCTGAAACATTGCATTTACCCCATGTTTACATATGCCGCCTAAAATGAAACGTAACACGATGAAACCTACCGCGAGCACAATCACAAGTCCCGAGGAAACCGAAGGGCTCCTTCCGGTGGAATCCGAATCGCCCGGGCGCCCTTACCAAGGCGCTTTGATTGTGGTGGAAGGGATCGACGGCTCGGGGAAGAGCACGCAGCTCTACCTGCTGAAACGGTGGCTGGAGATTGGCGGCTACCGGATCCACTTTACGGAGTGGAATTCCTCGCCGCTGGTGAGATCGGCGACGCGGCGGGGGAAACAAAGGCGGCTGCTGACGCCCAGCACGTTTTCGTTGATTCACGCGGCGGATTTCGCGGATCGCTGCGAGCGCCAGATATTGCCGTTGCTGCATGGTGGTTACCTGGTGCTGGCGGACCGCTATATTTACACGGCATTCGCGCGCGACACGGCTCGCGGCTGTTCGCCGCGCTGGCTGCGAAACCTGTATCGCTTCGCGCCGATTCCCGACATCACGTTTTATTTTCGCGCGCCGCTGGACGTGGCCGTGAATCGCATCGTTGCCGGACGGCCCAAATTAAAATATTACGAAGCCGGGATGGACCTGAACATTTCGCTCGATCGCTCGGAAAGTTTCCGCGTATTTCAGGGGCGAATCCAGGATCAGTACGATCAAATGGTGGAGTCGGATCATTTTGTGCTGATGGACGGGACTGTACCGGTGAATAAGCTGCAGAAGCAGATGCGTAAGATCGTTGAATCGCGTGTGGATTTGTCGCGGTTCGCGCCGAAAAAATCATGAAGCGCGCGAGAAAAACCGCCGGGGAATCCGCCGCAACCGTTGCCGGCTCCAACGGGAAGGCCGCAAGGCGCGCGAAGGCCGCACTCCCGGCAGAGCTTCCGTCGCGTTTTTGCGGCACGCCGCTTCCCGGAGTGAACGAATCCGAACTGCACGGCACATTGATCGTTCTGGAAGGCACGGACGGTTCGGGCCGGTCGACCCAGATCGCGCTGCTGACGGAATGGCTGGAATCGGAAGGATTCGCGGTGCAGACGATGGGCCTGCGGCGGTCGTCGCTGGTTTCGAAAGACATCGATGTGCTGCTGGCGGAGAACGTGGTGACGCGCTTGACGCTGGCGCTGATGTACGCGACTGATTTCTACGATCAACTGGAGCACCGCATCCTGCCCGCGCTGCGTTCGGGCGTGGTTGTGCTGGCGGACCGTTACTTCTTCACTCTGGTGGCGCGCGCGGCGGTGCGGGGGCTCGACGAAGATTACCTGCATGGGATTTATGAAATGGCGATGCGGCCCGATCTGACTTTTTGGCTGAATGTGCGGCCCGAAGTCGCATTCGATCGCGAGTTTAAGAAATCGCACAGCATCAGCTACTGGGAAGCCGGGCGGGACATGTCGCTCTCGAACGATTTGTTCCAATCGTTCATTCGTTACCAGTCCATGGTGAAGAAAGAATTCGAGCGCTTGAGCCGGCTGCACAATTTCGTGGAACTGGACGGCAACAGCACCGTCCCGGCGGTCAACAAGGAATTGCGGAAGCAGATTGGGGCTTTGCTGGGCATTCGCGGCACGCGTTACACTCCCTCGCATTCGCTCGCGCACCTCTGGCGCTAACCACATTGGCCGCCCCCGTCCATCTCGCCGCCATCGACGCCGGATCGAACGGCATACGGATGGTGATCGCGCGGGCGACTTCTCCCACTCGAATACAGGAATTGGTAACGGAACGCGCGGCCGTGCGGCTGGGCCACAACGCGTTCACGCGGCGCATTCTGGACACGGATACGCAGAGGAAAGCGGCGCGAGCGTTCGCGCATTTTCGGGCGATGATGGACCACTATCACGTGGCTGCCTATCGAGCCGTAGCCACCAGCGCGGCGCGGGAAGCGCGAAATCGCCACGATTTAATCGAGCGCATCCGCAGAAAATCCGGGATCGAACTGGAAGTGATCTCAGGGACCGAGGAGGCGCGATTGGTTCGCGCAGCGGTTCTATGTTCGGTGGGGAAGGATGTTTCGCCGCGATTGATTCTCGATCTGGGCGGGGGAAGCCTGGAACTGAATTTTATGCGCGGCAAGGCGGTGGAAAGCACGTTTACGGTGCCGCTTGGCACCGTGCGTTTGATGGAAACATTCGGCAGCAAAGGCGTGATCGACGAAGACGCCGCCGAGAAGCTGAGCCTCCACATTTTATCGGTGCTGCATACGGTGCTGCCATCGCAGCCTGACCTTTCGAGCGCGGTGTCAGTGGCGACCGGAGGAAATCCTGAAGCGCTGGCGCGAATTGCACCCGGCCCCCGGTTCCATTCGATCGAAACGCTGAACCTTCGATTGCTGCGCGACCGGATGTGGCAGATTTTGAGGCTGGACGTGGCGGGGCGCATGCGGGTATTCCGGGTACGGAAGGATCGCGCCGAAGTGATGGGAATTGCGGCGATTGTGCTGAGCACGGTGGCCAAATGGCTGAACTTGCGGAATATGCTGGTGCCGGGAGTGGGAGTTCGCGAAGGCGTGCTGCTGGGCCTGGTGGCGGAGCAATATGCTCCGAATTTTTCGACGGAAGAAGAGAAGGAGCAGGCAAAGGTGCAGGTTTCAGGGGCGCAGTGGTTTGCGCGACGCCTGGATTACGACGCGAAACATGCCGAGCAAGTGCGGCGATTGGCACTCTGCCTCTTCGACCAACTGAACCCGCTGCATCGCCTGGGCCCTGAACTGCGGCTGGTTCTGGAACTGGGAGCGGTTCTGCATGATGTTGGGCATTTCATTTCCGCCAAAGCACATCACCGGCACGGAGAGTATTTGGCGCGGAACGGTGAAATTCCGGGATTGACGGGCTGGCGGCGCGATATGGTGGCCTGCCTGATCCGGTACCACAATCAAAAAGACGAACCGCAGCCAAACCACAAGCTCTACGAATCACTCGACGGGGACCGGCGGAAGCAGGTGCGGATATTGACTTCGCTGCTGCGGATTGCCGAGAAATTGGAGAGCGATCATGCCCAGGCAGTGGCGGATGTGAATGTGGAAATGGATGGCCGGACGGCGGTGTTCCGCCTGCAGCTTCGCAATGGGTCTCCGGTGGATTACACGGGATTGGCGCGGAAGGCGTCTTTGTTCGAACGGGAATTCCATCTCAAGGCAGTTTTCAGACGAGTGCAATGGAAAGTGAAGGTAGCGTAAATCATGATCCTATACATCGTTCGCCATGGCACCGCAGTCGACCGCACGGACCCCGATGCTCCGCCCGATCCGGAGCGCCCGCTGACAAGAAAGGGAATTGAAAAGACGCGAGCCGCCATGCTTGGACTGCGCGAACAGGGCATTAAGCCGGATGTGCTGATTACGAGCCCGTTTCTACGCGCCGCGCAAACAGCCGAAATTGCCGCGGAAACTCTGGGCTACTCCCGCGAGAAGATTCAACGGACGAACGGACTTGTGCCTTCCGCCGAGCCAGTGGAGCTTTGGAAGGAATTATCCAAGATAAAATCGAAGTCGGTGATGTGCTTCGGCCACGCGCCGAATGTGGATATGGTGATTGCGAGCGCATTGGGATCACGCATGGCGGTGACTTCGCTGAAGAAGAGCGGCGTGGCGTGTTTGGAAATGGATTCGGTGAGCCCGCCCAAAGGCCAGTTGGTATGGCTGTTGCAGCCGAAGATGCTGCGCAAGCTGGGCGACTGAGGAATCCGGAAGATCGTGCAGGTTTTCAGCCCGCCAGCCGTTGAGATGATTTGAGCTCTGCGGACCTAGGCGGCGACCGCCGGATGCGGCGCGAATGGCTGGACAATTACAGGCCGCCCGGCGCAAGTTTCGAGCAAACGCTTTTTCTGCATGACCGGCGGCGTCGCAAGAATCGCTTTTTCTCCGCAACCCTCGACTCGAACGACGAGTGCCTCTCGAAGATTCGAGACGTTCAAACGCGTGATTTTTCCAGCGCGGTCGGCGTCGAGACTATCCGCGAACCGCAACACTCCGGCGAGCCATGCGACTTTCTGCTGCTCGGTGGGCGAGAGCGCCCCAAAGCCCTCATGACCGGCTTGCGGCTCCGCGCCGCGATGATAGCGCGCCACCAGCGCGACCCAACCGATATCATCGCGAGACCAGCCGAGGGGCGGTTGCAGGTCGCGGATCATCCGATAAGAAGATTTGTGATGGTTTCTCCCGGCCTTTGATTTTCCAACATCGTGAAGCAAGGCCGCTGCGTAAAGAATTCTTCTGAACCTCAAATCACTGAACACGCCGTCAAATCCGGTGGAGCGGAGAGAATCGAACAATTGCAAGGAGAGATCGGAGACATGGCGCGCGTGGCGAAAATCGGGATCGAGGAACGAAGCCCATCCTTCGAGCTTGGCCATTGCCGCGGATTCAAGCCGTTTCCCGGAGGGGAGATGGCGCCGCCAAACAGGCCAAAGTGAACTCTTTCCGGTCGTCTTCCGGTGATATTCCTTCAGGCGTTCCCGGCGAACTTGCTCGATCCGTTCCAGCCACCCGGCTAGAAGGGCGGGGTCGAACGCCGGTCGAACCGAGCGCAGCGCGATCCGCAGCAGGTCGAGATCGTGGGCATCGCCAAGCGCGTCCTGGAGCGCCTTCAGATCGGCAATCCACCCGGCGGAGAGTCTCGGGAGGAAATTTTCGGCGGTATACCGCAAGCGTTTAATTCCGATCCGGCACCGATGATATGCCACGCGACTGCGGGTACGCAGAGCACGACGATGCAGCGCATGCGCTCGCTCCCACTGTTCCAGCGCGAGGTGCTGGAAGGCTAAACCGCCGGACGGTACGCGCCGCGCCCTGCCGGCCAATTGGGACGATCGGCGCCGCCAGAGCTTTGGATCAAAGCGATCGAGGGCTTTTTGCGCCTGGGCCTTCGCGTCCTGTTCCCGGACAGAAAGGACATCGAGCATTTTTATCCGGACCGCATCTTCTTCGCCACCGAGCTTTTTGACCCAAACCATCAGGACTTGAGAATCGCGCAGTTCACCGAGACTCCTGAAGAGCTTCTTGCTTGATTTATCGAGTTTACGCCAGGCCGGATGCGGATCGAGATCTCTCATCCCTCTGGCAATCGAGCGGCAACGCCGGAGAGCGACGCGCAAATCGTGTACGGCATCAGGATCGAAACTCTTCCGGGCGAGGCTGAATTCCTTTAGAACGCGGACCGCCCAGTAGTCCAATCCGCGTCTCTGTTTCTCTCGATTTGGGGCCTTGACGACAGGCTGAGAAGCCATGATTGCACTCTGACTGAGGGATGCAGAACGAAAGCTCTTCGTCTCACGCGTGGGGCGAAAAATGCCGGACCGTAGTTACGCTTTGAAGGCGAGCAAGCGGCGTTCCGAATTCCTCAGAGAAAAAGTAAAAAAACGGAAGGCCCACCGGCAAAGGTGGGCCTTCGAGGGGAGAAAAGCTCCCGGCCAATGCGCGGATGGCCCAAGAACTCTTTCCTCGAGGGCAGTCTAGAAGAGCGGGATAAATGAAGTCAAGCCGGAAAAGCGGATCGGTGGAAAACTTTAAGTACTGTATCTATAGTGAGATGCAGGCGAGTTGAAGGAGCCGTGGAAAACGCGTGGAAATTCAAGGAGAGGCAATTTTCAGTAAAAGTCCTTTGCTTCTATGGGCTTACTGCTGATTCCTAACTGCAGGATTTCGACGTCGGCATCGCGATCAAATATCTTGCCGGGGAGCAAACGCTTGACGGCGAGCCGGAAGCCGCCGAAGGCAAGGCTCGAGACTATGGCAAATAAACAGAGAATTCCCGTGCCGACGAAAATACCGACAAGAATTGTCGGCCATCCCGGCTGGTTCAAATTGGCACCCGATTCATTCCAGGTCAGATCCGCCTCGTATGCGATGTTTTGCAGCAGCAGATCGGCAGACGCTTTCGAATGTCCCTGAGGAACGAAGACGAGCAGTGTACTCATCTTGCGATAGTAGAGCAGCGGCCGGGGATCGCCCGATTGCACGGCAGGATCATCCGCATCGCCGACCAAGCGGAAGCGCTTTTCGAGATTCTTCAAATTGAGAGAAGCGACCTGCGGAGTGGGATACTCGGCGAGCAGCAGAGTTTCTTCCTGGCCATCTATACGGTAACGCGCCAATTCGACTTCAGCGCCGTTTGAAAAACCAATCCAATCGCCGGTTGCGATTGGTAGAAACTGGCTGAGTCCGACCGGGCCGAGCACATACCGGTCGGATCGCTGAACAAACCCGCCGGTTGGCAGATACTTGTAGAGGCTTGGATAGGCCTCCGGCCCCGCTTTCGTTTGCACCTGTGCCACAAGGGTCCTTAAGCCGTGCTGTGCGGCTCGTAGGTCCTTGCCTGAAATATCCAGGACCAGATCGCCGAGGAGGACCAGGGCACGATCGCGCGACAGGGAAGAGTGCGCCGAGAAATTGGCATGCGGCATGTCGGACGTCCGGAGGTAAGAGTAGGCGCCGTAGGCCCCGGTCGCGTCTTTTGCGTGATACAGCGTGACGAGCAGGATTGATTTGTCCTTGGAATAGGAGACTTGCTCGGCGCTGGTGATGCCGTACTCGCGGAACACCGGAGCAGCATTGCCGGCGAATTGATCAACGCTAGCGCCGCCGGAAGCGGGCTGGGCCGGGGCGCCTTGCCAATCCGCAAACTGGCCGGGGAGAATGTCTTGCGCAAGCACCGATGCGGGTGCGAGCGAGAGGAATAACAAAGCGGGAATCAGGAAGCTCCTAGGCATAGTGTTCTGTCTATTAGACGCCGAAATTGTACTTTGGGTTCCGATTCGGGGCCAGCAGAAGATTTATGGGCGGAAGTGCAAACCGGGTCGAATCCAGTCAGTGATCGGCAACTTCCCGGTCTGAGATCAACCTCTGGCGGTTATTGGAAACGCTGTTCAGGCTTTGCAGGTAGCTCTCGACGCCGTGGTACAACCCCTCGGCAACCCGCTGGCGCTGATCCGTTTTTTTGAGCATTTTTTCGTCCGCGGGATTGCTGAGGAAGGAGATTTCCGACAAGACCGAAGGCATATTCGCGCCAATGAGAACCACGAAGGGGGCCTTCTTGACGCCACGATCTCTTTCAGCGTCACTGGACTGGCGGAGCCGCTTCGACAGGGATTCCTGGATGTCGGCGGCCAGTTCCTTGGATTCTTCGATTTTCTCGTTGCGGGCAATCTTCTTGATCAAATCCTGCAGTTCATGAATGGAGGATTGCGATAGGGCGTTTTCGCGGGCAGCCACTTCCATGGCTTCGGCGGAGGTAGCGAAATTCAAGTAATAGGTCTCGATGCCGCGGGCGCCGCGGTCGTGACTGGAATTGGCGTGAATGGATACAAATAAATCGGCCTTGGCTTGATTGGCGATGGCGGTTCGTTCTTCGAGCGGGACAAACGTGTCGTCCTTGCGCGTGTAGACCACTTCGGCGCCCGGCAGGCGCTGCTCAATCAGCTTTCCGAGACGCAGGGCGATATCGAGGCACAGATCCTTCTCCATCAGTCCATGAGGCCCGATCGTGCCGGTATCATGGCCGCCGTGGCCGGCATCGATCACGATGCGGCCAATTTTCAGGCCGAGTGCGCGCGTCAGCGATTGTTGCCCGTCGCGCGTTGGCTTGGGCTCTAGCGGAGGAGCCAGAGTGACGGTGGAAGTCCGGCTGGATCGTCCCAGCTTGGGGGCCGGCGAGGATGTTGCCAGGCGCGCCGGGTTGGCCGTTTCGGGGGGTGGAGCAGCCTTGGCTGAATCATTTTTTTGAGGCGAAGCCGGCGAGGGCGGTTTTTCGCCGGCGAGGGCAACGGAGGCCGAAACCGCGGGCGCGTCCTTCGGATTTTTCTTCGCGAGAGAGGAGGCCTCGCCATGGACGTCGATCACCAGACGATAGGGATTCGGCAGCAGGAAGGCCGAATATTCCTTTACTTTGTCCACATCCAGGACGATGCGGACCATGCCTTTTTTATTCTGGCCCACGCGAATCGATTTTAGAAATCCGTCTTCCACTTCGAAAGTTTTGCCGGCGAGGGAGGGGCTGAGCTTGACGTCAAAGAGGTCGAAATAGATGCGGTCGGGATTGGAAATGCGCGCCGATTGGTATTTCACCTGATTTTCGACGTCGATGACGATGCGCGTGTAGCTTTCCGCATTCCACTGGCGGATGCTGGTGACGCGCGGCAATTGCTGATCGGCTTCCTGCTGCTCGGCCACCTTGCGGCTGGAGCGCGGATTCTTCTCCTTCTCCTGGGCGTCGGCAATTTCGCCGAGCGCCTGGCGCGTGGCATCGGCCTTGCCAGAATTCGGATAGCGCTTCAGAAAATCCTGGTAAGTTGCCTTGGCATCGTCCAACTGATTCAAATCGTTTTGTTGGATTTGCGCGATGGTGAACAGAGCATCCTGGCGATATTTCGTGCCGGGATATTCCTTCAGCAAGAACTGATAGGTGTCTATGGATAGCAGAAAATATTCGGGATCAAATTGGCGGCCCATATCCTGGTACAACTCGGAGGCGGCCATGAGAGCCGGCGTCACTTCCAAGGCCTGCGGCGTAATCAGGTAAACCCTGCGGTAGGCGTCGACGACGCTTTTGTATTCCTCGAGTGTGCGGCCGTTCTGGGGCTTGCCTTCGAGCGAGGCGCGCATCTTCTGGGCACGATCGTATTGTGAGCGGGCAGCGTCTCGTTTGGAGGATTGCGCCAGCGCCGCGGGGACGGCGCACACAACCAAGACCGCGGCAACGGCCGAGAGGAAACTGAAGCGGATTGATGCGGAGTTATTCCGCGCGGTGCGTCTCATTCGTTCGTGAAAACAGTTCGACCGCGTTCATCCACTTCGCGGCGTATGGGAGGCCCTGAAAGATTCCCAAAGCCGGAGAGGTGAAGGGACCCGGGTTGGAAATAGGAGTTAGTGATCCTTTGCACGTAAGAACGCGTCTCGCGAAAATTGGGCACGCCGCCAAACCGGTCCACGGCTCGCTCGCCAGCATTATACGCAGCTAACGATTTCTCGACATCGCCGTTGTAGCGGTCCAGCAGATCCCGCAAATAGTGCGCCCCGCCGTCCAAGTTCTGGGCAGGGTCGAACGCGTTGTTTACGCCGTATCGCTGTGCCGTCGCCGGAATCAATTGCATCAGTCCTAGCGCACCTTTGCGCGATCTGGCTTGAGGGTTT
>JBGPTK010000134.1:0-10167 GCA_041490605.1 Terriglobia bacterium | reverse complement strand
GCGGAGCCCGCCACTCCGCCGGCAAGCAGCACCCCCGCGCCGCCTCCCACAATCGAATCAGCTCTATCCGGTTTGAAGCTCCGCGAAATCGGCCCCGCCATCATGGGCGGCCGCATTGACGATTTCGCCGTGGTTGAAAATCATCCCGACACGTTTTTCGCCGGCGCCGCCTCCGGCGGCGTTTGGAAAACCACCAATGGCGGCGTCACCTTCACTCCGGTGTTCGACAACGAAACGGTATCTTCCATCGGCGATCTCGCTGTCGCGCCTTCCGATCCCTCGATTGTCTGGGTGGGCACCGGCGAGCCGAACAATCGCCAGAGCTCGTCCTGGGGCAACGGTGTTTACAAATCCACCGACGGGGGCAAGACCTGGAATCATCTGGGACTCGACGCCAGTCATCACATCGGCCGCATCGTGATTCATCCCACGAATCCTGACGTGGTTTACGTCGCCGCCCTCGGCAGCTTGTGGGGACCGAATCCCGAGCGCGGCGTTTACAAAACTGCCGATGGCGGCAAAACATGGAGCCGAATTCTTTTCATCAATGACGATACCGGCGTAGTGGACGTCGCCATGGACCCGCAGAGTCCCGACACTCTTTATGCCGCTGCTTACCAGCGCCGCCGCGCTCCTTATGGATACAACGGCGGCGGTCCGGGCAGCGGAATTTATAAAACCACCGACGGCGGCGCCACCTGGAAGAAATTGACCAAAGATCTGCCGGAAGGCGACACCGGCCGCATCGGCCTCACCGTCTACCGCAAGAATCCCAACATCGTTTACGCCCTGATCGAAAATGCCAAGGGCGGCACATTCCGCAGCGAAGACAAAGGCGAGACCTGGAAAAAAATGAGTGACGTCAATCCCCGCCCTTCCTATTACAGCCAAATCATCGTCGATCCCAATAACGATCTGCGCATCTGGGCCCTGGGCGCCAACATTTATTATTCCGAAGACGCCGGAAAAACGTACAGCCAGAGTTTCGTCCCCAACAAAATCCACGGCGATTTCCACGCCTTGTGGATTGATCCCGCCGATTCCAATCACATCCTGGCCGGCTGTGACGGAGGCATCCAGATCAGCCGCGACGGCGGCCGAAACTGGGTTTTCGATAATTCCATCGCCATCGGCCAGTTCTACGAAGTCAGCTACGACATGCAGCAGCCCTACTCCGTTTGCGGCGGCTTGCAGGACAACGCCGCATGGTGCGGGCCCAGCCGCACGCCTTTCAACGAAGGCATCACCAACGATGATTGGGTGCGCGTCGTCGGCGGCGACGGTTTTTACGCCCTCCGCGATCCCTCCGATCCCAATATCGTCTACGCCGAATCGCAGGATGGAAATCTTTCCCGCCGCTATCTGGCCACCAATGAGGCTAGTCCAATCAAACCGCGGTTCAAGGATGGCGAGCCGCCCTATCGCTTCAACTGGAATACCCCGCTGGTCATTTCCGTGCACGATCCCAAGACGCTTTATTACGGTGGAAATTTCTTGTTCAAGTCCGCCGACCGTGGCGAGACTTGGACCAAGCTCGGCGGTGATCTCACCACCGGAATCGATCGCAATTCGCTGGAGATTTTCGGCAAGAAGCCGGGTAAAGACACGCTCTCTCGCAACGATGGCGTCGAGTGGTATCCCACCATCACCACGATCAGCGAATCGCCGGTTAGCGCATCCGTGCTCTGGGCGGGCACCGATGACGGCAATTTGCAGATCACACGCGACGGCGGCCAGAACTGGAAAAACGTGGCCGATCGCGTTCCCGGCGTTCCCAAGGGAACCTACGTCAGCCGCGTTGTCGCCTCAAAATATGCGGAGGGCACGGCTTACGCCACGTTTGACGGCCACCGCGGCAATGATTTCCATGTCTACGTTTTTGTAACCACGAATTTCGGCGACACCTGGAAGCAAATCTCGAATGGCCTGCCGGAAAGCTCCGGAACTCTACATGTGATTCGCGAGCATCCCCAGGATCAGAACGTTTTATTTGCCGGCGCCGAATTCGGCGCGTTCTATTCGCTCGACCGCGGCGCGAACTGGCGTCGGCTGAAAATGAATTTCCCCACCGTGCCGGTGGACGACCTTCAAATCCAGCCGCGCGAAAACGATTTGATTCTTGGCACGCACGGCCGTTCCATCTGGATCTTGGACGACCTGGCTCCGCTTCTCCAGATCAACGAACAGATTCTTTCCCACGATTTGCACCTTTTCCCCATTCGTCCGGCCATCGCCTGGCGCATGTATTCCAACAAGTGGTACGCGGGCAATCAGCATTTCGCCGGCCCCAATCCGCCGGACGGCGCGCTGATCGCTTACTACCTGAAATCCAAGCCGGACGAAAAAGAAAAAGTGAAAATCACCATCCTCGATAAAGACGGCAAGACCATCCGCGAGATGGACGGCGAAAAAAATGCCGGCATCAATCGCGTGAATTGGGATCTCCGCTATAACACTCCGATTGAAATGACCGCCGAGCAGCGCGAAGCCCTGGCGCAAGGATTTTTCGGTGGGGGTTCACGAGGCCCGCGAGTCGAGCCCGGCGAATACACCGTAAAAGTCGCCCTCGGCAAAACCGGGATGACGCAATCCGTAAAAATCGAAGAAGACCCGCGCATTCAAATCGCCGAAGATGACCGCGCTACGCGGCATCAAGCGATCATGCAGCTCTATGAAATGTCCAAGACGGCCGAAGAAGGACGCAAGAATGTTCTTGGCTTCGACGCCTCGCTCAAGGCCGCCCGCGAATCCTGGAAAAAGCCCGGCGCGCCAAAAATTCCCGACGAAATCCAGAAACAGGCCGAAGCAGCCGCCAAGAAGCTGGAAGTCCTGCACGATAAGTTCGTACCACCGGTAAGGCCGGAAGGTTTCGCCGGCGCGCCGCTGAACTACGAGCCGCCTCCCCTGCCCAATCGCATTGGCCAGCTCATGTTCCAGATCGAAGGATTTACTGCGGCCCCCTCGCCGCCCCAGACGGAAGAACTCAACGTTCTTACCAAAATGCTTTCGGACACCATGGCCGGCGTCAAAAAGCTTACGGAGGAAGATATCGCCAATCTCAACAAGGCTCTCAATGAAGCCGGCGTCCCGCGCATCACGGTCATCGAGGTGCCTCCTCCCGGCCGGGGCCGTTAGCGCGCCACAAAAAGCGCGGGGTTTACCAGTACTTCGGTACTGAAATAAATGAACCTCTTGCTCTATCGACCGAAAACAGTCCTTGCGGCACTATTACATCTGTTCAGGGATCAGGGCAGCACTCAGATAACGATCCGGCGAGCGTCAAACTTGACGGGAGGCTGAGTGCGCCGATCTGGTTCCTGACTGTGTCTGCACCTCCATCACCCCCAATGCCCCCGAGCGGCCGGCACCCCCACCGGCCGCTCAACCTTTTTTGGCCCGCTGATTTTCACTGGAATTACCAAGACTTGATCGTGGCGGAGCACACGGCTTCCCGTGTAGCGCCGTCCCTTCAGGGCGGCAGGCATTCGAGTGACCCAGGCCAGGCTTCCCTTCTGCGCAGGGTCTCGCGGAACCGCAATCTCTCTTAGAAACGCAAAAGGCTCGCCCCGAAATTCCGGGACGAGCCTTTTGAATTTGGGGTGGCTGCGAGGACGAAATCGGCCCTGCCCTGCAGGGCGCGATCGGCAGCTACCAAACTTCAATTCTTCAATTGATCCTGAAGACTCTCCTACTCAGCACGCGCCCAACAGTCCCTACCGCGGCCGTAGGGGCCTGTAAGTCGTCAACGGGCGCGCCCGCATCCGGAAGCGCGTCCCCAGCGGTGGCGGCACATTCTGCAGAGGCTGCCCGCAGTTGCTGCACTGATCCTGCGTGGTGCTCTGCACACGAAGCCAATGCCCCCGCGCAAGGCATTCCGGATTTAAACACTGCACCGTCCAACCCGGAAGATACTGCATCGTTTCCCCCTGAAACCCTGGCTCGAAGTTGCTCGAGCCCGGCCGGCGGCAAAGCCGGAAAAGTTGGCGGGATTGTGCGCGTAGTACGCTTGTGTGTCAAGAGGGAATCCACACAATTACTAGGGGCCAGGTTTCCAAGCGGGAAATAACAGCTAGTTGGCTTTCCCAATATGGCATCCAGGCGTTTCCACCTAAATGGTTCCAAAATGGAACTGGGGCTATGCCGAAGGAGGTGGAGGCCCTGAATCTGCCGGTGGCGGTGGTCCAGAATCAGGCGCCGGCGGCTGCGGCTCCACGGGAGGCGCGGGTGCCGGAACCGGCTCTGGCGTCGGTGACTCGACCGGCGGCGCGACGGGATTGGATGGTGGTGTTGCGGTGTTTGGTGCGGCCTTCAAACTATCCAGTTGGATCTGTAGTTCGTCGATTTTTGCCTGTGCTGTGGCCACATCTTGGCGTTTCGATTCCACCTGCGCGGCCTCAGTATCCAGTTTTGCTTTGCCCGATTTATCGGAAGCAAATTCAGGCTTTCCGTAATACATCTGCTGGTCGAGTTGAAGCTGGCGGCTGAGCAAATCCAGGTCGCTCTGAAGATTTTGCAAATTTGCTTTTGCCTCAAGCAGAGCGGCTTGCGTATCGGCGACTTCTTTAATCTGATCCGCGCTATTGGCCGCGGCAGAGGTATTTTCCGCGCCCGCTTCGCCCTTCTCCGGGGCCGGCGGCGGTGGAGGCCCGCCCACCACGCTTACCGCATTGGGAGTAGTAGGAATATTGTCGTTGTCCCAAACGTGAACAGGCTTCGCCGCTTCTTTTTTCTTTTCGCGCATACGCCGCGCGATCTCTCCAAGAGAAGGTTGCTGCTGTCCAGGCTGCTGCCCGGCCGCGCCGGTCATTCCGGGGAGCATCAGAGCGCCGGCCAGTAGCGCCATTCCTGTCCGCAAAGTCTTCATGGCGGTTCCCCTCCAAGAGAGACCCTTCTTACCCAATATGGTATGCGCGTTCGACCTCGTCGGCAACCCCGGCAGGAGATTTTACGACTGCAGTTGGCGCCGCCGCGCAATGGTAGCCAGAACGATCAGAACAAGCGTGACGAGCAGGAAAATTCGCGGCATCGCCATCTCGATGGTCTTCGGCGAGACGGCCATAAAATCCAGTTGCGGCGTTGGCTGCATCGGTCCGATATACCAAAGCACGGTGTAAAGAATTTCGAATAGCTTGCTGCTTCCGCTCCACGCGCCGCAGGCCAGCGCCAGGGTCGGAATGAACAACGCCCCCACCAGCCATCCCATCACAGCTCGCCCCTCGCCTGCAATCAGCAGTCGAATCGCCGTGCCGCCGCCGGCCGCCATTGCCACCATCACTCCCGCCAGCCACAGCGCCGGAAGTTGGTGGCGAATCGAGTGGGCGGCGGAAAATACCAGTTGATTGGTTTGGCAGCGCTTCTCCCGCGTGCCCATCGCGGACCAAATCAGAATAGGCCAGACCCATGCGAATGCCAGCAACTTCCCGCGGCTCACCGCGAGCGGCGACGCCAGGCTGGCAACAAAAAGTCCCAGGGCCACCAGATACCACCACCATTTCTGCCCCTTCAGCATTAAGCGAAGTTCCGCCGCCACCATTTGGCCGAACCCAGCCTTCCCCTGCGCGCCGGATGGCAGCGCTGAAAGATGATGGGCCGCCGCCACGCCGCCATGGTTCTCACGCGCCTCGGGAACAGCCGCCGGTTCCGCTTCGCGAACCTCGCTGCTCCGCCGGCCTTTCGCCGGGTCAAAGCGATTGAAAAATACCGCAGCCAGTAGAGTCAGCCCCACCGCTGCAAGCACCCAAATCACGCGGCTTACCAGAAACGCTTCGGACCACTGCACCCCTTCCCACCGGAATGCGTGAGAAATCGGGGGCAGCGTGGATCCTCCAATGTTGAACGACATTCCAAAATCGCGTTTGTAATTGGAGGTTTGCTCTCGAGCCACCGCCCCCGCGCTATCCCACACCGCTTGAAAGCCCCAAATATCGAAGCCGGGACTGTGCTGGCTGATCGAGATGCCGGGCAGTGCCGACCAAAAAAAGAAATAGAAAATATTGCCGAAGCCGCCGCGAAGTCCAGGGATCGTTTCAAACAGCACAGCCAGCGCGGCCACGAACGCCATGGCCGGCAGCGCCAGCACGACAAACGGTGAAAGCAATCTCCACAAATGGATATGCCGGTCTTCGCCGCGCACCAGTTGCGTCACGATTCCGGCGGGCACCAGCAAGGCAACCATGGAAGCGAGAACCAGAAAATTGCTCAGCGCTTTTCCCAGGCAATAAAGCGTGTTCGAAAGCGGAGTCGCCGCCAGAATCTGTCCCACGCCGGACTCGCGATCGCGCTCGATGGTGTTCTTCACGATGTAAAATCCCACCAGCGTCAGGAACGAAGTGCAAACCAGCGCCATCAGCGATCCGGTCCATGCGGAATTGAAAATCCCGCGATACTCTCCCAATTTCAGCACCATCCGGCCCACGCCCGCCAGGTAGCCCAGATACAGCGTGAAGCCCAGCGTGAGAAGAAAACTGTAGCGGCGCACGCGTTCCAGAAAATCGGCTCGCGCAATTTGGTAGAGAGCGCGGAAATGTTTCATGCGGCCGCCTCGGCGCGGTGCTGGGAGAGGCAGTGAAGATAAGCATCTTCGAGCGATGGCACGGCCGGCACGGCATCTCCGGCCGGCGGAACATCCGCCACGATGCGGAGGTGCACGCCATCGCTGCGCCGCGCGCTCGCGCTGATGGGAAACAGTTGCTTGATCCTCGGCAGTTCGGCGCTCGGCACGGTCCAGTCCCACACTTTGCCTTCCACCGAGCGCAACAGATCCTCCGGCGCGGCATGGGCCAGCAATCGCCCGTGCGAAAGAATCGCCATGCCGGTGGCCACCGCTTCGATATCGGAAACGATATGCGTCGAGAGAATCACGATGCGCTCGCCGGAAAGCTCCGAGAGCAAATTGCGAAACCGCACGCGCTCTTCCGGATCAAGTCCCGCCGTCGGCTCGTCCACGATCAGCAGCTTGGGATCGTTCAGCAGCGCTTGCGCGATTCCGATGCGTTGTTTCATCCCTCCCGAATATCCGCCCAGCGGACGCTTGCGCACTTCCGCCAGGTTAACCACTTCCAGCAGTTCGTCGATGCGCCGGCGCGCCGCGCTGCCGCCCAGTCCTTTCACCGCCGCGAGATATTCCAGAAATTCCACCGCGTTCAGGTGAGGATAAACGCCGAAATCCTGCGGCAGGTAGCCAAGCACGGAGCGCAGCGAACCGGGATCGCTCAAAATATCGTGGCCTTCCCAGGTAATCTGCCCGCGCGTGGGTTTTGTGACGGTCGCCAGAATGCGCATGAGCGTGGATTTTCCCGCTCCATTCGGCCCCAGCAGACCCAACACGCCCGCGCCCAACTCCAGATTGAAATCCGCAAGCGCCCACACTTTCCCTTGATACAACTTGCCCACCTGGCTCAGCGACAATTTCACAGTGGCCGCCCCCTCGCTTCGCAGTTGTTGATGAACGCGAACTGTACTTCAGATAACGAAGCTGCGCCGCAAAAAGTTTCCCCGTCGCCAATTGCGTCGCTTTACATCCGCTCGCCCATCAGGCGCCAATTTGTTCCGCAGACAGTTTTCGTAACTTACTCCTAACTTTCTTTTCTAGTTGCTATGCGGCTTTACTTTCCCTAGAGTAGCCCGCAGCGGAGG
This sequence comes from Terriglobia bacterium, assembly GCA_041490605.1. Taxonomy (GTDB): domain Bacteria; phylum Acidobacteriota; class Terriglobia; order Acidiferrales; family UBA7541; genus JBGPTK01. The sequence continues at coordinate 2,532 of JBGPTK010000134.1, read as the reverse complement.
CCCATGCCTGCCCCTCTTTCAGCGGTCGATGCCGTCTCGCCTGCCTTTTCCGCAACCAGGCGCACGCTCTTTCAGCCATTTCGTTTCGCCACCTGGGCGCGATTCGCCTGGATTGCGCTGCTCACCGGGGAATTTGCCGGGGGCGGTTTTAGCGGCGGCTCGAATTTCAACATGCCCTCCACGGCCAACGGGCGCCGGTGGAATTTTATTTTCTCCCTGACGCCGCCGCACGAGCCGTTCGCGCCGCACGAGCCGTTCGCTCCCATGGGTTGAGTTGGCGGGCGTTCGGATCACAGTTTATTTCCAGGTAGGTTGCTTCGGCGGAATTGCCTTCGGGCAGATGAACGCGATCCGCCCATTCGAGTGGAACGATTCTCCCGTTGCGGTCTTGGCCTCGCGCACGGGATTTGCGGGCGGCGCATAATTGGATGCGAGCGTCAGCCCTTGCGGTTCCTGCAAAAAAAGATAATACTCCCGCCCAGAATCCCGGACCTTGGCGCACCACGATCCTGGTCAATCCGAAGAAGGAGCGCGCATGAAACGGTTACACTTGTCTCTGATGGTTTTTAACCTGCTGCTGTTCACTGCCTTCTCCCTGCCGGTGAAGCCGGCTGCGCTTCCGCAAGCGGGCAGTGCGCCTGGCGCTGCGGCACAATCGCCAGCCGGCCAACAGCAGTCTCCGCCGCCAGCCACTTCGCCTGAGCAGCCGGAAAAGGCGCCCCAGGTGCAGAGTTACGCGCTGACGCCCGAAAAGTATGAGAAGGCGGTGGCCTTTTCACGCGCCCACTATCGTTTGTATTTCATCCAGTTTGTTTACGGCGTGATCGTGCTGTTACTGGTCTTGCGCTGGAAACTTGCACCCAAGTTCCGCGATTGGGCGGAGAAGACTTCCTCCCTGCGATTCCTTCAGGCGGTGATTTTCGTGCCATTACTTTTAATGACCACCGATGTCCTCGGCCTCCCCACGGATATCTACAGCCATTGGCTCTCGCTGAAATACGATATCTCTATACAGAGTTGGCCGTCGTGGTTCTGGGATTGGACGAAGGGCGAGTTGATCAGTTTTGCCGTCGGCCTCCTGCTGATCTACATTTTGTACGGTGTCATCCGGCGAAGCCCGCGGCGCTGGTGGCTCTATTTCTGGATGGTCACGGTGCCGTTTGTGGTTCTGGGGATCTTCATCACGCCGCTGATCATCGATCCGCTCTTCAACAAATTTGAGCCGCTCGATAAAACGCAACCGCAGCTTGTGCAGTCGCTCGAAAATGTGGTGCACCGGGCCGGGATGAACATTCCGCCAGAGCGGATGTTTTTGATGAAGGCCAGCGAAAAAACCAAGGCCTTGAACGCCTATGTCACCGGATTCGGAGCGTCGAAGCGTGTGGTGGTGTGGGACACCACGATCGCCAAGATGTCTACGCCGGAAACCGTGTTCGTGTTCGGCCACGAGATGGGCCATTACGTCCTGAATCACGTTTACAAAGGAATCGCTCTCACGGCCGTCATACTGTTTGTTCTTTTTTACCTGTCGTATCGGGGGATCGGGAAACTGCTCGCGCGTTATGGGCCTGGTTGGGGAATTCGCGATATCAACGACTGGGCGTCGCTTCCGGCCCTGTTGCTACTGCTCTCGATTGCCGGTTTCTTTGTGTCGCCGATCGCAAATTCAATCACCCGCCACGTGGAACATGAGGCCGACATTTACGGACTCGAAGTGACGCACGGGCTCACTCCCGATTCCAGCCAGGTGGCCGCGCACGCTTTCCAGATTCTCGGCGAAGTGGATCTGGGCGATCCCAATCCCGGTGAATTCATCAAAATCTGGCTGTATAACCATCCGCCGGTTGCCGAACGAGTCCGGTTTGCGCTGGACTATGACCCCTGGTCGAAAGGCGAAGCGCCGCAATTTGTGAAGTAGGAAGAGAAAGTGCGCGGCTAATTTTGAGAATGCACGGTCACGTGCATGCCGTTCTTCACTCGCAGAGTGACCAGCGGTTCCGGCACCACGCGATAACCCGGCGCCAGTAGAAAGCGAAAACGCTGCGCGATGGTGGCCACCAGCAGAGCGGCTTCCATTTGCGCGAAACCTTGCCCGATGCAGCGGCGCGGGCCGCCTCCAAATGGAAAATAGGCGTAGGGCGGCAAACGATCGGCCAGGCCGTCCAGCCAGCGCTCCGGAAGAAATGTGAGCGGTTTCTCGAAATATTTTCCGCTACGGTGCATCACCCATTGCGACATCAAGACCGTGGTCCCCGCGTGAAAGGAATAACCGGCGATTTCAAAGGGCTCGATGGATGTGCGCGTAACAATATACGCGGGCGGATAAAGCCGCATCGATTCGCGAATCAAGGCATCCAGATAAGGGAGACGGTCCAGATCTTCGGCCGTGGGCGTGCGCCCGCCCAGCACCCGGTTCAATTCTGCCTGCAGGCACAGTTCGGTCCGCGCGTTCTCGGCCAGCAGATACCAGGTCCAGGACAGAGTCAATGCCGTGGTTTCATGACCGGCCAGAAAAATCGTCATGATTTCGTC
>JBGPTK010000133.1:0-10177 GCA_041490605.1 Terriglobia bacterium | reverse complement strand
GTGTGCCACGGCGTTGGCGGTGCAGGTGAACCCGTGTGAGCCATTAACCAGGGTGTTGGTGGCGCCGGCGATCCGGTGTGAGCAACTGCCAAATTGCTCAAACCCATCGCGCCGGCGAGAACAAGCAGCACCAGCAAAACTACTGCTGTCCACGCGTTTAGCGTTTTCATACTGCCTCCGAGTCTAGATACAACTTCCCAAATACGACTCGGGGGAGTATAGACAGGCTGGTGCCGTCAAGAGGGGAATGTTTGGGCACTGTGCCCAAACGATACACACCCCCCTCCCTGGGGGAGCCAGAGCTTCTTCCTAATTCTCCTGAGCAACGTAGCGTCTTCGAGCGAAGTGGGTCAACGGTACGTCCGTACTATCTTGCTGACCATTTCGGAACATTCAATTCGCGCAAGAAACAAAATGTTCGCGCCAGACGCAGTGCGTTGGCGCGGATCATCTTGAATGCGCGTGCATCACGTCTTGACACTGCGCGAAGCCTCCCCGTAGCATGAGAAAGCTTTCCCGGTGCCGGTGTAGCTCAGAGGTAGAGCGAGGGTCTCATAATCCCTAGGCCGTGGGTTCGAGTCCCACCGCCGGCACTATTCATTTTGCAGGCAGTTAGCAACTTTTTCCGCCCATCGTGGCCACCACGGAACCCCATGGGAACCATAGGTGGATGTTCTTCTCCCGGCGAAGCTGCGATTCACTGTCAGGCGTACCCACCGGTCGTCCACGGAGCTCTTGTAATCACGAAGGCTCTGAGTTCTTGCTGATATTCACTCTCGCGTGATAGGCGCACCTCATGGGGCGCGCTTAGAATTCTCCACGCGGAATGCGCGAATACGTACAATAATGGCGGGCCGGGAGTGCTCAGAATCGATCGTGGAGATCCCTACCGCGGAGTGATTAAGCGGTTGAAAATTCAACAGGATGGAAATTTCTATTCCCCTCTATCCCGGCTATTTTCGTGAAAAACGGTGAAAGCCGGTAACTCAATACGAATTGATACGGATCGCAGGAGGGGCCAGCCGGCCACAACTCCCCTTCTTCTTGTCCCTTATGGGGTTCCTGATTCGCATCGGCGGCCGAATTTGCTGATTCGATTTTTCACGGGAGTGGTAGCTTTTAGCTGGGTGCTGATGATGAATACGAACTTGAACTCGTCGCAGTCGAATAGCTCAACCATTTTCCTGGAAGCTCCTGTGGCGGAACTTACGCAGCAACAATCCACGGAGCGGAAATATCTGGTCGAGGAAGTTGGCTCGCTGGCCGTCGTGCAACTTTATGCCGACGGATTCGAGCAGCTCACGCCGAAGCAGCGAGTGCTGGCTTACTACCTGGCGCAAGCCGGGATTGCCGGCGATCCGATTTATTACGACCAGATTTCTCCCTACGGCCTGGACCTGAAGCAATTGCTGGAAGGCATCTGGACACATCCAAAAGGCATCGCGCCGGAAACGCTCGAAGAAATTCGCCACTACACCAAGCTCATCTGGATTTATCACGGCAATTACGATCTGGATAATCAGCACAAATTTCTTCCGGAATTCACCTCCGCGGAATTGCGCAAGGCCGCGCAGCAGGCTCTGAAGAACGGCGCGAATTTCGGCGTAAAAACCGGCAAGGCTCTGGACGCGAAACTGAAACGGCTCGAACAGCCGGTCTTTGATCCGAATTACCGCCCGCTTCTAACTGTGAAGAGCCCGCCGCCGGGACAGGATGTGCTCACGGCCAGCGCCACCAATCTCTATGAGAACGTCACCTCCGGCGATCTGGAAAATTTCACCGAAAAGTATCCGCTGAACTCCACTGTCGTAAAGCGCGGCGGAAAAATCCGGGAAGAAGTCTGGCGCGCGGGTACACCGGACGGAAAAATTCCGCCGGGACGTTATGCCGCGATCATTCACCGGATCATCGCCAAGCTCGAAAAGGCCGCGGAAGCGGCCGAGCCGCAACAAGCGGATGCGCTGCGCAAGCTCATCACCTTCTACGAAACAGGATCGAAAGCCGATTGGTACGCCTACAACATTGCCTGGGTAAAAGCCCGGGTGAAGGTGGACGCGATCAATGGCTTCATCGAGCAGTATCTCGATCCGCGCAGCAAAAAGGGCGCGTATGAATCCACGGTCAGCTTCGTGGACGAGGCGCAAACGAAGTTGATGCGCGATTTCGCGGACAACGCGCAGTATTTCGAGCTCCGCGCGCCCTGGCGCGACGAATTCAAGAAGCGCGACATTAAGCCGCCGGTGGCCAACGTGATTACGGTGGTCTCCGAAGCGGGCGCCTCGGGTCCGATCAGCCCCAGCGGAGTCAATCTGCCGAACGAGCAGGATATTCGCCAGCAATACGGATCGAAAAGCGTTCTGCTGTTCAACGTATCGAGCGCGTATGCGTCGGTGGTGGGACAGAAAGCCGCCGGAGAATTTTCATCCAGCGATGAAGAAAAGCGCCGCGCTGAACTATATGGGCAGGAATCGCGCAAGCTGCTGGTGGCCATGCACGAAGTGCTGGGGCACGGGTCGGGCAAAGTCAGCGCGAAGCTGGCCGGCGATCCGCGAAGCTATTTGAAGGAATATTATTCGACGCTCGAGGAAGCGCGCTCCGATCTAGTGGCGCTGTGGAATTTTACCGACCCGAAATTGGCGGAGCTGGGCGTGAAGAACCAGGATGAAATGATGAAGGCTTCGTATGACGCTTACGCGCGCGCCGGATTGACGCTGCTGTATCGCTATCCGCAAGGGGAACAAATCCACGAAGATCACGATCGCGGCACGCAGATGATCGTGCATTACCTGATGGACCGCTTTGGTTGCATCGAGGCGGTGACCAATGACGGCAAAATTTATTTGCGCGTCAACGATTACCAGAAAATGCATCAGGGCGTGGGCGAACTGCTCGCGGAACTGATGCGCATCAAGGCGGAAGGCAATTACGACGGAATCAAGAAGCTGATCGACGCTTACGGGGTGAAACTGAATCCGGAATGGCGCGACCAGGTGCAGCAGCGCGCCGCTTCCATCGAACTGCCGCGCAAAGGAGTCTTCGTCTCGCCGCTCATCGAGCCGCTCCGCGATGGCTCCGGAAATATTATTGACGCGCGCGCGCATCACACCGGCGATCTTGCCGAAGTGATGCTGACGTATTCGCGGGAGAGCCTGGGTTATTTGCCCGCGCAGTAACGGACCGCGTTAGACGACCAGGGGGCCGAGCGGGACGCGTTGCGAGGCGATGAATAATTCGCCGTGGAAGGCAGCTTTGGCGGGGCGGCGATTCAGGGCTTCTTCCGCGGAGATACGGGCGAGATCGGGATTGTTGTTGTTCTCCGAAAGATGCGCGAGGACCAGGAAGCGCGCGCGGCCATCGAAGGCTTCCGGGTCGGCCAGAAATTCGCTGACCGTGTGATTGGAAAGATGGCCGGTGCGGCTCATCACGCGCTGCTTGATGTGCCACGGGTACGGACCTACCTTCAACATTTCCACATCGTGATTCGATTCCAGGATCAGGCAATCCGCCTCGCGCAGGTGCTGCTTCACAAGCTGGGTGAGGTAGCCAAGATCGGTGACCAGCGCCACCTTCGAGCCATTCGAGCGAAACGAAAAGCCGATGGGGTCGGCTGCATCGTGCGGAATCGTGTACGCGCAGACTTCGATGTCACCGATGGTGAAGCGGTCGCCCGCGCAAATGTGTTCGATACACTCGATTTTTTTTCCGGCATCTTCGGGCATCGCCCGCTCGATTTCCTGATGAGTGGCTTCGGTGAGGTAGGTGGTGGCATGCCATTGCCGCGCCAAAACCGAAAGTCCGGTGGTGTGATCGGTGTGCTCGTGGGAGATCAGGATGCCGTCAATTCGTTCGGGGCGCGTGCCCAGAGTTTCGAGGCGGCGAAGCGTTTCCTTCCGGCCCAGCCCCGCGTCAATTAGAAGACAGGTTCGCTCGGTTTCGAGCAACGTAGCGTTGCCCGCGCTGCCGGAAGCCAGGATGGAAATTCGAAAGCTGATGCAAGCTCCAGTTCACTCGAATATCAGAACTGGAAGGATGATGGCAAACTGGCGCGGCAACGTCAACGCGTTTCGTGCGCGGGAGTTAACGAAGAAATCAGCACGCGAGGTGTTCAGGAGTTACCGAGAACCCGTTTAGAGTTCCGAGGACGGTGGCGGCCAGTTTGCCGGGATGGAAGAATTCCCGCGCGATCTGCTGAATCTCTTCGCGGGTGACGGCTTCGAGTGAGGCGATGATTTCATCGGAGGAGAAGAAGCGGCCGAAGTAAAGATGCTGGCGGGCGATGTTGGACATTCGCGCGCCGGTGGATTCGAGCGAAAGCAGCAGCGATCCCTTCAGGTGATCTTTCGAGCGGCGCAACTCTTCTTCGGTGACCAGGTTTTCTTTCAAGTCGCGGAATTCCGCGGCCACCGAGTGGATCAGCTTCTCCGCGGTCTCGAGCGCCGTCCCGGCATAGACGCTGAGCAGCCCGGCGTCGCGATACGGGTTCATGTCGCTGAACACCGCGTAGGCCAGGCCTTGTTTTTCGCGGATGTTCTGAAAGAGGCGCGAGGACATGCCGCCGCCTAAAATATTGGTCAGCAGAGTGAGGGCATAACGGCGCTGGTCGGCCATCGGATACGCGGAAACGCCCAGGCAGATGTGCACTTGCTCGAGGCCTCGCTTCGAGCGGGAAAGAATTTGCGGGCAAGGAGTGGGGGCGGATTCCGTTTGGCCGTCTTCGACAGCCGAGAGATGCGTGAATTTCGCGCCAACTAAATCCACGATTTGCTGATGAGTGAGGCTGCCGGCGGCGGTGATCACAATTTGGTTCGGCGCGTACCAGCGGCGAAACCAGGTCCGCAGCAAATCGCCATCGAATTGCTCGACCGTTTTTGGGGTGCCCAGAATCGGCCGGCCGAGTGGATGCGCTTTCCAGAAATGCTGGGTGAACAATTCGTGGACGAGATCTTCGGGATTGTCCTCGGTCATTTTGATTTCTTCGAGGATCACCGATTTCTCGCGGACGATATCTTCTTCGGCAAATTTCGGCGAGAGGGCCAGATCGGCCAGGACGTCGAAGGCCAGCGGCAAGTGCTCGTCGAGCACTTTGGCATTGAAGCAAACCATTTCCTTGGAAGTGAAAGCGTCGAGCATTCCGCCCACGCGGTCCATTTCGCGCGCAATTTGTTCGGCGGAGCGGCGCTCCGTGCCCTTGAACACCATGTGCTCGATGAAGTGGGAGATGCCGTTGATCTCCGCGGGCTCGCGGCGCGAGCCGGAGCGAATCCACACGCCAATCGAAACGGAGCGCACCTGCGGCATGGCCTGGGTGATCACCACCAGCCCGTTGGGGAAAACCGTTTTCTCAATCGCGCGCAATTCGCTTTCGATTCTCATGCTGTCCCGGTCAATTCGCTTTCTGGATGCCTAGCCGGATCGAAGAATGGCTGCAGGATTCCTCTCTATTTTCGCACGACGCGAGACGGGAAGCCACCCGGATGCGCCAGTGAATCACGGGTTGGTATTCGACAGGCGAACTGACGCTCGAATATTAAATTGTTTTCCACAGAAGTGCCCGGTGATGGCCGGGCGTCACGCGATTTGCGGGTCGCGATTTTCGATGGTGGCGCGGACGAGCTCGACAAGTTCGACGGTGATGTCGCCGGGAAGTTGGTCGTGGGTGAGGCTTTCGCACAGGGCGGTGAGATCGACGAGCCGCGCGAGACGGCGCCAATCGTCCGGCAACGCGCCTCCGGCGTGCAGGAAACCTGAAGAGAAGTGGGGCTCGGCGAGAGGGCGCGCGGCGCGCTCGTAGCGGAGGAAGTTGGCGAGGTCGGCGAGGGGAGAACCGGAAACAGCGAATTCCCAGTCGAGAACCGCGGCCACAGACCAGCGCCCGGCGATTTGCTGGACCAGCAGATTGCGTTTATTGAAATCGCCGTGGACGAGGCGGGCTTCGTTCTCCAAAGCGGCGAATTGCTGGACGCAGGACCACACCAAAGCATGAGTGCGATCACGCAAATCTGCCGGCATGCGTTGCTGCAAGGGTTTTGAAGCGAAGCACAAATCAACAAAGCGCGGGATTGGATCGGGCCCTTCCAGGAGCGGGGATGTGACGGTTGGTCCCGGCGCGAGCCAACCGGGTTTCGAAAATGTGGCGCGGCCAATGGCGGCCAGAGTTTCACCGGCGGAGTATGCCGCCTGAGCGATGGCATCGAGATCGCCGCTGCATTTCAGCTCGCGGAAACTGATGCCTTTGAAATAGCGCACCAGGGTAAATGGCGGGATATTTTCGAAGCCGCGCGGCATCGCATGAATTATTTCCGGCACCGGCACGGAAGCGGCGACGAGCCGCATCAGATCAATTTCCTTCTGGCACAGTGACGGATCATGTTCGTAAATGCGCAGCACGATCCATTCGGGCGTGGAGTCGAGACGAAGCTTGAAATTGGAATTGCGCAGGCCATCGCCGAGCGGCTGGATTTCGGCCACCCGGCCGCGCGGGAAGGCGGTGTGAACGATGCGCTCCAAATCGGGCGCCGGCAAGATGCGGCGCGGTTCGGAGCGGAACCAACGGGCTTCGCCAGGGGCGCCGTGAGCCATGCGGCTCAGAACAGCTTTTCGGTGGGTGAAAGCTGGCCGTATTCGCTGGAATAGTGCAACGGCGCGTCGGAGTAGACGCCTTTTTCGTGATGGTAGATCTCGCAGGAATCGTAGGGCTTGGAATAAATGTGGATGCTGGTAGCGCGCTGGCCGAATTCAGGGAGATTCAACACCTGATGGACCGGCTCCTCGGGCTGGACGATTCCAGGATGCTCGGCGTCCATGTCGTAAAAATCCGTGGGAGCCAGACGGCAGGTGCGGCGGGAGGAGTCGCGATTATCCACGTGGAAATTTTGCACGCGTAATTTGCCGATGGGAACCGCCATCCAACAATTCTGGCCGCGATGATTGTGGATGCTGCTCAGCAGGCCAATTTCCCAGCAAATGGCCATGACTTCGAACAAATCACATTTGAAAATCAGATTCCGCGTGTAGTGGCTCTTGGCGTAGAAAAGATACTGCGCCAGAGTTTCCGGCTGAATCTGGTTCGCGCGCACGAAATCTCCCACGCGCTCGAGGGTGAACTCGCGCGGGGCAATGGATGCAAGCTGCTCGACCCATTTTCCGATTTCCAGACGTTGCGGCATGGCGCCGGCCTCCGAAACGAAACTCTTTGTCTAAATTATAGCTCGCCTGCCCCACACCCCGGGGGGGGCTGAAAATCCATTCGCTGCCCCATGCTATCATTATTTGTACAGCCTGCAAGGATTGTGGCGCGCGCCAGTCCATCATGAGCAATTTGCTGGGAAAATCCGCTGAGGAATTACGCACGCTGGCGGTTTCGCTGGGCGAGCCGGCGTATCGCGGCGGACAGATTTATCACGCGCTGTACGCGGAGCGGCGCTTCGAAGTTGCGGCCATGACCAACTTGCCGGCGGCGCTGCGCGAACGGCTGGCGCGCGAGGCAACAATCGAATTGCCGGAAGTGGTTCGCCGGTATCGTTCTTCGGATGGAAGCATCCGCTACGTGCTCGCCCTGGCGCCCGGCGAAGCGGGCGCGCGGCCGGCGACGATCGAAACCGTTTTCATGCCGGAAGAAAATCGCCAGACGATTTGCATTTCGACGCAGGCGGGCTGCGCGGTGGATTGCCATTTTTGCCTGACGGCGACACTGGGCTTGATTCGGAATTTGACGGCGGGTGAAATCATCGGGCAAGTGCTGGTGGCGCTGGAAGAGAACCGTGCGGCGCTGAAGCCGCAGACCAACGTGGTGCTGATGGGCCAGGGCGAGCCGCTGCTGAATTTCGACGCGGTGATGGCGGCGCTGCGCATCCTGCTTGATCCGAAGGCCATCGCTCTTTCGCCGAAGCACGTGACGCTTTCGACCAGCGGAATCGTTCCGGGGATCGAGCGGCTGGCGCAGGAAAAAGTGCGTCCGAAGCTGGCGATATCTCTGAATGCTTCGAGCGACGGACAACGCGACAAGATCATGCCCATCAACCGCAAGTATCCGCTCGAGAAATTACTGGAAGCTTGCGAGAGCTATCCGCTGCGGCCGTGGGAGCATTTGACGATTGAATACGTGCTGCTCGGCGGATTCAATGATGCGCCGGAGGATGCGCGGCGCGTGGCGAAACTGGTGGCCGGGTTGCGCTGCAAAATAAATTTGATTCCGTGGAACCCTGGCGAATTGCCTTACGCGCCGCCGGACGCGGCGGGGATCGAGGAGTTCCGGAGAATTCTGGCGGAGAAGGGGCAATTGGCATTTGTGCGCTACTCGCGCGGACAGGATGTGTTTGCGGCGTGCGGCCAATTGGCGTTGATTGAGGCGGGGAAGCTGGATTCCGCGCGGCCGCCGGGGCATTAATTCAAAGATTTACCGCGGAGGCGCAAAGATCCGCAGAGATTAGAAGAAGCAGAGAAAGGCAATTAGAGGAGGCCGATTACGGCGAGCTGGCGGCCGGTGCGGCCGGCTTCGCGGCGGTGGCTGAACAGGAGATCGGTGCGGCAACTGGTGCAGAGATTCGAGACGGTGATGTTGCGCGGGGAAACGCCGGCTTCAACTAGGATTGCGCGATTGGCGGCGGCGAGATCGAGTTGAGCGGTGGGAGGAGGCGGCTCGTGTCCCGGCGGCGACATGGAAAGCCAGAGAAATGGATTCGGTTCTTCGCCGGTGGATAATTGTTCGTAGGGGCCGGTAAACCAATCGGCGGCTTGCGGAAACTGCGCGGCAAATTCCTTCACCACTTCCACTCCTACTTCGTAACAACAGCGCCCGATTCCGGGGCCGATGGCGGCGATCACGTCGGCAGGCCGCGTGCCGAAAACCATTTGCATGCGGCCGATCGTCTTCGCGGCGATGCGGCGCAATGTGCCGCGCCAGCCGGAATGAATCGCGGCGACCGCTCGCTGCCTGGGATCAGCGAGGAGAATGGGAATGCAATCGGCGGTTTGAGCGGCGAGGAGCAAACCGGGCGTGTGGGTGATCGCTGCGTCACCTTGCAGAATTTCGGCGGGGACGGAATCGAGAACATGAATGATGTCGGAATGAATTTGTTTCAGGGTGAGCAGTTGCATTTCTCGGGCGCCGAGTGCGGAAAGAAGCTTGGCGCGATTGGCGAGCACGTTGTCGCGCGTGTCCCATTCGGTGAGGCCGAGGTTCAGAACTGTTTCTCCGGAATTGCGATGATCGCTGGATTTTGGGGAGCGCTCCGCCAGCAGGCTGCTGCCGCCGGAGCGCGTGGTGAAGGCGTGGACGAGCCGGGGCAGTTTGGATAGAGACCTCGCGTGGAGAAGTTGGAGGCCTTGGGAACGCCGAGTTGCCCATTGTGCATTTTTGCCGCCGCCGGACTTGCGACGAGGCTTCGATTTCGTGGTCGGGGGCATTCGCAAGGTTCCATTATAGAGAGAAGCGCGGGGACATGCACACGGCGTGGAGAGTTGCAGTGAGGATTCGAGCAAAACGCACGGATCGCCGTATAATCGCGCTATAAAGCGGCGGTGAAGGGACGGGCGAAGCGCTGATGATAGTTGGAATGGGAGTGGACATCGCGGAAATCGACCGGATCGAAAGCACCATTGCGCGGCGCGGCGATGCTTTCCTGAAACGCATTTACACGCCAGTTGAGATTGCTTATTGCGAGCGGCACAAGAAAAAGGGCGAGAGGTATGCGGGGCGCTTCGCGGTAAAGGAAGCCACGATGAAGGCGCTGGGGACGGGTTGGCGTCGCGGAGTGCGCTGGCGCGACATTGAAGTGGTGAATTTGCCGGGGGGAAAACCGACTCTGCGTCTGGCCGGGGTGGCGAAAGAATTCGCGGATCGCTTAGGAGCCAAGAACATTTCGATTTCCATCACCCACAGCGGGAATCTGGCGTTTGCGCAAGTTATTTTCGAGAGCTGAAGCGGCTTCGGCCTCCACGGCTGGGTCATTCCGAGCGAAGCGAGGAATCATTCACTGATTCTTACGTCATCATGCGCAAAATCGTCTTACAGGATCAATCAGCCACAACAAAATCGTTGGTGAGTTGCGCTTCGATCCACTGGTTAGCAGGGTGGAGGCCGGGGATGCGCAGCTTAAGATAATTGCCGCTGAGGGCTTCGGTCCAATCGGCGCCTTGCCGGTGGAGCGTGAGGGCGCGCATGGTGCGGCCGGATTGC
>JBGPTK010000132.1:0-10246 GCA_041490605.1 Terriglobia bacterium | reverse complement strand
GCAGCGGAGGGCAGCCGCCCCTCAGCGACGTCCGGCGCGAAAAACATCCCGCCGTTCTTATGATGCATCGTAACCACTGAAGATTTGCCACGGGGGATTATACAATGCGACTCGCTCAACGCCGCACCACTCTAATTTCGGGTAGTGGGTCAGTTCGCCGTAGCACAGCCACTCCTGGAGGTGCACCTACCGAAGGCCAGGACTTACGCGCACAGGCAGGAGTGCCTGTGCCACCAAAACCGACCGGCATAAGCAAACTGACCCACTACCTAATTTCGGCCCTGCTGGGGGGCGCGATGCTGTTCGCCGCCGTAGCGCCGCTCCACCATGCCGCCGCGCAGAATCCTCCGAGCCCGGAGAACCAGGCGCCGCAGCAGGCGGGAAAAATCCAGGTGCAGGTATCGTTGGTGAATATGTTCGCGACGGTGCGCGATAACCATCACACGATCGTGGGCGACCTGACGAAAGATGACTTCAAGATCTTCGAAGACGAGCAACTCCAGAAGCTCGCCTTTTTCTCGAAGGAAGTCACGATGCCGATCACGCTGGGACTGATGGTGGATACCAGCGGCAGCCAGGAAAATTTGCTGGGGCTCGAACAGATAGCCGCCGCGCGGTTCTTCCATCAAGTGCTGCGAAAAGGCGATGAGGCCATGGTCCTGAGCTTCGACACGGACGTGGACCTGCTGGCGGATTTTACCGAGGACCAGGATGCCCTGGATCGCGCGGTGGAGCGGACCAGGGTCAATTCCCCCATCGGCATGGGCCCCATGTCGCGAGACAATGTTCGCAGCACGGCCATGTACGATGCCATCTACGTGGCCTGCAACGAACAATTGGCGGGCCAGGCCGGACGAAAAGCGCTGATCCTTTTGACCGACGCGATGGATGAAGGCAGCAAAGTGGGCATCAAGGATGCGATCGAAGCCGCCCAGCGGGCCGACACGGTGGTCCATATCATCTTGATCGCGGAGCCGCGCGCTTATGGGCTGTTAGGATACAACGGCGGGAGCGTGGCCAAAAAGATCGCCGACGAAACCGGCGGGCGCGTGATTGACGCGAACAGCGGCAAGAGATTGGATGAAGCGTTCGAGCAAATTTCCGAGGAACTCCGCAGCCAGTATGTGCTGGGATACTACCCCACCAATGCCGCGCATGATGGCACTTTCCGCAAGATCAAGATCGAAACCACCAAGCCGGGACTAAAGGTTTTAGCCCGGCACGGGTATTACGCGCCGAAGAGGTAGCGGGTCGCTTCCCTACGGCTACTCCTTGTTGCCTCATTTAATTCCACGTTAGTTCTTCCCGGATTTACCGCGGAGATTCGCAGAGAGCCGCAGAAGTTCGCAGAGTCCTCGATTCGTTGAAGAGCCCAAACACGCCCTCGCGCTTACTTATCCGAGGGCGGAGTGACAGCCGGAGGAGGGCCGGCGGCGACGCGCGGGAGCGAATAGCCCTTGCGGGAACGGACGATCAGGCCCTTGCGGTCAACCTCGACTTGCACGCGGCGAAACTGTCCCTTAACCGGCATGGGGCCCGGAGCAAAGGCGAGCAAATACTGGCTGCGCAGTTCATTGCCAATATCCAGAAAGGACTGGGCAAGGTCATCAATTTTGTAGGGGAAGAAGACGCGGCCGCCGGTGTCCGTGGCAAATTGAGCGAGCACTTTATCGCCGTGGGTTTCCATGACCTTTTTCGGGGTATCGCCTTCGATATTCAACCAATCGGTGTTGGTGCTGATGGCGTAGACCGCGACCTCGGCTTTCTCCGCCATCTCCATCGATTCACTCAGGGGACGGTCGCTCAAATTATCCTCGCCATCGCTGATCACCACCAGCACCCGGCGCACTTCGGGGCTACCGGTTTCGGGCAAGGGCGCGTGCTGCAACTTTTGAGCAGCCATGTAAATGGCGTCGCGCAGCGCCGTTCCACCCCCGGCGCGCTGTCCTTGAATCGCTTTGTTCAACTGGTCGAGATTATCGGTGAAGTCCTGAATCACTTCGGGCTCGTTATCAAAGATGGCGACAAACGCCATATCCTTGCCGCGGCGGATGGAGTTGTAGAGGAAATCGCTGGCGGCTTCCTGCTCGAAACGCAGGCGTTCGCGAATGCTGTTGGAGGTGTCGAGAAGAACGCCGATGCGCAGCGGCAAGTCGGTTTCCCGAGTGAAGAATTCGAGCGGCTGCTGCTTGCCTTCGTCGGTAATGCGGAAATCGTTCTTCTCCAGATCGGTGATGAATTTGTGCCGCCGGTCGGTGACGGTGGCGACCAGATAGACCAGTTCAGCCTTGGTGCGAATCGTTGCTTGCGAATTGGGCTGCTGGGGCGGGTTCTGCGGCGCTGTAGCCGCCGGAGCCTGCGGCGCGGGAACAGGCGGTTGTTGCGCCGAAGCAATGCTGAATGCCAGCGCGGCTACGACGAAGATGAGGGGAACTCGCAACCAAGTAGGCATAGTCAATTATAGGAACGGATGCACCGCAGCGTCAATCAAAGCCGGGTCGGCGTGGGCGGCCTGGCCCAAGCCGCGCAAATACGATTGCAATTCCACCGGCAGCGGGGCGCGCACTTCGACAGGCTTTCCCGTGCGCGGATGCTGAAAGCGCACGCGGGCCGCATGGAGAAAATTACGGTCCAGATGGGGCATCGCCACCCCGCCCGCATAGGCTTCGCGCGGCGCGCCGTAGAGAGTATCGCCGACGACGGGATGCCCCAGGGTGGAAAAATGGACGCGGAGCTGATGCGTGCGGCCGGTGTGCAGGTCCGCATCCACCAGCGTGTAGCCATTCAAGCGCAGCCGCACGCGCCAATCGGTGCGCGCCGGGCGCCCTTCCCGCCGCCGCGTGGTCATGCGCTCGCGGCGATGCAGATCGCGCGAAACGGGCAACTCGATGCGGCCGGATTCTTCCTTCATGCGGCCGTGGAGCAAAGCGAGATAAGTTTTCTGGACGCTGCGTTCCTGAAATTGTTCCACCAGGCTGCGGTGGGCGGCGTCCGTGCGCGCGATGATCAGCGCGCCACTGGTGCCCTTGTCGAGTCGATGGACGATTCCCGGCCTCAATGCTCCCCCCACTCCCGAAAGTTGGCCAAACCGGTGCAGCAGCGCTCCGGCCAGGGTGCTGACCGGCGCGCCGGCCCCGGGATGCACGATGAGGCCGGCCGGCTTGTTCACCACGGCGACATCGTCATCTTCATAGAGAACTTCCAGTGGGATGTCTTCCGCAACAATCCTGGTTGTCTTGGGAGGCGGGATTTCAATGTGAATCTTCTCGCCGGCGGCAACGTGATGCGCGCGCTTCAAGGCCGAGCCGTTCACTTGCACGCGCCCTTCATCCACCAATCGTTGCAGGTGCGAGCGGCTCATCTCCGGAAAATGCGCGGCCAGGACGCGATCGAGGCGCGAGCCGGCTTCCCCGGCGGAAATAGAGAAACGGTGCTCGATGGGTGAGGAACGCGCGGTGCGTTGTTTTTCCGGCATGAAGTGAGAGCGCTAGGACTGCGCGGGAGCCAGAACCGGGCGGTTTGCCCGCGTCCACCAGAGCCACGCGCCGAGCAAGATCATGGCGATGCTGACCACTTGCATCAAGGAGAAGGCGCCGCCGAAAAACAGGGTGCGGTCCGGGTCGCCGCGAAGAAACTCGATGATGCCACGTTCGAATCCGTAGAGCAGAAGAAACGTGGCAAACAATTGGCCGCGAAAGCTCTGGCGCCGGGCCAGCCAGACCAGGATGATGAAATTCATGAATTCGGCCGCGGATTCATAGAGCTGGGTGGGATGCAGCGTCGAGCCGATCGGAGTGCCGACCAGCCGGGCTGCCTCAATGCTGGAAAACTGCACGCCCCAGGGCATCGTCGTTGGTTTTCCCCAGCAACAGCCGGCGGCGTAGCAACCCAAACGGCCGATGGCGTGGCCCAGGGGCACTCCGGCGCAATAGGCGTCGAGCAGCAAGAGAAGAGGCAGCTTCGCGAACCAGGTGTAGAGCCCCGCGACGAGCAGCGCGCCGAGCACGCCGCCATAAAATGTGCCGCCCGATTGGAGCATCGCCAGAGAATAAATTTCGCTTGGGTGTTCGCGGTAAAAGCCGAAATCAGCGGCGATCAGCCAGAGCTTGGCAACCAGGAACGCGGCCAGCACCATATAAACGCCGAGATTCCAGACGCGGTCGGGGTCGAGGCCCAGGACGCGGGCTTGATGCCTTGCGTACCACAGGCCAATCAGAATCCCGGTGGCGGCCAGGACGCCGTAGGTGTAGATGTTTACCGGTCCGATCTGAAAGAGGATGGGGAACATTTTTCGCCGGCGCTACGAGATTAGCTGGGCTCTTTGCCCGCCTCGCGAGCGGCGTGGCGCCAATCGCGCAGCAGCTCGAGCAACACCAGGCAGGCGCCCGCAACGATGGCCGAATCCGCCGCATTAAACGCGGGCCAATAGTAGCCCTGCCAGTGAATATCGATAAAATCGGTGACGCTGCGATGCACCAGCCGGTCGAGCATATTTCCCGCGGCGCCGCCGAGGATCAGTGACAAGCCGATTTGTCCCAGGCGACCGCCGGCGCGGTTGCTGGCCAGAAGCCAGATCAAGAAAATCATGACGCTGGCGGAAAAGAACATCACCACGGTGGCCACCCAGGGAGATTTGGAGTCCGATAGAAAACCGAAGGCCACGCCGGAATTGTGCGTGTTCACCAGGTTCAGCAGGCCGGGAACCAGGACGTGAATAAAATCGCGCGAAATAATCTGCTCGACGGCGTATTTGGTCGCCTGATCCACCGCAAGCACGCCAAGCACGATGAAAAGGAGCCAGGCTTTCCGGGTTTGCGCCAAAGAATCCATCCAGTATGGGCCGGCTAGGCGGCGGCCACTCCTCCGCTCCGTTGGATTTCTTCCAGCGCGGCGACGCAGCGTTCGCAGACCGTGGGCCAGGTAGGATTCGCGCCCACCTGCGTGGAATAGTTCCAGCAGCGCTCGCATTTCTTTCCCTTGGCTTTTTGCACGCCGACGATGACCAGGTCGCCCGCCTCGGTGACGGCGCCATCGCTGTTATCGAAGTAATCGGCCATGCGCACCTGCGAAACCAGGAAGAGGGCGGGCAGCGATTTCAGGTACGTCTGCAAGACTTCAAACGTGCGGCTGCCCACTTTTTCCTCGAGGTCGGTTCGGGGATAGATGGTGATCTCCGCTTCCAGCGCGCCCGCGACTACTTTTTTGTTGCGGGCGGATTCCAGCGCGCTCAGAACATCCCGGCGGATGGCCAGCATTCGCTCCCAGTTTTCAATGGTCTCCTTGCGCAAACCGGTATCCATGTTTTCCACGGCCGGCAGATAGGACATGTGAATGCTTTCGGGATCGCCCGGGCGGTGGGGAAGAAGCTGCCAAATTTCCTCGGCGGTAAAGACCATGATCGGAGCGATGAGCCGCAAGAGCGCATTGGCAATGCGGAAGAGAGAGGTCTGCGCCGAGCGCCGGCCCATATTGCGGGGCGCGAAGGTGTACAGGCGGTCCTTCAATACGTCGAAGTAAAATGCGCTCAGGTCCACCACGCAAAAATCGTGCACGGCGTGGAAGACGCGATGGAATTCGAACTTGTCGTACCACTCCCGGCACTGGCGCACCAGCTCGCCGGTGCGGTGCATCATCCAGGCGTCCATTTCCCACAGTTCGGCGTCGCGAACGGAATCGCGAGAGGGATCAAAGCCGTTCAGGTTGCCCAGGAAATAGCGGAAGGTATTCCGCAGCTTCCGGTAGGATTCGGAAAGCTGGTTCATCACATTGTCCGACATGCGAATATCGGCGTGATAATCCTGGGAAGAAACCCAGATGCGCAGCAATTCGGCTCCCCACTTTTCACAGATATCGCGGGGCAGGATCACATTGCCGAGCGACTTGGACATGGGATGGCCATCGGCATCGAGCGCCCAGGCGTGAGTGATCACCTGGCGATAGGGCGCGCGATCTCGCACACCGACACCGATGAGCAGCGAACTATTGAACCAGCCGCGATATTGATCGAGACCTTCGAGATAGGCATCCGCGGGCCAGGTCTTGTCCGTTTCGCTGAGGACGGCCAGGCTGCTCGAGCCGGAATCGAACCAAACGTCGAGAATATCTTTTTCCTTGCGGAAGCGGGTGCCGCCGCAGGAGCAGCGCGTGCCCGGCGGGAGCAACTCCTCCGCCGAATGCGAATACCAGGCGTCGGCGCCTTCCTTTTCGAACCAGCGAATCACGTTGCGAAGCGCGGCAAAATCCTTGAGCAGCGCGTTGCACTCGACGCAATAAAAAATCACCAGCGGGACGCCCCAGAATCGCTGCCGGGAAATGCACCAGTCCGGGCGATCCGCGATCATGTCGCGGATGCGTTCCTTGCCCCATTCGGGAGACCACTTCACCTTGGCAATTTCTTCCAGCGCGCGTTCGCGCAGGCCCTGGTGCGTCAGATTGATGAACCACTGCTCGGTGGCGCGGAAGATCACCGGATTGTGGCAGCGCCAGCAGTGCGGATAGCTGTGTGAAATCTTCGATTCACCGGCGAGCGCGCCGCGCGAGCGAAGCAGCGCGATGATCAGCGGGTTTGCCTCGAACACCGTCTTGCCCTTGTACTCCGGCAAGCCTTCGAGGAAGCGGCCATCATCATCGAGCGGCGCATAGGTATCCAGGCCGTATTTTTGGCCCACATAGAAATCTTCGGCGCCGTGGCCCGGAGCGGTGTGTACGATTCCGCTGCCCTGATCGAGCGTGACGTGTTCGCCCAGAACCCCGGGAACCTGTAGATCGAGGAACGGATGCTGAAATTTTATTCCCTCGAGCTCCGAGCCTTTCCAATTTCCACGCGTGCCCTTCACGCTGAGCCCCAGTTCTTTTTCGAGCGCCGGGACGCGGTCCGCGGCGACCAGCAAGTCTCCCGCGGAAGTTTCCGCGACCACGTAACGGAATTCAGGATGAAACGCGAGCGCGCGGTTCGCGGGGAGCGTCCAGGGAGTGGTGGTCCAGATCAGCGCGCTCACGCCGGAGCCCAGCCCGCCGGCTTTTCCTTCCGGAACCACGGCGAACTTCACCCAGATGGAATGGCTGGAGTGGTCTTCATATTCCACTTCCGCTTCCGCAAGCGCGGTGCGATCGAAGATGCACCAATAAACCGGTTTCAGTCCTTTATAGATGTATCCTTTTTCGAAGAAGGTGACGAAGGCATCGGCCGTGGCGGCTTCGTAGGAATTACTCATCGTCAAATAGGGATCATTCCACTGGCCCAGCACACCGAGACGCTTAAAATCGCGGCGATGCGCGTCCACATAGCGAGTGGCGAACTCGCGGCACATGCGGCGGAATTCCCGCGGCGCCACGCTGCCCTTTTTTCCGCCCAGTTCCTTTTCAACTTTGGATTCAATGGGCAGGCCGTGGCAATCCCATCCGGGCACGTACGGCGCGCGAAAGCCGGCCATGGTCTTCGATTTGACCACCAGATCTTTTAGAATTTTATTCAGGGCCTGGCCCAGATGAATATCCCCGGTGGGGTACGGCGGGCCGTCGTGCAATACATAAAGGGGCGCGGAGGCCCGGGCATCCAGGATTCGATTATAGAGATCGAGGCGATCCCACTCGGCCAATTGCGCCGGTTCGCGCTCCGGCAATTTCGCCTTCATGGGGAAATCGGTGCGCGGCAAATTGAGAGTGCTTTTTAAATCGAAGGGTTTGTCCATCTTGATCGTTTTGGTATCTCCCGTACTTTCTTTCGCTTCCGAATCCTCGTGTCATGGGACCGACCCGTATGTTACAATGATTTTGAAAGCATGTCAGCCGCAGTCAGGCTGGGCATCCTTTTTTGTAGTCTTGAATCTAACCTGAAGACTGGGGTTAGGTCGAGACCCGGTCCCGGGACATAATGGCAGCAAACACCGCCAAAACGAACTCCGTGATCTTGACCGGCCGGGCAAGCGGTATGCCCCGTCTGGTAACCGACCGGGCGTCTGGTCCCAAGCAATTCTTCTCCAATTTCAGGGATTTTCTTTTCGAGCGACCGGTGAAGGTGCGCAATGAGGCGCACAGCGCCCTGACGGACGTCCACTTCGGCGCCGGCTTGACGGAAAATTTCAAGGAGTGGATGAAGGGGACGCCGCGCGAAGCTCGCGGACCCGTGAAATCCGGCATGCTGGTGGCGTGGCAGCCCTGGCATCTGCGCTTCTTGAATAATCTGCGAGATGCCATCGCGCCGCGCAAGCTCCCGCCGTTGAACCTTTCCAGCAAGCCGATTCCCGTTCCCGAGATTTGGAGCAAGAACGAACGGTTCAAGCGCGTGCAACTGATTTCGATTTTGGCGCACGTGGCCGTGACCGCTTTGATCGTCGTCCCGTTCCTGCCCAGGCTGATGGCCCCGCCCACAACGCAGGCCAGCATCAAAGTGACGCAGCTTGAGTTCTCGCCCTATCTGGCGAAATTGCCGGCAGGAGCGAAGCGGGCCGGTGGCGGTGGCGGTGGCGGCGAACACAATCCGATTCCCGCCAGCGTTGGGAAATTGCCGAAGTTTTCGTGGACGCAATTCACTCCCCCCCGAGTCGTCGTCCCGCAGAATCCGAAGTTAGCCATGACGGCAACGGTTCTGGGCCCGCCGGAACTGCATCTGCCCAGTCCGAACATGCCCAACTACGGCGACCCGCTTTCCAAGCTGCTCAATGATTCGAGCGGGCCGGGCAGCGGCGCCGGCATCGGTTCGGGCAGCGGCGGCGGAGTCGGCAGTGGATCGGGCGGAGGCGTGGGACCCGGCGAAGGATGGGGCACGGGCGGCGGCCCTCCAGGCGCGGGAACGAATGGCTACGGCGTGCCGACTTGCGTGTATTGTCCGCAGCCGCAATATTCGGATGAAGCGGTCAAAGCGAAATACCAGGGCGTGATCACGCTGCAAGTGATCGTGACGCCGGAGGGCAAGGCCTCGAATATTAAAGTGGTCAAAGGACTGGGCGTCGGCCTGGATGAGAAGGCCATCGAAGCCGTGCGAGGATGGCGCTTCAAGCCGGCCGTTGGTCCCAATGGCCAGGCGAGTGCCGTGACCGCGCTGATCGAAGTTACTTACCGGCTGCTGTAATTCCCTCGAGTTTCAAACCTGAATTATTTCCGAAGCGCGATTCGTGCGTGGCGGCTCGTCTGGTTGGTGTGTGGATCTGGCGGCGGGTCAGTTCGCTTAGGCGGACCGGTTTTGCCGGCACAGGCGCTTCTGCCCGTGCGGTTTTCCGCGCATCTTGTTCACCATTTGAGAAAAAGCACGCAGCCAAGAGTGGCCGTGCTGCTCATGGTGGAACATTTTCCGCTCGATGGCATCCCGCGTATCGCGGCATTCTGCTAGGATGTGCCGCATGAAGCGTGGGCGAATTATTCCCTTTTCTCTTGGCGGAACATTTCTGATTGTGACCGGAGTGCTGGCGGGCGCAAGTCCCGCGGCAGCGCAAACGGGCTCGGTGGAATTCATCGCGCGAATCCGGCCGTCTTCGGGCATCGCCGAACCAGCGCGCGGATTGCCGTTTGTCCTGCTGCGCAAAAGCTTCGCCGATATTCGCAAGGAAGCGGATGCTTCGGAGCCGAAACCGGATCTCAACGAATACATCGAAAACCTGAAATTCTCCAAAGAGCTGAAAGACTGGATGAAGAAAAATAAGTCCGTAAAGCTCTCCGGCGAGGATTTGACCCATCAGCTCACCCCGAAAGACATCATGACCATCCCGGAATTTTACGACGCGTACCTGGAACACAACGTGGGCGACAAAGAAATCGGATTCCCGCAGCCGAAGTTTCGCGAGCGCGACAAGACGCGCAACCCGGAAAAATACGAAAAGCAAAAACTGGAATACCGCGACACCATCGAAAAATACCTGGTAGCCAACCCGCGAAGCGCCAACGGAATTGACGTGGAATTGATGCCCATTGATCCCGGGCCCAAGTGGGAACGGATGATTGCGGAACGTTTGCCGGCGGTCCACCGCCGGTCGCTGGATTGGGCGGATTCACGTTACCTGGCCGGCCGGGTGGAAACCGATCTGGACGGCCGCGCCGCCTTTCGAGATATTCCTCCCGGCGAATACTGGATCGGCACGCTGGAAGTGACAGCCGTAGCGGGCGAAGCCCGATTGCGCTGGGATACTCCCGTCACCGTGCGCGCAGGACAAGTGACGCGGATCGAATTGACCAATTCGAACGCCGTCGAGCCTCCGCGAATCTCCCCCGAATCGAAACACTAAGCCGCGCGGGCAACTGCCGGGGTTTGTTT
>JBGPTK010000131.1:0-10422 GCA_041490605.1 Terriglobia bacterium | reverse complement strand
GCGCCTGGGCCGGAGTGTCGCGCTGAAATTCCTGCCCGAGGATATTTCACACGATGGGCAGGCGATCGAGAGATTCCGCCGGGAGGCGCGCGCGGCCTCCGCGCTCAATCATGCCAACATTTGCACCATTTACGATGTTGGGGAATTCGAAGGGCGGCCGTTTATCGCCATGGAATTGCTCGAGGGCCAGACCCTTAAGCACCGGATTGCCGGGAGGCCCATCGAAATTTCGGAGCTTCTGGAGATCGGGATTCAGATCGCCAACGGGCTGGATGCGGCGCACTCGAAAGGAATCGTACACCGCGACATCAAGCCCGCGAATATTTTTCTGGTGGAACGCGGGCAGGCGAAAATTCTGGATTTTGGCCTGGCCAAGCGGACGCCCGTGGTCCGGCCAGCCGCCGAATCCGTGGGCGCCGCATCCATGCGCACGCAAACGCACATTATCAGTGACGAGCAACTGACGAGCCCGGGCAGCTCGATGGGAACGGTGGCGTACATGTCTCCGGAACAAGCGCGCGGCGAAGACTTGGACGCACGCTCGGATTTGTTTTCGCTCGGTGTGGTGCTCTACGAGATGGCAACCGGGTCGGTTCCCTTCTCCGGCACAACCTCGGCGCTGGTCTTCGACGGAATCCTGCACTCCACGCCCGCGCCTGCCAAGGAGCTAAACGCACGGCTGCCCGTAGCGATCGAAAACATTCTCGGCAAAGCGCTCGAGAAGGACCCCGACCTGCGGTGCCAGACTGCCGCCGAACTCCGCGCCGACCTGAAGCGGCTCAAACGGGACATCGAATCGAGCCGCCGGCCCGCCGCGGAGAAGAGTGTTTCGGGTTCCGGGACGCACGCGGCTGCCGCCAAGCAAAAATCAGTGGCGGTGCTCTACTTCGAAAACCAGAGCGGGGCGAAAGATGATGAATACTTCCGCGATGGGATTACGGAAGACATCGTCACCGAACTATCGAAAATCGCGCAACTGGAAATTTTCCCCCGCTCGGAGATGCTGGCATTCCGCGATAAGCCGGTGGCGGCGCAGCAGGTGGGCCAGCAACTTGGCGCCGCCTACGTGCTGGAAGGCTCCATCCGCCGCGCCGGCAACCGCGTGCGCATCACCGCACAGCTTGTGGAAGCCTCCACCAGGCATTCCGTGTGGGCGGAGCGCTACGACCGGCTTCTGGAAGACGTGTTCGCCATCCAGGAGGAAATCGCCCGGAGCATCGCGCAGGCATTGCGCATCACGCTGACGCCGCAGGAAGAAAAAACAATGGCGCGCAAGCCCACGGAAAACCCCCTGGCGTATGATTTCTTCCTTCGCGGACGAAACTATTCGCGCCGCCAGGATTTTAATTACGCGCTGCAGATGTTCGAGCAGGCCATCCAGCTTGACCCGAATTTCGCGCTGGCGCACGCCGGCATCGCGCACCTGTGCGGTCTCATCTACGAGGTCCATGAACAAAACCCGAAATGGATTGAACGGGGACTGGCTGCCTGCGACCGGGCCACGGCGCTGGCGCCCGACTTGCCGGAAGTGCTGGTGGCGCGCGCGCGCATCTTTTATGCGCAGAAGAAATACGACGAAGCCGCGCTGCTGGCGCATCGCGCCATCGAGCGCAAGCCCGATTGTGAAGGTTCCTGGAATATTCTTGGCCGGGCGTATTTCGCCTCCAGCCGGTTCGAAGAGGCCGCGGCGCTCACGGAGCGGGCGATCGAAGCCAACGGGGACGACTACAATACTTATATCCCCTATGGCCAGGCCGTGGAACGGCTGGGCCGTAAAAAGGAAGCGGAGCACATCCGGGAGCGGATGATCAAAGTCCTACGCCAACAACTGGAACTGGTCCCGGAAGACGTGCGGGCCCGCGTCTTGCTGGCCACCAACCTGGCCTACTTCACGCAAGACTCGGACGAGAGCATCCGGCACTTGAAGACCGCCGTCGCCCTTCGCCCCGGCGATGCGAACACCCTCTACAATGCCGCTTGCACCTACGGGATTCTTCGGAAGAAGGCAGAGGCGCTCGAGACGCTGAAGAAGGCGTTCGCGGCCGGATACGGCAACCAGAATTGGGCGGCCAATGATTCCGATCTCGATTGCCTGCACGACGATCCTGAATTCCAGAAACTGGTTGGCCGCAGCGATGGCCAAGCCTCGTAGGAAACACCCTTCAGGCGGATTTCAGTCCACTCTCACATTCCAGCGCAGGGACAAACGCTGAGGAGGAAGATCAACGAGGCGTCCAAATGGGATTGTGGGTGAAGAGGCGATTGACGTAGCCCATTTGATAGACGATGAAAAGGCCGAAGGCCAGGCTTGCGAGTCCTGAGACCAAGCCCAGGCTGCGATTGAGGCGAGCGAAGCGGCCATCCGAAAACTTGAATGGGACGGCGATCGCCGCGGTGATCAACATCATCCCGGCGACGGTGCCAATCCCGAACACAAGCAGATAGAGGATAGCCCACGAAGGGACACGGATGGTTGTGAGCACCAACAGAGCAACGGCTGCCGATCCCGCCAGGCCGTGAACGATTCCAACAGCCAACGGCCGCACAATTTGATAGAGGCCCAGGCTGCCAAACGTGCGATCCATCCAGCCGACCGGAGTAGCGTCCTCAACATGGCCATGCGTTTCAGGATTGTGGCCGTGCGGATGATTGTGAACGTAATCTCCGTGGCCGTGGGGATGCGAGTGCTGTCCCGCCGCTGATGGCGTGAATGTTTCCGTAATCCAACGCATGATTCCGGACAGATTCAAGATTCCCAGAAGAATCAACATCAGGCCGACCGAAAATTCCATGGTGAGACCCAGCCTGGGCGGAATCACCAGACCAAACAAGATGATCGCCGAACCAACAACGAGAATGGTGATCGTGTGGCCCAATCCCCAAAGGACGCCAATTAAAGCCGCGTGACGGATACTTCGCTGGCGGCTCACAATCGTCGAGACGGCGATGACGTGGTCCGGATCGGTGGCATGGCGCATGCCGAGAAAAAAACCCAGCGCGATGATGGAAAGCAGAGTGATCATTTATTTGCAGGCCGCGGCAGCGGCGCGAGAACGCATGCGCCAGCTTTCGAGAAACGCCAGATATTCTGCCATTCCTTGGCCGGTTTTGGCGGACGATTTGAAAACTTTCATGCCCGGCCGAATCGCTCAGGAGAGCTTCTTGATCGAGAAGGGCCGGGCGAACGCGGCGGGGGGATTGTGCGCGGTTGCTGTGGATGCCTTGCGGTAAAATTCCCGCGCGTTTTCTTTGTCACCCAGCTTCTCGTAGGACTGGGCGATGAGGCACTGAATAAACGGATCGTTCTGGCTGGCCTTCTGCAATTCTTCCAGCGCCGTTTTGTAGTCTGCTCGATAGAACGCGACGTAGCCCAGCAAGTATGGAAAAAACGGCAATTGTTGCGGGTTGGCGCCTTTGTCAAGGACGGCCTTGGCCGCGGCCACGTGCTTCCGAGCTTCCGCGTCATTTCCGCGGCGCGCGGCAATGCGCGCCTGGGCGTGTTCCCAGCGAAATTCCCACAGGTCTATCCGTTCCGGCTTGATGTTGGGTTCGCGCAGCCCGGCGTCGTGGCCGGTCTGATACCACTTGTAGGCGGCGTCCAAATCGCCGGAATCGATGCAAACGCGGGCGGCCTCGTCGGCGATCTCGCCTTGTTGGAAAAAATCGTTCACGGAGACAAAGTAGTTGAACGCTAGCTGCTCATACTCGACCGTTTTCTTGCAGTCGCCTTCGAACGCGAAGGACATCGACATCGCCCTCTGCGCCGCTGCTTTGCTCTGGGGAGTCTGGGCGAGTTCGATCCCCCTCGAGAAATACTTGCGGGCCTCGACGCCCTGGCCCATCAGATCGAGCACGATGCCGGCTGAGTTGTTCGCCGGAAGGGAATCCGGCGAAGCCTGAAGAACCTGGCGGTAGAGCGCCAGAGCGTCGTCCAGTTTGCCCTGGCGCATTAACGCTTGGCCCTGCTTGACGAATTCGGGTTGCTCCTGGGCAGCGGGGGTTTGCGCGGCGAGAGCGGTGGCTGAAACCAGGAAGGCGGTCAAAATGCAGCGAAGCTTAGATGGTGTGCGCATGACGGGGATTATCTCACAGGATTATTTTAAGGGGTTGAATTCTGAACCAGTGGAAGGGGCCGGGCCATCGCCTCCGGGACCCTAGCTGATTTGATGGCCGACTCAAATTCAATCCGAGGCTTCCTTTCCGAATAGCGCTTCCAGCAGGTGTAGAATAGGGTGCCCTTGGGAAGCGCTGGAATTCCCACCGATTCCGGGTGAGCGCATCGTGAACGAGAAAGATTCACTCCGCTATAAACGATTGTTGCTCGCCAAACTGGAGGAGTTTTCCTCCGCAAGGATCGGAGAGACCCTTGTACCAGGAGCGGGCGGCTGGCAGGGCGACATGGTGGACCAAGCCAACTCCGACGCCGAAGCGGAGCTTCATGTCCATGTGCATAAGTCCGATGCCAAGCTGTTGCGAGCGATTGAAGAAGCATTGGCTCGAATCCGGCGGGGCACATTCGGCGTGTGCCAGTCGTGCCAGCAATCGATCTCCAAAGCCAGATTAGAGGCTGTGCCGTGGACGCATCTCTGCCGTGAATGTAAGGAAAAACAGAGCGCCAAGTAAGGCCGCCGGGGCGAGTACACCGCCGGCCCCGGTGACTCCAGCGCCCATCGGGCGGTGATTGTTTCGTTGCTTTTGTATCTTCTATTGTCTGAATAGTGCTTGCCGTCTCGCCGGAAATAAGGCAAAACTCCGGGTGAATTGGGGGGAGATGGTCTATTTCATCATAGCTCTGGGGTGCTGGTTGCTCACCCTACCGCTGCACCGGCTGGTAAAGCATCGGCTGCGGACAGCCGGATTGCGGCCCCGGCACTTCGTTGGGCCCTTGAGCGCCTCCCGGTTGTACCGTGATTACATGATTGAAGCGCCTGGGCGCGGCTGGTCCGTTTGGCCCGTTTACTCTTTGAGGCTGCTCATCCCGGTGATAATCGTGGAAGTCGTCAGCGGGCTTGCAGCAGTGCTCTGGCTCAAATCACCCTAAGCACGGGTTGCCACTAACCCGGCCGGGGAATGCGGACAAAACTGTTCACTTCGCCCGAACTGCGTCACAATCAGCTTGGGCTTATAGTCCTTGGTCAACCTGGCGAATCCTTCTGCTCCGAGTAGCGCTCCCTCACTAAGGCTGCTTAGAATTCCCAAAACACCTGATCTGTGAAAATCAGGACCAGCGCGGCAAAGGCAGTGGCCGGCAAGAGGAGGGCGTTACTCCCTAGTGCCCACGAAAGCTCTTCCTCGCTCTGATCCAGGCCGGCCCATAGGAAGTGGGCCGTCCAGCAGGCGATGGTACATCGCCTTGACTTCGGGCATTCCGCGTTCTAGAGTGAGCAACCCCTGAGGCTAATTCTCGACTGCAGCAGGAAACTGCGCCCAGAAATCCGAGCCCTTGGCTGGGGGAGGTTTGTTGCATGTCCCTTCTGGTTGGTCTCTCGGCATTCTCCATTTTCCTGGCCATTGCCGGCGTCGGGTTTCTTTTCCTGATTGTCAGTTTCATTTTTGGCGAAGTATTCGGCCACGCCGACCTGGGCGGACATGACGCCGACGTCCACGGGGACATCCACGGGGTCAGCTTCCTGAGCACACGGGTGCTGAGCGTGTTCGTCACCGCGTTCGGCGGATTTGGGGCCATCGGGGTCCATCTGGGCTATCGGACCGAGATCAGCACCGCGATTGGCCTGGCGGGCGGAATTTTTTTCGGAGGAATCATCTACCTATTTGCGAGTTTCCTGTTCAGCCAGCAGGCCTCCAGCGACGTGCGTGTGAGCGAGTTGATTGGCCGCACGGCACAGGTGAGTGTCGCAATTCCCGCGGGCGGGCTGGGCCAGATCCGCTGCGCAATGGGTGAGGGCGTGGTTGAGAAACTGGCCCGGACCGTGGATGGCGGAGCCATTCTCGCCAACACGTCGGTCAAGATTGAATCCATCGCCGGCGAGACAGTCCTGGTTCGACGCGCCGACTAACTCGAAGTTCGACGGGGAGTACGAGAATGCCTACGCAGTTTTTTATACCCGTAATCGTGGTCCTGGTGGTGCTGTCTTTGTTTGTGGCGATGGCGCTTTTCAGCCGGAATTATCTGAAGGTGCCGCCAAACGCCGTGGCCGTCCTGAGCGGGCGCAAGCGCAAGACCGCGGACGGCAAAATTGTGGGATACCGCGTGGTGAACGGCGGGGCCACGTTCCGCTTTCCGCTGCTCGAGCAGGTGGATTATCTTTCGCTCAACGTATTCACGATTCCGCTGGAAATTAAGCGCGCCTATACGCTGCAGGGCGTGCCGATTTCGGTGAAAGCGGTGGCCAACGTCAAGATAAAGAGCGACGACGTTTCGCTCCGCGCCGCCGCGGAACGCTTCCTGGGCATGCCCACGGACCAGATTCAGAAAGTGATCTTTCAAACTCTCGAGGGCCACCTGCGCGCCATCCTGGGAACGCTGACGGTCGAGGAAGTGAACAGCGACCGGGCGAGCTTTGCCCAGAAACTGACTTCCGAGGCCGCCCAGGATCTGGAGCGCATGGGCATCGGAGTGGACGTGCTGACGGTGCAGGAAATCAGCGACGAGGAAGGGTACCTCGACGCCCTCGGCAAAAAGCGCACCGCCGAAGTGAAGCGCGACGGCACGATCGGCGAGGCCGAAGCCACTCGCGATTCGAAGATCAGATCAGCAGTGGCCATGCAGGAAGGGGAGAAAGCCAAGTTCGATTCCGACGCGAACATCGCCGGAGCACAGCGCGAATTCAACATCAAGCAAGCCCAGTTCCTGGCGGAGGTCGAGACGCAGAAGGCCATGGCGGCGCAAGCCGGGCCGCTGGCACAGGCTAAGGCACGGCAGCAAGTGGTGGTGGAAGAAGTGCGCGTCGAAAAGATGCGCACGCAAGAGCAGATCGCCGTCCAGGAGCAGGAAGTCCAGCGCAGACAGAAGGAACTCGAAGCCACGGTGATCATAGCCGCCGAGGCCGACCGGCAGGCGGCAATTTTGCGCGCCGAAGCCGCCAAGCAATCCGCGATTCTCGATGCCGAGGGTTCCAAGGCTGCTCAGATTGCTCTCGCCGAAGCGCAGCAGGAAAAGCTGAAGCAAGAAGGCCTGGGTCGCGCCGCCGCGGTGGAGGCCGAGGGCCGAGCGGAAGCCGCCAAGATTGAAGCCATCGGACTGGCGCACGCGCACGCCGTCGAGGCTCAAGGCCTGGCGGAGGCGCAAGCCATTCTGAAGAAAGCGGAGGCCTGGAAACAGTTCAACGATGCGGCCAAGCTCCAGACCATCCTGGAGAAGCTGCCGAGCGTTTTGCAAGCATCCGCGGGCATTTTCGCAGCCGTGGCCGCTCCGCTGGGGAACATCGACAAAGTGGTTGTCATCGAGCAAGGCAACGGCAGCGACGGAGATGGAACCGGCGGCATCGGCCGCGTCGCGCGCACCGGACCCGCGCTGATCTTCGGCCTGCTTCAACAATTGCAAGCCCTGGGCCTCGACATTCCCACGATCCTCTCGCAGCTAGGCGCCACCAGCGGAAAAACAATAGAAGCCCCCGCCGCCACGGCCCCGGCCAAACCAGTCGAGGGCAAACCTACCAAGCAAGCGTAAAAGTCGAACCGAAATCCGCTTTCGCGCCCGATTCTGATCCGATCTCCGGGCCAACGATTTCCCACCTGCCAATCCGCGCGATCCTCCCGCCTTTCGTTTGCAGGCGGGAATGGCTGTGCTGGCGCCGGAAAATATGACGATGCGGCGATCAGGATTTTGCCAGGTTTTTAATTTGCTTGGCTAGTTTTTCGATTTCTTCGGCTTTGTGAACCAGGGGAAGCGAGAGGATCGCGGTGGAATCGGTCTTGGACACCTCGGTTTTCAGTTCCTGTGCCAGATCGAAGAGACGGTTTACGTCATTATGAATTTGGACCTGATTCGCTTTCAGAATCATTCTCATGTCAACCTTGCGTTCGGGTTCAGGGGTCAATCCCGGCTTTTGCTGCTGCGCCGCAGGATTCGGGGGGAATGGGTTTTGCTGATCGGCGAACGCAGCAACGGCGGCGCCTGCGACGACCGCGGCTGGGATCAACGCAGCCAGAAAAGTTCGACGGGTACGAGCCATAAGGAAAATCCTCCCGGCCGGGATATCGGCAAATGCGCACCCACGGAGGTACGCCCCGCAAATGGTATAATCCCGGTCTTCTATTCTATGACTGAATTACGCGCGCAATTAACGGAAAACGCCATCCTCTTGAACGCAATCAAGGTGGCGGTCATCGTGTTCCTGGCCTTTGTCCTGATCCGCGTGATGAAGGCGGTGACCGCCCGACTGGTTGAGATGGCAAAATCGCCGACGCGCGTTGCCCAGATGCGCGAGCAGCAAACGCGCGCCATGGCCAACCTGCTATACAGCGCCGGCACCATGCTGGTGATGATTGCCGCGCTGTTGATGACGCTGCCCTACTTTGGATTCGATATCACGCCGCTGGCAGCCGCCGCGGGGTTGGCCAGCCTGGCGCTGGGCTTTGGGGGACAGTACCTGGTGCGCGATTTGATCAACGGCTTCCTGATCGTTTTTGAAGATCAGTACGTGGCGGGAGATACGATCAAGATTGATGAGGAGACAGGCCGGGTGGAACAAGTGACGTTGCGGCGCACGGTGCTGCGCAACGGGCGCGGAGCGCTGGTCAGCATTCCCAACGGGCAGATCGGCCGGGTGGCCAATTTGAGCCGGGATTGGTCGCAAACCTGGGTGGATGTGACGGTGCCCTCCGGCGAGGCCGTTGCCACCGCGCTGCGCGCGCTCGAGAAAATTACCACCGACTTTCGCTCCGACCCGGATTGGTCGGCGGCGCTGGTGGAAGGGCCGCGCGTGCTGGGAATCGATTCGCTGGCGCTGAGCGGGACCACCATTCGCATCCAAATTCGCACCGCTCCCTTGCGGCAGGAGGACGTGGCGCGGGAACTGCGGCGGCGGCTGAAGACCGGATTCGAGCAGGAGCACATCCCGCTGAGCGGGGTGCAACGAGTGGAACTGGTGGGCGCGGAAAAAAAAGAAGCGTAGGGGCCGGCTTCACAGTTTGCGGAAAAAGCCGGGAATTGCTCTGTGATGGAATAACAGTCCAGAACAGCATGGAGAAATTCCCCACTTCTCAAGCATTTGGGAGCAACTCCGGATTCCTCACTTCGTTCGGAATGACACCGAAATGCATTTTTCCGCAAACTGTTCAGCCGCGCCCGCGTTTTTGTAGCCGTTGTTTCCGGATTGCGATTTTTGTTGGATTACACTCGAGGAGGATTCAACCATGGGAGAAGTGACGAACGAGCAAGTGAAGTTGATGCTCCAGCTTTACGATATGCGCCGGGAAGAACGGCTGCGCAAGGCGCGGTCGTGGTTCTTCGGCAATTATTTTGCGACTTCAATGGAAGACATGATGAAGCAATTCCCGATGGGTTCGGAAATGAATGAGAGCATCCGCATGGTCTCCAGCTATTGGGAGATGGTGGCCAGCATCGTGAACCGGGGCTTGATCGACGAGGATTTATTCTTCGAGAATTCCGGCGAGCAGTGGGTGGTATGGGAACGATTGCAGCCGGTAGCGGCCCAGTGGCGGCAAGCCATGAAGAATCCATTCATCTTCAGCAACCTGGAAGAACACTGCAAGCGCCTGGATGCCTGGCGCGAAAAGAAAGCGCCGGGCTCAACGGAAGCGATGCGCGAGCGCATGAAGCAGTTTGCGCCCCCGCCAAAGCAAGCGCAGGCGAAATCGGGCGATTAATTCCGCGGCGGCTTGCGCCGCGGAACAAGGTCTACTGCGCGGGGTTCATTGCGCAGGGTCCAGTGCGCGAGCCGCCGTATAGCAAGTGGCCGGCAGATTCTTGCGGCGGCTTGCGCAAAGGTGTGATAGGTTTCTGTTCTGTCCACCAAGTTTGGGAGCAGTTTGCAGGGGCCGCCGGCGAGTGAAACATCCGGATGGTGTGGCCATGCGGATGGCGTTCGTTGGCGATTCTAGCGAGTCATTGAAAGTTGGAGCGGGTTTCCGGTTAGGAGAGCCAATCATGATCAAACGCACGTCATGCTTCCCGGCCCTGGCAGGCTTGCTGATCGCGCTGCTTGCGTTTCCGCTGGATGGGATGGCACAAGGCGCGCAAAGCGCCGGCAAAGTTTCGAACGTGGTGCCGGTGGTGAACGTGGTGCGAGGCGCGCAACAATTGCCCGCCGGCGCGGGCATGCCGGTCTATTGGCAGGACTCCATCAACACAGGGCATATGGCCCGGGCGCGGGTGGCGCTGAACGACGGCTCGATATTGAACGTGGGCCAGGATTCCAACCTCAGCATCGTCAAGCATGATTCGAGCACGCAGCAAACCGATTTGGAGTTGAACTTCGGGCGCGTCCGCTCGCAGGC